>NZ_JBSWXO010000006.1:0-253245 GCF_056160645.1 Alteromonas sp. ABH4_456
TCGGTAATTTCTTTTTGGCGATTGATCTGATCGCAGAAATCACACTGAGTTCCCCTATGGGGTGCTCTACACTTAAGAACAGTTATTTAGCTAGATTGTCACAATCTTAATTACCTGTCACAGACTTCATTAAAACTGTCACAAACTTCATTACCAGTTATCAGAAACCTCACTCCTCAATATAGCTCTCAATACTTGGACAAGAGCAAATCAGGTTGCGGTCACCGTATACGTCGTCGATACGGTTTACGCTTGGCCAAAACTTGTTGCGGGCAACAGACTCAACCGGGTAAGCGGCGACCTGACGGTCGTAGCTGCGGGTCCAGTCGCTGTCGCAGATGTCGGCCAGCGTGTGTGGTGCGTTGTGCAACGGGTTATCTGTGGCATCCCACTCGCCGCTTTCCACTTTGGCGATTTCGTTGCGAATGCTGACCATAGCTTCAATAAAGCGGTCCAGCTCGTATTTAGCTTCAGATTCTGTTGGCTCTATCATCAGCGTTCCGGCTACGGGGAAGCTCATGGTCGGCGCGTGGAAACCGTAGTCGTTCAGACGCTTGGCGATATCCATTTCGGTCACACCGGACGCTTCTTTAAGCTGACGCAGGTCGATAATACATTCGTGAGCAACACGACCGTTACGGCCTTTGTACAGTACCGGATAATGGCCTTCCAGCGCTTTTGCCACGTAGTTAGCATTCAAGATGGCAACTTCAGTCGCTTTACGTAAACCTTCCGAGCCCATCATTTTGATGTACATGTAGCTGATTGGCAGAATAGATGCACTGCCCCATGGCGCGGCTGATACTGCACCACAATCTTTACCTGTACCTTCAATGTTCACCACTGCGTGATTTGGCAGGAAAGGCGCAAGGTGCGATTTCACACCAATTGGTCCCATACCGGGGCCGCCGCCTCCATGAGGAATACAGAAGGTTTTGTGCAGGTTCAGGTGCGATACGTCAGAGCCGATGAAGCCTGGTGACGTAACGCCTACCTGTGCGTTCATGTTGGCACCGTCCATGTAAACCTGACCGCCGTACTGGTGCACGATGTCGCAGATTTCACGGATAGTTTCTTCGTAAACACCGTGGGTAGACGGATAGGTGATCATGGCACAAGACAGATTATCACCCACTTCTTCTGCTTTCTTACGCAAGTCAGCTAAATCGACGTTACCGTTCTTATCACACGCCACAACAACCACGTTCAGGCTGACCATTTGCGCAGACGCCGGGTTTGTACCGTGCGCTGAACTTGGGATCAGGCACACATTACGGTGACCTTCGCCACGGCTTTCGTGGTAGCGCTGAATCGCCAGCAGACCGGCATATTCACCCTGTGCACCGGAGTTAGGCTGCATGGATAATGCGTCGTATCCGGTGATGTTGATAAGCCACTCGCTCAGATCACCAATCATTTCCTGATAACCGGAAGCCTGGTCCACAGGCGCGAACGGGTGAAGCTGACCAAACTCAGGCCAGGTGACCGGAATCATTTCGGCTGTGGCGTTCAGTTTCATGGTGCATGAACCCAATGAAATCATTGAGTGGTTCAGCGCTAAATCTTTGTTTTCCAGTGACTTGATGTAACGCAGCATCTCAGTTTCTGAGAGATACGAGTTAAATACCTCATGAGTCAGGAAATCAGACGTACGTACCAGATCAACAGGAATAGACTGGCTGCCCTGTGTGGTAACTTCAGCGTCCAGACCATCCACGGTTAAACCGTGATCGCCACCCAGCAGTACATCGAACAGACCGGCAATATCCGCACGGGTGGTGGTTTCATCTAACGACACACCTACAGCGCCTTCAAGATCGGCACGCAGGTTCAGGCCGCGGGCATAAGCCGCTTCAAGCACTTCTGCTTTGTTATCCACCATCACAGTTAACGTATCGAAGAAAGTGCTGTGCTTCAGCGCAACGCCTTTTTGCGTTAAGCCGGTTGCCAGAATATCGGCGAAACGGTGAATGCGGTTAGCGATGGTTTTCAGGCCTTCAGGACCATGATAAACGGCGTAGAAAGACGCCATGTTGGCCAGCAGCACCTGTGCAGTACAGATGTTAGAGTTGGCCTTTTCACGACGGATATGCTGTTCGCGGGTTTGCAGCGCCATGCGCAGTGCTGGACGTCCACGGGTGTCCTTACTCACACCAATGATACGACCGGGTAATGAACGCTTGTAGGCATCACGGGTTGCGAAAAACGCTGCGTGAGGACCACCGTAGCCCATCGGTACACCGAAACGCTGTGCACTGCCCAGTGCCACATCAGCACCCAGCTCGCCCGGCGATTTAAGCATAACAAGACTCATCAGATCTGCCGCTACAGCAACAATACCTTTTTTGGCTTGTACCGCTGCAATGATGTCACTGATATCTTTTACTTCACCGGTGGTAGCCGGATATTGCAGCAGCGCACCGAACACATCGTGCTCTGCGGCTTCTTCTGCAGGACCGGTAACGATACCGAAACCAAACATTTCAGCGCGGGTTTCTACCACGTCTTTGGTTTGCGGGTGCACATCATCAGCGATAAAGAACAGGTTCGCTTTTTTGTTTTTCGAAACACGCTTGGCCAGAGCCATGGCTTCTGCGGCCGCTGTGCCTTCGTCCAGCAATGAGGCTGAGGCCAGTTCCAGACCGGTCAAATCAATAGTGACCTGCTGGAAGTTCAGAATGGCTTCAAGACGACCCTGGGCAATTTCAGGTTGATATGGCGTGTATGCCGTGTACCAGCCCGGATTTTCCAGCACGTTACGCAGAATAACGTTCGGTACGTGGGTATCGTAATAACCCATACCGATAAAAGAGCGGTTGATTTTGTTTTTAGAAGCCACGGCTTTCAGTGCAGCCAGTGCATCAACTTCTGTCTCGCCACCACCTACTTCAATGGGTTTATCCAGTTGAATAGCTGCCGGTACAGTTTGTGCCATCAGCTCATCCAGTGAGTCAGCGCCCACAGATGCCAGCATGGCTTGAATTTCTTCTTCACCCGGGCCGACGTGGCGGCGGATAAAGGCATTTTTTTGCTCTAACTGAGCCAAAGTAAGGGATGAATTCGACATAGTTTTGTTAAGCACTTGCAATGGGTAATAAAAACAAAAGGGGCTTAAATTGCCCCTTTAAGCCTTTTTGGATGTTGGCTCTGTAACGAATTAGTCTTCGTCGATGCTGTTTTCGTAGCCTTCTGCGTCCAGCAGACCTTCAGCTTCAGCAGGATCATCCGCTTTAATCTTGAATAACCAGCCGTCTCCGTACGGGTCGCTGTTTACCAGCTCAGGAGAATCTTCCAGCGCATCGTTAATCGCAACGATTTCGCCGCTGATTGGCGCGTATACATCAGATGCAGCTTTAACAGACTCAGCGACACATACGTCGTCACCGGTACTTACCGCGTCGCCCACATCAGGCAAATCAACAAATACCATGTCACCCAGTAAGTCCTGAGCGTGCTCAGAAATACCTACAGTGAAAACACCATCGCCTTCAGGACGAACCCACTCGTGAGTTGATGCATAACGTAAATCGGTTGGGATATTGCTCATAATAAGTTCCTGATTTTTCCTTGATGTTGGGATTACAATACACTTTTACCATTGCGTACAAAGCTGGGCTTAACCACATTTACTGTAACCCACTTTTTACGCATTTCCACCTCTACAGTTTCACCTGTATTGGCAGGTACCCGGGCCAGTGCAACGGAATGCCCTAATGTTGGTGAGAAGGTGCCTGAAGTGATCACACCCTCTCCTGATTCTGAACGCACTTTTAAACCGTGACGTAACACGCCTTTCTCGGTCATTACCAGGCCGACAAGTTTGTCAGTACCGGCTTCTTTTTGTGCTTCTAATGCTTTGCGGCCGACGAAATCACGGTCTGCCGGTTCCCATGTAATGGTCCAGCCCATGTTGGCAGCCAGCGGAGAAACGGTTTCATCCATATCCTGACCGTACAGGTTCATACCGGCTTCTAAACGCAGCGTGTCACGTGCACCTAAGCCACACGGTTTAACACCTGCATCCAGCAAGTCCTGCCAGAACTGGCCTGCCTGCGCGGCGGGAACCATAATTTCGTAGCCTGCTTCACCGGTGTAACCGGTGGTAGCAATGAATAAATCTTCCGCCTGTACGCCGAAGAACGGCTTCATGCCGGCAACCGCTTCTTTCTGAGCAGCGCTGAACAGCGTAGCGGCTTTTTCTTTCGCATTCGGGCCCTGAACGGCAATCATCGCGAAGTCCGGCTTTTCAGTGATGGTGACATCAAAACCGCTGGCTTTGTCTTTCAGCCAGTTCATGTCTTTTTCGCGGGTGGCAGAGTTCACCACCAGGCGATAGTTTGTTTCATCGAAGAAATACACGATAAGATCATCAACCACACCGCCTTCTTCGTTCAGCATGCCGCTGTACAGCGCCTTACCTTTAACCTGTAACTTGGACACGTCATTAGCCAGCAAGTAACGCAGATAATCTTTCGCCTGCGCACCTGTGACATCAACAATGGTCATGTGAGACACATCGAACATACCGGCGTCTTTACGCACCGCGTGATGCTCTTCGATTTGTGAACCGTAATTGATTGGCATATCCCAGCCGAAGAAATCGACCATTTTTGCGCCAGCTTCAAGGTGCTTAGCGTGTAATGCGGTGGTATTCGTCATGCGACTTTGTCCGTTTCGATGTGATAAAAACAGCACAAAGTATAGGGTTACGGCAAAAGACCAATCAAATTGGAATTTCTTATCCTTACATTTGCAAATATAATATAAGAAACTCATATCATCAGCATTTCAAATCATTATGAAGCAGTTGTCGTTAGATAACTTACGTACTTTCGTGAGTGTTATTGAGCAAGGTGGATACGCTAAAGCAGGCGAATGGCTGGGCCGTTCCCAGCCTGCTATCAGCTTACAAATCAAAAAACTGGAAGAGCAGTTAGACCGGAAATTATTCACCAAAGTCGGTCAGCGGCACCTGCCCAGTAATGATGGCAACTGGCTTTACCCTAAGGCAAAAGAATTGCTTGAGATGAACGATGCCATTTTCCGCTGGTTAACCCCGGCTCCGTTAAGTGGCCGCCTGCGTCTTGGCATTCCGAACGAATTCGCCTCAACACTGTTACCGGGTTTAATTGGTGAGTTTTCCAAGCGCTACCCGGATGTATCTCTGGAAGTGACCTCATCGTTAAGCCGCGACTTACTCCATGCTTCAAGGCGCAGCCAGTTCGATTTGATTCTGGCTCTGGTGAATCCTGATACGGAAGCCGGCGGTGAACTGGTGCTGGAAGACGATATGGTATGGGTAGGCGATGCGGCAAGACCGCTGGTGAGTGACCATATTTCTTTAGTGCTTGCTCCGGACGGTTGTATGTATCGCAGCCGGGTAATTGATGAATTAAAGCAGCAAACACGGGTATGGAAAATTACCTATACCAATGCTGATTTGGGCGGTCTGGTTGCCGCTATTCAGCAGGGTTTGGGGATCACCGCCCTCGCACGCTCCAGTATGCCGGAGAATTTAACTATCTTAAAAGACAGCCGCCTGCCCCGCCTGGGTAAAGTCAATATTTGCCTGTTCAATCAGGATACCCAGCATCCGGTGGTCAGCCGCACGCTGGCAGAGTTTATAAAGAGCCGGTTACAGCGTTAATCTGTTTCAGATCCGTTCATGAGTTCAGTGGTTCCGGGCTGGCAGTATGCTTAGTATGAAGTGGTTAAAACTTAACGTTATTAATCAACCATAGATAAGGATGCCACTGTGAACCACGAACATACGCCGCCAGTATCAACTACAAGGTTTCCGGCAGAAAATCTGCTCGCCGGTGTACTGCTTTTTACTCTGGGCATGGGAGCGGGTGCGGCTATTGGTATGTCATGGGTCGTTTAATATGTCAGTTTTGTGACAATCACCTTTGAATATACGACTAAAGACTATACACTCCGCTGCCATTCTTACCGGCTGCAAGGTGAAATGTGTCTTTTACTTGTTCTTCTCTTCGCTTTCTTTTCATTACATTCAGCGTTCTTTCTGCATTCAACAGCAATGCCACGTCTTTATTCTCAGACTACGAGGGTAACGGTCTGACCTATTCTACAGCGGATAATCAGTATTCGGTGCAAATCCGTGGCAGAACGCAGTTTCGTTTTGCCAGCCCGGGTGCAGGGCAACCCAACGACATCGGCGACTTCATTGCTGAAAGTGGTAATCAGTTTGATATTAACCGTGCCCGGCTGAAGGTTGGCGGCCACGCTGTTCGTGAATGGGTAAAGTACTACTGGGAGTACGACGCCGCAGATTCCCGCACATTAAACGCTACCATCGCGCTGGAAAAATATGACGGGCTAAAGGTGAAGTTTGGTCAGTGGAAAGTAGAATACTCACGTGAACGCAGCGTGAGCAGCGGCGGACAGCAAATGATGGACCGCTCAATCATCAACCGTGTTTTTACTCTGGATCGCCAGCAGGGTATGTCGGTTTATGGTCATATTGATGAAGGCGGCGCGGCAAACTTTAATTACTGGACAGCCCTGTTAACCGGCTCCGGTCGCGGTGAATACCACAATCACGATGGCAACCCCATGTATGCCGGACGCTTCCAGTGGAACTTTCTGGGTAAGGAGACCGGATTTAAAAACAGTGATATCAAACGCACATCAGAACCTGCAGCCGCTGTTGCTGTAGCCGGCGCAAAATACCGCAGTATTTACACCCGCTTTTCCTCGTCGGGCCCTGGCGCACTGGATAATATCGATATTGGTGAAACCCCTGACCAATACGACGTAAAACAATATCTCGTCGACGGCGCATTCTTCTATCAGGGTTTTAATGCTCAGGGCGAATATCACGAAAAAAAGGTTACCGACAGAATTAACGGGAACCGGCAAACAACCCTGCGTGGTTATTACGTGCAGGCCGGATACTTCTTAAATGAACAGTTCGCCTGGTGGCCTGCCCCGCTTGAAGTGGCAGCAAGATATGCCACGTACGATCCGAAAACCGGTGATGACGGCGACAGGTTTTACGAACGCACACTGGCATTTAACTGGTTTATCAACGGTCATAACAATAAAGTGACCGCGGAAGTCAGTCATATCAGCATGGAACAACAGAGTGAAGAGGTGGGAGACCGGATAACCTGGCGCTTACAATGGGATGTCAGTTTTTAACCGCTGACGTTTTTAACATTATTGCTTACTCATCTTACCAACAAAAATTACTACTTTTGTCTAAATTACCTGACTACACTGAAGAGTATACTAACAAAAACTATGATTCTAAAAATAGTTGCCGGATGGTCGCCATCCGGTATGTGTAAAAGCTTTCATGTGGCAACTTTTCTTCCTGCCCCTTTACACAGTTAACCGGAAAATATTATGAAAAACGACATCGGGGTCGATTTACGGCAAGTAAATTCTCTTTTGTTGACAGCGTTGTCAAGTTATTGTCAACGCTGTCACTACAGAGTCAGAAGTATAGAAAATGCAAACGATTTGAAAATCGTTGCAGAGCTTTATAACGAAGATGTGCTGACGATGAAACTGCTGGCTGAAGGGGAAGTAGAGATTGAGACTCAAAGCTTCGAAAGTGGTGAATCCCGCTTTACGCGGGAATCGTTGAATGCGCTGCTGCGTGTTACCAACCCATCGCCTGAGCCAGCCACTGACGCTTGATAGCGGGAATGGCATCTGTCATTACCAGCCCGGCCCCGCGCACAAATTTCTTCAGGGGATGATTTCCGGCAAATAACGTTTTAAACCCGTCCATTGCAGCTACCACTGCCATTGCATCAGCCTTTCTCGCCCGCTCGAACGCCCGTAAATTTTCAAGAGATGCAAAATCTTTATCATCCTGAACACAGGTTTTAACAGTTTCTGCAAGCGCAAAAGCGTCACGCATCCCTAAGTTCGCTCCCTGCCCCGCCAGTGGATGAATGGTATGTGCCGCATCACCGATTATAACCATGCCGTTCTTTGCCCATTGCCTTGCATAACGCATGGCAAGCGGGAAGCTGTGTCTTTTACTTTCTACCGTTAACACGCCCAGAACACCGTCACTGGTAGCACTAAGGGCATGATTAAAGGCTTCATCACTCAAACTGGTTAAAGACGCTGCCACTTCATTGGTCTGAGACCATACTATAGAAACCAGATCCGGCTCAGATAAGGGTAACAGCGCTAACGGTCCGTCCGGGGTAAACGCTTGTCTCGCGCACTGTTCGTGAGGTTCAGAGGTTCTCACTGTGGCGACGATTGCCGTATGACCGTAATCTTTGAAGGTAAGAGGAAATTGGGCTTGCCGGCGCACAAAAGAATTCGCGCCGTCGGCACCGACCAGTAACCGGCAGGCCAGTACCTGGTCGTTCTCCAGCATCAGCATGGTTTCCCTTTGCCCGGAAAGTACTTTCTGAATGCGGGTTTCGATCAATTTTACGTGAGACTGCTGCGCTACCGTGTCAGCCAGCGCATTGGTCAGCAACTGGTTTTCAATAATATGACCCAACTGCGGCGCGGGTAAATCTTCCTTCGAAAAGTGAATTTTTCCGAAACTGTCTTTATCCCAAACGGACATCGTGTGATAGGCACTTACCCGCTCTTGTGGCATGCGCTGCCACACGCCAAGGTCTGACAGCGTTGAATAATTAGCCCCGTTAATTGCACTGACGCGTAACGCAGGTTCTTTCGGCATCTCACGGGAAAATGGCTGGTCGCTAATCACGGCCACAGATAACCCGCTGTCATTCAAGGCGGCGGCAAGGCTTAATCCCACCATGCCGCCACCCGCAATAGCAATATCCACTGTATCCATGCTCTTTCTCCTGAATATTATGCGCCCGGGGCAAATCCGGTGGTTTGTCTGACAAAAAACGATTTCAGCGACGGACAGTTATCCATCACCATCAAACCGGCATTTCTGGCTGCCAGCAACCCCCGGTTATCATTGGAAAATAACCTGACCAGGCCATCGGTCAGCGTGATGGTTGACCTCTTGTCCTGCTCACGGTTCAGCGCATATTGGCGCAACACATGAAAAGCACCGGGATCATCAGCATCAGTCAGTTGAGCCACCAGCGCACAGGCATCACGTAAGCCAAGGTTAAAACCCTGCCCGGCAATGGGATGAAGTGTTTGCGAGGCATTGCCACACACGACTGCGCGATGCGTGATGGTATTCACGGTGCGTTGCAGTGATAAGGGATATGCAGTGCGCTCTCCGGCCTGCAGAATTGCGCCCTGCCGCCAGCCGAAATCTTTTTGCAGCGCCTGAATAAAAGTTTTATCACCGGACTGCATCAGGGTTTCCGCCCGGTCAGGCGATACCGTCCAGACAACGGAAAAGCCACAGGCATTACGGTGTCCGGTAGCAAAGCCCGGATCGTAAGGTAAAAAAGCCACCGGCCCTTCCGCGGTAAAACGCTCGTAAGCACGATGTTTGTGAGGTTTTTGCGTGATGACATTCACCACAATGGCGGTTTGCCTGTAATCCTCTGCGGTACGCTCAAACCCGAGTTCTTCATGCAGTGGCGAACGGCCACCATCTGCCAGAATAACCAGCCGGGCACGCAGAGTTTCGCTGTTGCTCAGGGTAAGTTCCGTGGCTTCCTGAGTACGGCTGACTGAACTCACATGCAACGGACAAAACAAACTGAATCCCGGGGTCTCCGGCGGAAGTTGCAGGGCTTCACCCAGATGCTTCAATGAAATTACCTGCCCGAAATGGCTGACGTGAAAGTCATCAGCATTGAGCTGGCAGAGCCCGGCAGCACCTTTGTCTGAAACCTGAATATGCTTAATGGGTACAGCACCGGCAGAACCTGCGTCGATATCCAGCGCGGCCAGCTCATCCACGGTGCGTTTTGCCAGTGCAATCACTCTGGCATCAAACCCGGGATGGGAACCGTCTGAGGTATAAGCATTGGCTTCGACCAGCGCAACAGAAAAGCCGGTGTGTTTCAGCAATCCACGGGCAATAACGTTACCTGTAGCTCCGCCTCCGATAATCACGACATCAAATTCAGACACCGGTTAAGACTTCCTCATTAACGCTTCAATTTCACTGATTTCTTTCGGTACGTCAGCAGTTATTACGTCAGCACCGGTTGCCGTGATCACCAGGTTATCCTCAATACGCACACCTATACCGCGATAGGCTTCCGGCACATCTGCGTCCGGCGCGATATAAAGCCCGGGTTCAATAGTGATCACCATGCCGGGTTGCAGTGGGCGCTCCTCACCGTCCTGACGGTAGTCACCCACATCATGTACGTCTAACCCTAAATAATGTCCTATGCCGTGCATAAAGAACTGCCGGTAATGCAATCCTTCGAGGCTTTCTGCCACAGTGCCTTTCAGCAGGCCCAGTTCAACTAGACCGGCGGTAAGCACTTCAGCAGCAATTAAACCGGCTTCGTTCAGTGTCATACCGGGCCCGATCCTGTCGAGTACGGCAAGCTGAGCATCCAGTACTAACTGATAGATACTGCGCTGTGGCGCACTGAATTTACCATTTACCGGAAACGTCCGGGTGATGTCACCAGCATAATAACCCGCATATTCTGCGCCGGCATCGATCAGGATCAAATCACCGTCACGAACCTGTGCGTTGTTTTCGGTGTAATGCAAAATACAGGCGTTATCACCGCTGCCAACAATGGTGCCGTAGGCAGGATGTCTGGCACCGGACATAGCAAATTCGTGATGCAGCTCCGCTTCTAGCTGATATTCGTAACAGCCGGGATGAGCAAACTTCATGGCGCGGATATGTCCCTGTGCGGAGATTTTTCCGGCAGCCTGCATCAGCGCAATTTCACAGGAAGATTTGAATAACCGCATTTCATGAATCAGCGGTGTTACATCACAGAACGCCGCCGGAGAAATATTTTCTTTCGGCGCTGCCGCCAGCTTATTGTGCACAGCAAACAGGGTTTCCCGCAGCGGACTTTGAAACGGAAAATATACATGGTCGTGTCCGCCAAGCCATTCTGACAGCACATCATCCAGTTCGCTCAGCTCAAACGCTTCATCCAGAGCAAACTCTGACAAACCGGCATCAGCGCCTAAACACCTGCCCTGCCAGATTTCGGCTGTTTTGTCCTTCGGACGAAACGCCATTGCACGGTAAGGATCGGAAAACTGGCTGTGGTTCGACAGCAACAAAACGGTATCCGGCTCATCAAAACCGGTGAGATACCAGAAGTCACTGTTCTGGCGGAAAGGATATTCTGTATCGCGGCTGCGTGTTATCAGCGAAGCAGCAGAGATCACTACCACGCTTTCCGGTTCACACAGAGCAAGTAAGCGGTGCTGGCGCGCAATAAATTCCTGTTTGCTTATCATGATCAGTGTACGGAAGGTTTATCTTTTTGATCGTCGAGCAGCGACTCGCCCAGTTCGTTGAAGCAAAGCAGTGCAGAAATTTTGACGTACTCCACCACTTCAAACAGCGCCCGCTCAGATTCTTCATCTTCGGTCATAGGCTCTTCCATGCGGGAGATATCGGCGAAATCCTGCAACGCTTCTTTGACGTCTTCAGAACATTGCATCAGGTTTTGCTGATACAATCCGAAGCCAAGCATAAAGCCCTGCACCCAGTTAATCAGACCCAGACCACGGTCATTGATCGGTGCTTTATCATCCGGCAACATCAGATTGAGGGAAAATTCCACTTCAATCAGTTGCTGACATAATTCATTGAATACATCGGTAAGCACCACGGTCAGTTCCGGGGCAAACGCTGCGCCCTCATTCATGGTGTCTTTCAGAACATCCATCCACTTCCGTTCTGATACCGCCATACCGCCACATAACATACCGCACAATGTGCCCTGAATTTCAGCACCGTCTGCGATGACATCGTATTGTGACAACACATTAGTGACACGGTCGTAATCGAGTTGTTTATCCACGTATTCTTTCCATCAGTTAATTGCGGTCATGCTACCAAAAAGGCAGCTTAAAACCCAGTTTAAACCAATTTCATGGACAGTGTTTGAGCAGTCAGTATTTCTCCCCTTTTCACGTCCCTCATAATGCTTTAGGATCAACACTGTTATCGATAAAACCTGCTCAATAAAGCAACAAGCTTAACCAAATGGTCAGGCATGCAATACGTTGCTACAGCAGGCTTAGAGCCAATAAAACAGCCTTTTTTGAAAAGTTCTCAAAACTTTAAGGGTGATCTGCTTCACGAACCGTGTCGTTTGATATACTCTGTTGCGCTGTTTTTTAATTACACTGTCTTCTGGAATGTTTGCCAGTTCATTCATGTCCCTGGCCGATGCTTTAAACCAAGGAAGATGACCGCGTAGCTATTGTGCAAGCCCGGCGCGTACTGGGAAGCCTACGGCTATGAAGATTCTTCCGCCCTGAACATTTCGGTTCACGGGCGAACGATGAACAGCGGCATTTCGGAAGGCGCCCTCTTTCGACGGAAAGTAGAAATGGCAGTCATTAATTTTGGTTCGATAAATATCGATCACGTCTACCACGTAGATCATTTCGTAAAGCCGGGTGAAACACTGGCATCAACAAAATACACTCAGTTGCTTGGTGGCAAAGGCGCAAACCAGTCGATTGCACTGGCACAGGCCGGTGCTGATGTTAAGCACGTGGGCGCAATTCATCAGTCTGATGCGGCATTCAAACAAACACTAATTCGCCATGGCGTTGATTGTCAGTATGTTGCCTGTACCGAAACGGCCTCTGGGCATGCCATTATTCAGGTAACCCCTGACGGCGAGAACGCCATCGTGCTGTTCGGCGGTGCAAATCAGACAATCAATGAAGCGACAGTCAGAAAAGCCCTCAGTGACACCAGTTCAGCTGACTGGGTACTTACCCAGAATGAGACCAGCAGCATTGCTGATATGTTGAAGCAGGCAAAAGAGAAGCAACTGAAAGTTGCCTTTAACCCTGCGCCGATGAGTGAATCCGTAAAGTCTTTACCGCTGGAATGTGTTGATCTGCTCATCGTAAATGAAACCGAAGCTGCGGCGATTACCGGTCAGGACAATGTTGAAGAAATCGTCACCTGGTTTAAAGCTAACTGGCAACATGGCGAAGTGATTCTTACACTGGGTAAAGATGGCGTGATGATGCTGCGTAAAAGTGGCGATGTGATCAAAGTAGACGCATTTACGGTGGATGCCGTTGATACCACCGCCGCCGGTGACTGTTTTATCGGTTATTTTTTATCGGCCTACAGTAATCACACAGACGCCAGACAAGCACTTATCCGTGGCTGTGCCGCCTCTGCCATCGCCGTTACCCGTGAAGGTGCCGCACAATCTATACCGCAGCAGAAGGAAGTAGACCGCTTCCTCGCGAAACATGTCTGATAGTTCAAAAGGACAACTATGACACACAAAATTATTCTTGATACCGATCCGGGCATCGATGATGCAATGGCGATCTTTTTTGCTTTTCAACATCCTGAAATTGAAGTGCTGGGCCTGACTACCGTTTTCGGTAATGTACCGGTAACCATGTCTGCCAGAAATGCGCTGACCCTGTGTGAATACGCCGGTCAGGACATTCCTGTCACCCAAGGCGTGGGCATGCCCTGGGTTGGCCCGGAGTCAGGTTACGCCCATTTCGTACATGGTGATGACGGCTTCGGCAATACATTTCCGGAAGCCTCTGAGCGGGAGCTTGATCCCCGCAGTTCAGCACAGTACATCGTAGACATGGCCCGCAAACATCCCGGTGAAATCACGCTGGTTGCGATTGGCCCGCTGGGTAACCTGGCGCTGGCATTACGTCTTGAGCCGGAATTACCCAAGCTGATTAAAGGTGTCGCGATTATGGGCGGCGCAGCATTTGTACCCGGTAACGTAACGCCGGTGGCTGAAGCCAATATCTGGAACGACGCCCACGCCGCCGCCATTGTATTCGCTGCAGACTGGCCTGTTACCATGTTTGGCCTTGATGTTACGCTGAAAGCGCCTTTCGCACCGTCTTTCCTGGATACTCTGGAAACGGGTAATGAAAAACTGGGTGGCTTCGTTAAGCGTGTATCACAGTTTTATATCGATTTTTACTCGCAAAACCGTGAAGAGCGTGTGTGCTTCTTCCACGACGCGTATCCGCTGGCCTGGCTGGTCAACCCTGAACTGTTTACCATCACCCGTGGCCACGCCCGTGTAGGTACCGGTGAACTGGACAGAGGACAAACGGTCGTCGCTCCGGCAGGCTCAACACCAAGCCCGCTATGGACTGAAGCGCAAATGATTGATGTCGCAACCGATGTTAATCACGAAAAACTGGAACAATTGTTCATCGACACCTACGCTTTATAAAGTCCGGAGGAGTATTTCCCTGCTAAAAGCGCCTCCGGGCGCTTTTTTTTGTGACTTAAGGACAGCCCGGGGGAATCATGAGTCAACCGCCATTACCGGAAGAAGCAGGAAGTCGTTCCGGGTAAGAGACCTGTTGCTCCGTTTATCAAAGACAAACCGGCATTGATGCCGCCCTCACACTGCCTGTGAATAATGATACACTTTGCGACACCTTAAGTTTCTTCTTATTACCCGATGGAAAAAATCAGTAGCGCAGGATTAACACGTCAGGAATTACGCAAAGTACTGCGGTTACGCCGCAACAACCTGTCTGAAGAGACGCAGGCTCAGGCTGCTGTACGCCTGAACCGCGAGTTGACGGCACTGCCGGAATGGCAACAAGCCGCGCATGTAGCTGCATACCTGGCAAACGACGGAGAAGTCAGCCTTTCGGACACTATTACCACCGCGGCAGCCCAGAATAAAACTGTCAGCCTGCCGGTACTGCACCCGTTTAACCGTCAGCATCTGCTATTTTTGCACTATCATGACAACACCGTACTGGTGAGTAACCGCTTCAATATTGCTGAACCTCAGTTACGCTGCCCTGATGTCATACCTTTTTCCCGTCATGACTTGATCCTGATGCCGCTCACCGGTTTCGACGAAAAAGGAAACCGGCTGGGCATGGGCGGCGGATTTTACGATCGTACGCTGGCACCTTATCGCAACGCCGCTTCCCGCCCCCTGCTTGCCGGTATCGCACATGATTGTCAGCAGGTTGACGCGCTTCCGGTTGAACCCTGGGATTTCCCCCTGGATCTCATCATCACGCCTTGTGGCGTAATACGGCCGGATAAGACGAATTGCCCTTAATTTCGTCTCCCATTCCTGCAGTTTTCAGTTAAACTTCTGCAAAACTTTGGAGAACCCTTATGGATCAGAACGCGAAGAAGAAAGCTGTTGCTGAAGCAGCCATAAAATATGTAGAGCCGGACACTATTGTTGGTGTGGGCACAGGCTCAACGGTCAATTTTTTTATTGATGCGCTGGCAGACATTAAACACAAGATTGTTGGCGCAGTATCCAGCTCTGACGCATCAACAGAAAAACTTAAAGCCCACGGCATTGAAGTGTTTTCGCTGAATGAAGTAGACAGCCTTTCTGTGTATGTTGACGGCGCTGATGAAGTGACGGAACACAAGCACATGATCAAGGGCGGCGGTGCAGCCCTGACGCGTGAAAAAATCGTCGCAGCGGTAGCGAAAACCTTCGTGTGTATTGTAGACGACACCAAACAGGTACCGGTACTGGGCAAATTTCCGCTTCCTGTTGAAGTCATTCCCATGGCGCGCTCTTACGTAGCCAGAGAGCTGGTAAAACTGGGAGGCGATCCGATTTACCGTGAAGGCGTGGTGACTGACAATGGCAACGTGATACTGGATGTTCACAACCTGAACATAATCAATCCCCGGGAAATGGAAGATGCTATTAACAGTCTGGCGGGCGTAGTCACTAACGGTATTTTTGCTAACCGTGGCGCAGATATTGTGCTGGTAGCAACCGGTTCGGGCGTAATTACGGTCAGCGACTAAACTTAACCACCCTGTCAGCAAGCCGGATATAAGGCTTGCTGAATGAAATAGCGCTTTTAACCAACAACGATATCTGTTATTTTGCCCATATAGACGTCCAGATGTCTTTTTGCAACCAACTATTCGAGATGTGAGGCAATGAGTAAAGTATCCCTACCCAAGGACAAGATCCGTATATTGCTACTGGAAGGCGTTCACCAAAGTGCCGTTGAAACCTTAAACAGTAACGGTTACACCAATGTTGAGTATCTGAAGACCTCCCTGTCAGAAGAAGATCTCATCGAAAAAGTGAAAGATGTTCACTTTATCGGCATCCGTTCACGTACTCAGATCACTGAAGCCGTGGTTCAGGCCGCTGAAAAGCTGGTTGCTGTAGGTTGCTTCTGTATCGGTACCAATCAGGTAGATTTGAAAGCCACTCAGTTTAAAGGTATTCCTGTATTCAATGCGCCGTTTTCTAACACCCGTTCTGTTGCAGAACTGGTGCTGGGCCAGTTAATTCTTCTTCTTCGTGGCGTACCGTCAAAGAATGCCAAAGCCCATCGTGGTGAGTGGGAAAAGAGTGCTGTCGGCTCGTACGAAGCCCGCGGTAAAACGCTGGGTATCATTGGTTACGGCCACATTGGTACACAGTTGAGCATTCTTGCTGAGCACCTGGGCATGCGCGTTCAGTTCTACGACATTGAAGACAAGCTGGTACTGGGTAACTCTGTGCAGGTGAAATCACTGGATACCCTTCTGGCGACATCTGACGTTGTTTCTCTGCATGTTCCTGAAACGCTGTCTACTAAAGACATGATTGGCAAAGCAGAACTGTCGAAAATGAAAAAAGGCGCCATTCTTATCAATGCGTCCCGTGGTACTGTTGTTGATATCGATGCACTGGTTGAAGCCATGGAAAGCGAACACCTTGCCGGTGCCGCTATCGATGTATTCCCGGTTGAGCCGAAATCGAATACTGAAGAATTCGAATCGCCGCTGCGTCAGTTCGATAACGTGATCCTTACCCCACACGTGGGAGGCAGCACACAGGAAGCGCAGGAAAATATCGGGATTGAAGTAGCCGGTAAACTGGCGAAATACTCTGACAACGGTTCAACTCTGTCTGCAGTGAACTTCCCTGAAGTATCCTTACCGGATCACCCCGGCCGTTCACGCTTACTGCACATCCACGAAAACCGTCCGGGTGTTCTGAACCAGATTAACCAGACATTCGCAGAAAAAGGCATCAACATTGAAGCTCAGTACCTGCAAACTGTTGCTGATATCGGTTACGTAGTTGTTGATGTGGAAGCAAATAAAGCCGATGAAGGTCTGGCCCAGCTGCAAAACATTAAAGGCACAATTAAAACCCGTCTTCTGCACTGATCCCTTAAAAAGGATTATGTTCAAAATCAAATCCGGTGTCTCTGTACACCGGATTTTTTATCTCTTCTGATCACGCCTTTCTCAGTTAAATCCTGCTCTGTTTGATCTCAGCGTTGTGCTGCCGTGTATCTTTTCTGTGACACAAAAATTTAACACCTGCTACGTTGAGCCATGATGGCGCACGTATTCAACCTCAGGGCTTTTAAGCATGATGAGAAGAAACGCACTGTGCATGACGTTAGGGATAACCGCCTTGTGTGGTCCCGTCACAGCAGCAGAAGATAACTTTAACCTTGGCGGTCATGTGAGAGTCAATTACGGTCACCGTGACTGGCAGGCGCCGGCAATACGGGACGGACTGGAATTTGAATCAATCAAACTCACCGTCGATGGAAAATTCGATGATTTTTCCTATAAAGCTGACTACCGGTGGTATGAAAATACTGATTTCGATACGGTCCGCTATGCCGATCTGACCTGGCACTACGACGAATACCTGGATGTCACCGGCGGTATCACTAAAGTCCCCTTCGGCCTGTTACCTTTCGCTTCAAACAGCTTCTGGTTCTCCGCCAATTACTATATTGGTTTTGAAGATGATTATGATGCAGGAGTTGTTGCCCGCTATAAACGGGGTCCGTTTACGGTTCACGCCGGATATTTCCTGAATGATGAATACAATAATGCCACCCGCTTTGGCCGCTATTCCTTTGACGTCGCTGATGACGGCGAATACCGTAATCAGGAAGACGGCCAGTACAACCTGCGGGTAAACTACGAAGCCAGACTGCTTCCCCGCTCCACCACCGACATCGGAGTATCGTTTCAGCAGGGTGACATATTTAATTTTGATACACAGGATAGCGGAGATATGACCGCTTATGCTGTACACCTGCGCCATAACCAGAAACCCTGGAAAGTAGAGCTGCAGTATCTGGATTACCGTTATGACCTGGCAGCCCCGGAAGGACAACTTCATGACCGGCTGGCCCTGTCTTCGTTTGAAGCGCCATTCCTGATGGCCAGCGAAGGTCAGTCGTATATGGCTAACCTGGCTTACAGCTTGCCTTTCACTGTCGCTTCTTTAGAGGATATTACCTGCTACAGTGAATATTCCCGCGTGGAAGGAGACTCAGAAGCTGGCAGCGACAGTACACAGTGGGTAAACGGATGCAGCTTCGGCTGGTCTAAATTATTCGTATATGTCGACAGTATTCAGGGCAAAAACATGTGGTTTTCCGGCGGGTCCGGCATGGGGTTAAACTTCAACGATGATCCGCAATCCACACACCGCCTGAACATCAGCCTGGGAGTATATTTCTGATATGTTATCACTACGACTTATAAAAACAGCGCTGCTGACCGCCGCGTTGTTACCCGCCGCAGCCATGGCTCACACCTGGATGACGGTGAAAATTGCCACCACGGAATACGCACCGTATACCTCTGAAGAGATGGAACACAACGGCTACATGAATCACATCATCAGCGAAGTGTTTCTGGAAACAGGTGTACGGGCTGAGTTTATTTACGTTCCCTGGGAAGACGCACTGGAAGGTGCAGAGAATGGCGAATATGACGCCATTTCATACGGCAACTATGTGCGGGATCGGGAAAAGACCTTCTGGCACAGCGAGCCGGTCACCTCAGAAAGCCTGGTTTTCTACGTCAACAATGAATCCGGTCCCGACATGTGGTCAGGACTGAATGATTTGAATGACTACACCATGGGTGTCACGAAAGACTACCTGTACAATAACGAACTGTCCCGATACATCAAAGAAGGCAAGAACATCAGTACGGCAGACAGCGACGATGAGAATTTCGACCATCTGATCGAAGGCGACACAGATATTTTCCCTATCGATGAATTAACCGGCTGGTATCTTCTGCAACGTGATTTCAGCGAGGCAGAACGGGATGAAATTCACCAGATAAGTCCGCTGGTTTCTACTGTCACCACTCACCTGCTGGTACCTAAAAACAAAGAAAAGCGACTGGTGCTGGAGCTGTTTAACAGAGGCCTGAATAACCTGAAAGAAAAAGGTGAACTGGACCGTTTCAAACGCCTGCTCAGAGAAGGGTATTATCAGACACCGGAGAAGCCGGTGAACTTTGACAGAAGATAATCTGAAGGTATTGAGTAACTCCCACAAAAAAGCCCTGTAAATCAGGGCTTTTCATGTTCATTCACAACGGATAAGGCTTAGAAGAAGCTGTATACCAGTGTTACCGCTGTGGCAGTATCAAGCTTTTCAACGCCTTCGTTTACACGGGAGTTGTGGTCCAGTTTGACTGAAAGTTTCATCGACAGGTTACCGCTGATAGTGGCCGTCAGTGCAGACTCTGCACGTGACTTGGTGTTTTCATCACCCACTTCCGTACTCACTGTCTGAGAAAATTTCGCTGTATCAGAAATCAGCCATTCGAATGCACCGGAAGCACGAACGATGAAACTGTTTTGTTCAACATCTTCCTGTGTTTCTGCCCAGGAGTAACCAGGACCGATTGAATACTCTAAAGACGTTGTGTCGTTCTGCCAAACCTTCTGGTTCCAACCGGCAGCGACAGTAGACTGGTAGTTATAGCTGCTGAAACGGTCATCTTCGTATGAGGCGAAGCCGAATAAGCGGTAATCAGGATTTTCCAGCTTGTAGTTACCCTGACCTGAAGCAAAGAATTTCTGTGCAGAAGTACGTTCTACGTCTTCGCCAGTGTCGTCGTCAGTTACCGTTTCTTTCTTATACAGACCTTCAACTGTGTAGTCGTTACTCCACTTTTCCAGTTCCTGATGGCCTTCTAAAGACGCGTTAATAGACGCGGTTTCCGTGTTACCGGAAGTAAAGATGAAACCTAATCCACCTTCCAGAGTAAACGGTTTAGCATCATCTTGTGCCAGTGCAGAAGTGGTACCCATTGCGCTGAGCACAGCGACAGCTAAAAGTTGCTTTTTCATTTGCATTCCTAAAATATGTGTTTCCATGATACCAGTATTGAACAGACTCCGTTCAGGCCGGCAAAGCGTATATCATCCATGATAGTGATTGTTCCCCATCCAAAAGCCCGGTAGCCATCCTGATGGCCCGGCCAGATGCGCGCTGTCTTCAGCGTCGTCGCTTTATTATTCTTCAGAAAAAACGGTAAACCACAGAGACTGTGGTTTCCGTATTTACACTTTTTACATCTTCGAGAGGTTCGGTTTCATAAGCCAGATTGAATGCAAGTTTCATGGCTAGCGAATCAAATAAATTGGCTGATAAAGCGGTGACTGATTTGGTTTTAATATTATCAGCTCCGATCTCTGCACTCATAAACTGACGAAGCTGTGCCCCCGTGTTCCACTGATACTGATACTCACCTGACGCTCTTGCAATCAGGCCATTATTCACATTGGTTTCAGTACCCTCTTCCACCCCGACGAAAGCATAACCCGGGCCTACGCTGTAACGAAATGAACTTTCATCCTCGTTCCACAATCGCTGAGACCAACCTGCTGCCAGTGAGGACCGGTACTTATAACCGTTAAACCGGTCATTCTCATAATCAGCGTACATGAAAGTACGTTGTCCGGGCGTCATAAGTTTATAATCAAATTGCGCATAACCAAAAAAACGCTGAGCGGTAACTTCACTGGTGGTTTCACCGTCATCGTTTTCTGTTTTGCTTTGCTTGTACAGCATTTCTGCGAAGTAGTTATTATTCCATTTCGCAGTTTCATGTTCAGAATGTAAGGCCGCTTTCAGGGAATTAGCATTGGTATTCCCTGACGCAGACAACAGACCAACTTCTCCGTCCAGGGTAAAGCGGGGCTGCCCGCCATCACCCACTTCGTCGAAGTCGGAATGATATAAAGTTTGTATAAGATTCCGGTCGGCGGCCATGGCGCCGGTGATGCTGCCGGAAAATAAGGCAACAACGACCAGTAATCTCGCAGTAAACGGATTTAACATGGGTTTTAATATTTTTATTTAGCGCACTGTTATGAACCGTCCGTGGCGACCTTGTTTTTCTACAGGATTAGCGCAGATACCTTTTCAGCCTCAGCATTTGTCCAGGCTATCGCGTTATCCATCGTTTCTCCTTCAACCAACAACGTATTGGCCATTTCCGGCGTGAAAAGTTCAATATCGCCGTACTCCGGTTCCATGATTTCCCGAATTGTAACCCGCATTGAACACGCCAACAAACCTATATCCGCCTCTTCAGCGTATTTCCTGGTATTGTGAACATATTTTACCGGGAAAAACAGAGGAAGAGGCAAGCGCCATTGCTCCATAATTTCCCCGGAACAGGCTGCAAAGGTAAAACCGAAGTGCTTCTCCTGCTTTTCCCATAGTAAGTCACCGGACTTATCTTCAAGATATGCCAGATAAAGTTCAGGGTCTTCTTTGGCCACCACCAGTTCGCTGAAATGGCAGAGAATGCCCATCACGAAGAACCGTTCACTGCCGCGGATATTTGACTGTTTGGCCAGCGTTTTGGCCAGTAGCCCGTTGTAAACTGACTTATACCAGTGCTTGTCCAGCCGGATATGAGCACTGTTGAAGTGCTTGAACGCTGTATTCGCTGTTTCTGCTACCACAAGGTTGTACAGCGCCTCGCCCCCGATAACACTGACCGCTTTGGCGATGGAATCAATCTGGGAAGGAAAGCGGAATAAAGCGCTGTTAGCCAGACGGAGAATTTTTACCGTCAGCGACGGATCAACGGCAATGAGCTTCGCCAAATCATCCATGTCGCTGCGGTGATCATCCAGTACGTTCCGGATTTTCAGACAAATATTCGGGAACGTAAAAGACTGTGTGGCGTAACTGACGTACTTTTCCATCGACATGAGTAACCCTTGTTTATTTCTTGATTTTGAGTATAGCAACTTATTGTAAATACGGGAGAAAACGCGATACGGACAACAGCCTGATTGCTGTGACCATGTTACTGCTTCCCGTTGTCGGAAAATAAAGATTGTTGCTGAGGTTCTTCAACCGTTGCCTGCCCGCCATCCTCGGGCTGTTGTTGCCGCAATGCCATGGCTTTACGTTTCTGGCAGGCTTTAATCACGGTACGTCTGGCGGCGTCATTTATCTGCAGCCAGTGAAAACGCTCGTCGCGGGTACGGTAACACCCCAGACAATAGCCTTTCGGACCGGCCTGACAAACACCAATACAGGGACTGGGTACAGCAAAAATTTCCATCTGTTCAGGATGGTTTACTTTTACTGCCATGAAGCCCCCGTTTGCCAGGTGTGCAACCCCATACGGCCGCACCATTATTCCAGGCAGTTAGTGTAGACGCTATGCCGTGTGCACCGCAATCTGAACATCGTATCAGTTAGTCGGTTAGGGTATATTCTATGGTTGAAACAACCCTGACTTTTTTGATGTGCGGTTGATGCGCATCCCGTGGCGTAATGGTGAACTGCCCCTGATTAGCCCGCTTAATTTTACCTATCCTGCTTTGAGAGTCCCGGGCGAACTTCTCAGCCACTTCCCTGGCATTTACTGTTGCCTCTTCAATCATGTCAGGCTTCACCTCATTCAACCGGCTGAATACATATTGAGGCTGAGCATCCCACTGCTGATTAGAAAACACGATACCTTGTTTAACGAGATCAGAAATATCGGGCATGGCTTTTCTTACCACTTCTACATCGGTTGAGTACACGGTTACGGTCTGGCTGGCACTGTACCTGAATTCCACCCTGTTATCGCCGCCGTACTGTTGCGCAAGCTTATCGGTGATCACCGGCTGATTAAAGCTGATGTCGTCAGCGCTAATGCCGCTGGTTGTAAGGAATGCGGTAATTTTATCTGAATGGCTTTCCAGCGTGTCATAGAGTGCTGAGAGATCATTGCCGGCTTCAGTAAACTGTATCGGCCAGATCACCTGGTCTGCCGGATATTCCCGTTCTGACAACCCCTTCACGGTGACAACTCTGTCCCAGGTTTTAAAATCCACCAGCGCCGTTGCCAGCTGGCCTCCCAGCACGGCAAATGCGATAACAAGTCCTGTGCCAATAATAGCGGCAGCTGCTTTACTCATAGTTTTCCTTTTTCTTGTCTGGCGTTGATTCATCAATGCTCTGAGGATACGTAATGAAAAAGGCATTACTACGATCAAATTGTGATGAATTGTGTCTTTAACATAAAAAAGCCGCCCGGGGAGGACGGCAAAAGGAGTCCCACGTCGGGTCTAAGCTGTGTGGGACTGCGCCTGAGACGTTAAGGCGGGTGCCGGTTTACGGTTCCGGCGTAGCAGGTAATAAAACACGGGGGTCAGTACCAGGCCAAAGAAAGTCACACCAATCATGCCTGAGAATACCGCGACGCCCATGGCCTGACGCATTTCTGCACCGGCTCCGGTCGAAATTACCATGGGCAACACACCCATAATAAAGGCAATGGATGTCATCAGAATGGGGCGCAAACGCAGGCGACATGCCTCTTTTACTGCTTCCAGCGCAGTGTGCCCTTCCTCTTCCAGTTCTTTAGCAAATTCAACAATCAGAATGGCATTCTTCGTGGCCAGACCAAACAACACAATGAGCCCGATTTGGGTGAAGATGTTGTTGTCTCCGCCGTAAATGCCCACACCGATTAACGCGCTGAGCAAAGTCATAGGCACGATAAGGATAATGGCCAATGGTAGCGACAAACTTTCATATTGTGCAGCCAGTACCAGAAACACCAGCAACACCACCAGCGGGAATACATACATGGATGCATCACCGGCCAGAATTTGCTGATAGGTTAATTCTGTCCACTCGTACGTCATGCCAATTGGCAGGGTTTCATCAAGGATTTTCTCGATAGCGACCTTCGCCTCATCACTGCTGAAACCGGGCATAGGGGCACCGTTGATTTCAGCGGTAACGTAGCCGTTATAGTGCATGACCCGGTCCGGTCCCGCAGTATGATTGATGTCTAAAAACGCGCCTAACGGAATCATTTCGCCCTGCGCATTGCGCACTTTAAACTGACGTATCTGTTCTGCATCCTGACGGAACTGAGAGTCTGCCTGCACGTTCACCTGATAAGTGCGTCCGAACAGGTTGAAATCATTCACATACACCGATCCTAAATAGGCTTGTAAGGTGTCAAACAACGTATCGATATTCACGCCCATTCCTATGGCTTTGGTGCGGTCCACGTCCACATCCAGTTGCGGCACGCTCACGCGGTAACTGCTGAATGTGTCGGTGAGTACCGGGTCTGCCCAGGCTTTTTGCACCACCTGCTGCGTGACTTCATTTAAGGTTTCAAAACCCAGATTACCGCGATCCTGCAATTGCAGACGGAAACCGCCGATTGTGCCTAAGCCCAGTACAGGCGGAGGCGGAAACACGGCGACATACGCTTCTTTAATTGCTGCGAACTTCTGGTTTAATTGCCCGGCAATTGCACCGGCAGTGAGCCCCTTCCCTTCCCTGTCAGCGAAAGGCTTTAACGGGAAGAACACTACACCGGAACTGGGGCTGTTGGTAAACCCGTTAATATTCAACCCCGGGAATGCCACGACATCAGACACACCATCCTGCTGCAACGCAATCGCGGACATCTGACGTACCACGTCTTCCGTTCTGTCCAGTGAAGACGCGTCAGGCAACTGGGCAAACGCAACCAGATACATTTTGTCCTGAGCCGGCACATAACCGGTAGGCGTACTGCTGAACTGCTGCCATGTGAGTGCCAGTAATCCTGCATACAGCACTATGATGATGCCGGATTTACGAATGAGAGAACCCACACCGGCAGTGTACGCTTTAGCACCACGGTCAAAGAAGCGGTTAAACGGATTAAACAACCATCCGCCCAGCGCCTTATCCGTGCCTCTGGTGAGCCAGTCTTTGGGTGCATCATGAGACTTTAACAACAAGGCCGATAATGCAGGGCTCAGCGTCAGCGAGTTGATGGCTGAAATCACCGTTGAAATGGTAATTGTCAGGGCGAACTGACGATAAAACTGGCCGGTGAGTCCGGACATAAATGCCGTAGGAATGAACACCGCCGCCAGTACCATGGTGGTGGCAATAATAGGCCCTGTCACTTCTTTCATGGCGATGGTTGTGGCTTCTACAGGCGAATGCCCGGCAGCGATATTCCGCTCGACGTTTTCAACCACAACGATGGCATCATCCACCACGATACCAATAGCTAACACCAGCCCGAACAGAGATAACGCATTTAATGAAAAGCCCATGAGTTGCATAAATGCAAACGTACCTACCAGAGACACAGGTACAGCAACCAGAGGGATAATGGATGCACGCCATGTTTGCAGGAACAGCACAACAACTAATACAACCAGTAATACCGCTTCGAACAGTGTATTCACTACGGCTTTAATGGAACCGCGCACAAAAACTGTGGGGTCGTACACAATGTCGTAGTCCAGGCCTTCCGGAAAGGCTTTTGACAATTCAGCCATGGTAGCGCGCACATCATCACTGATTTGAATCGCATTAGAACCGGGCGCCTGGAAAATAGGTAACGCAGCGGCCGGACGATTATTCAGTAACGAACGTAAGGTGTAGTAATCCGCCCCCAGCTCAATACGGGCCACATCTTTTAACCGTGAAATCTCACCGGACTCGCCGGTTTTAATGATGATGTCACCAAATTCACGTTCATCAAGTAAACGACCGCGAACGTTGATGAGTAACTGAAACTCGCTGCCACCGGCTGGCTGGGCACCAAGACTACCTGCGGCTGCCTGCTGGTTTTGTGCCTGAATAGCGGAAATCACATCACCGGCATTCATGCCAAGGGCGGCCACTTTATTCGGATCCAGCCAGACTCTCATGGAGTATTCCCCTGCACCGAATAAGCGCACTTCGCCCACACCATTAATACGGTTCAGTTCATCTTTGACATTTTGCTCAGCATAGTTCGACAAATACAGCATGTCATAACGGCTATCCGGCGATGTTAAATGCACAACCATGGTCAGGTTCGGCGAAGATTTCTCAGTCACCACACCCAGTCTCTGCACTTCCTGCGGCAAACGTGGCAATGCACGGTTAACCCGGTTTTGCACCAGTGTTGTAGCAGCATCGGGATCGGTACCGATTGCAAAAGTAATGGTCAGTGTCATTCTGCCATCAGAGTTAGCCTGAGAAGACATATACAACATATCCTCTACTCCGTTGATTTCCTGTTCTAACGGACTGGCTACAGTTTCTGCAATGATTTTAGGGTTGGCCCCTGGGTAATTAGCAGTGACCACCACGGTAGGCGGCACCACTTCGGGATATTCCGTTATGGGCAATTGCCACACGGCAATGGCACCGCCGATAAAAATCAGCAGTGACAACACCCCGGCAAATATAGGCCTGTGTATAAAAAACGTAGACAGATTCATTAACGACTTCCTTCAGGCGCATTCGCAGGTGATGCATTTGCGGCCAGGTCACTGTTCTGATTTATATTTTGCTGCCATACCTGCAACTGCTCGAAGGCTTCGCTGCTGTGCATGGATACTTCAGTGGGTGCAATAGTGGCACCGGGGCGGACGCGCTGCAGACCATTCACGACAATTTTGTCTGAAGGGAATAACCCGTCATCGATAAAGCGGAGCGCACCGACTTTGTCGCCTAGCTTCACAGCGCGGTAAGCCAGAACATTGTTTTCATCGACAACCAGAACAAACTTGTTGTTGAGATCGGTACCGATGGCGGTTTCATCAATTAAAATACGATCGCGGGATTCACCGCTAGCAAGACGCAGGTGAGCAAATAATCCCGGCACCAGACGGCCGTCAGTATTATCAAACACCGCCCGCACTTTGATTGTGCCGGTATTCGGGTTGACCTGGTTATCAACAAAGTCCAGTTGACCCCAGTGCTCAAATTTCTCAGAGTTACTCAGTTGCATAGCCACGGTCAGTTGATCAAGTGGCTGAGACACTTCAGGAGGCGCAGAGGTGTATGCAAGGTAAGTACTTTCATCAACATCAAAGTAGGCGTAAATGCGGTCGACTGAAACAATGCTGGTCAGTACGCTTTGACCGGCGGTGACATAGTTACCGGCAGTTATATTGGCACGGGAAACACGACCTGAAATAGGCGCTTCAACACGGGCAAAACCCCGGTTTAACTGCGCTAAATCTAACGCAGCACGGGTTGAAGACACGCTGGCTTCAGCCTGTTCAACTGCCGCCTGACGGGCATCAGCAATTTCTTTGGAAATGGCATTGGTGCGGCGCAATGACGCAGCCCGCTCTGAATCCTGCTTAGCTAAACGTAAGCGGCTTTGCGCATCTTCAAGTTGGGCAGATAAGCGGTCGACTTCAGCTTTGAACGCGCGGTTATCAATAAGAAACAGGGTTTGTCCCTGCTCAACCCATTCACCTTCTTCAAAGGCAACAAAGTCAATATACCCTGACACCCGCGGGCGCAGAGAAACTGTTTGCGGCGATTCAAGGCGACCGGTAAAAGTATCCCATTGAGCGATTTCCTGATGAATAACAGGCGCAATATCAACAGGAATGGCAGGCGCTGCTGTGGCAGCCTGATTAGCCGGGTTTGTTTCTTCTCCGCCGCAAGCGGTTAACAGAATGGTGACCCATAATGCTAAAGAGAATTTTATTAATGCAGACATGGTTGGCGATCTCGTTGAGTGTGGATGCTGCGCATTATGCACACCACCAATCAATAAAAATAATTATCTTTTTATATACAACACATCATTCCATGTAATATATTTATCGCAGGTTCACCGGAGTGCTGCTATGCGAACACAAGACTTAAATTTACTGATGATATTCGATGCCATCATGACTGAAGGCGCTATCACCCGCGCCGCTGACAGACTGGCAATGACACAGCCCGCTGTCTCCAATGCCCTGTCCCGTATGCGTTCGGCCTGGGGTGATGAGTTATTTGTTAAAGACGGCAGAGGTATACAGCCGACTTCTTTTGCCCGCAACTTATGGACACAGATTCAGGGCCCGCTGAGTCAGCTTGAAACCGCCGTGAACCCTACCGTATTTGATCCGGCCACATCGCAACGTACGTTTCGTATTGCTGCCACTGATACATTGGTAAAAATGATATGGGGTCCGCTCCGTCAAATCATCGAGCGGGAAGCGCCGGGTATTAATATTTTCGCGATTCCGAACCCGAACAGTGACAGTGAGAAAATATTAACTGACGCAGAGGCCGAACTCTCTGTGTGTAAGTACACAGCACCGAATTCAGTTATCCGTTCAGAGTTTCTGTTTGAGCCTAAGTATGTTGTTGTTATGCGCCCTGAGCACCCGCTGGCGAAAGAACGGTTAACGCTGGAAGAATTTGTCAATGCACAACACTTGTTAGTGTCTATTACCGGCGATACCACCGGTCCCACAGACCAGGTACTGAATAATTTAGGGTTGAGCCGCCGGATCGCCATGACGGTGAACGATTTTCACAATGTGCCGCCGTTACTTGAGCAGTCCGATCTTATCTGTGTGGCGCCGTCATTAGTAGTAGAGCACGATATTTTTGCCGGCCGCCTGGCCGTATTCGAAACACCGGTGGAAATTATGCCAACGCCTGTGTCCTTGTTATGGCATAAACGTCAGGACGTGGATCAGGGCCTGCAATGGTTGCGTCGTCATGTTGTCCGTATTATCCACGAACGCTGTGCACAACATGAAGCCAGATTGTCCCAGTGTTGCCGGAAAGGTTATTGTCCGGAGACAGTAAAATCGATGAAAGCCCGTCAGTCAGACAAGCAGTGTGAAGGCGGATTAACAGTGACTCCTAAACCGGTAAAATCCGTGGGCTCACCTTCCAAAGCCACCATGAGCAAATAATTCGGGACTTAAAACGTCAGTCGTAAAAAACAAAAAACGAGGCAGTTGCCTCGTTTTTTCATTCAGCTGTTAAACAACTTACTTTTTCTTCGCCTTAGGGTTAGGCAGGTCAGTGATGCTGCCTTCGAAGATTTCACACGCCAGACCGATTGACTCGTTCAGCGTCGGGTGAGCGTGGATAGTCAGACCTACGTCTTCTGCATCAGCACCCATTTCGATAGCCAGGCCGATTTCGCCCAGCATTTCACCGGCGTTGGTACCAACCATTGCGCCACCGATAACACGTGCAGTGTCTTTATCGAAGATCATCTTGGTCATACCGTTAGTTGCGTCAGACGCGATTGCACGACCAGAAGCTGCCCACGGGAATGTCGCAGTTTCGTAGTTAATGCCCTGTTCTTTCGCTTCTTTCTCAGTCAGACCAACCCAGGCAACTTCCGGCTCAGTGTAGGCAACTGAAGGAATGCAACGTGGGTCGAAGTAATGCTTCTTACCGGCAATAACTTCAGCAGCAACGTGACCTTCATGAACCGCTTTGTGCGCCAGCATAGGCTGACCAACCAGGTCACCGATTGCGAAGATGTGGTCAACGTTAGTTTTCATTTGCTTGTCTACGTTGATGAAACCACGCTCATCAACAGTAACGCCAGCCGCGTCAGCACCGATCAGTTTACCGTTAGGACGACGGCCAACCGCTACCAGCACTTTGTCGTAGCGAACTGCTTCTGAAGGTGCATTCTTACCTTCAAACGTTACATACAAGCCGTCATCTTTTGCTTCAACCGCGGTCACTTTGGTTTCCAGCATGATGTTGAACTTGTCTTTATAGTCTTTCATGAAGACTTTCATGATGTCTTTATCAGCAGCAGGGATTAACTGGTCAAGGAATTCAACCACGTCAATTTTCGCACCCAGTGCTTCGTAAACTGTACCCATTTCCAGACCGATGATACCACCGCCCAGTACCAGCATTTTTTCCGGAATATCTTTCATTTCCAGTGCGCCGGTTGAGTCGATTACACGATCGTCTTCAGGGATGAAAGGCAGAGATACCGGCTCTGAACCGGCAGCGATGATCGCTTTCTCAAAAGAGATGGTTGTTTTACCGTCTTTACCTTCTACTTCCAGGGTGTTTGCACCGGTAAATTTACCGTAACCCTGAACGTGTTTAACTTTACGCATTTTAGACATACCAGCCAGACCTTTTGTCAGTTGGCCAACAACACCGTCTTTGTACTCACGGATTTTGTCTAAATCGATTTTTGGCTCACCAAAGGTTACGCCGTGCGCAGACAAATGCTTGGCTTCTTTGATCACTTTAGCGACGTGCAGCAGGGCTTTTGAAGGGATACAGCCTACGTTCAAACATACCCCACCCAGTGTTTCACGGGCGTCTACGATGACGGTTTCGATACCTAAATCGGCTGCGCGGAAAGCGGCTGAGTAACCGCCGGGGCCTGCACCCAATACGACTAATTGCGTTTTAATTTCGCTCATTGTGACCTCAAATCTGTCCAAATATTTGATAAATATGCGTTACGGATTGTAACTAGGGCTTGCGAGCCCTGTAAAGCCAACTTGGCTTTATGATCATAAAAATCACAAAGGGGAGGTAATCAACCCTCCCCTTCACTCATTTTCTAAAGCAACATCTGGCGCATATCTTCCAGAACTGCTTTTAAGTGTACAGCAAAGCGTGCTGCCACCGCGCCGTCAATAACACGATGGTCGTATGACAGTGACAACGGCACCATCAGACGAGGCTCAAACTCTTTACCATTCCACTTCGGTTTAATATCACTCTTCGATACGCCAAGGATGGCTACGTCAGGTGCATTAACGATTGGCGTGAATGCTGTACCACCAATGCCACCAAGGCTTGAAATGGTGAAGCAGCTACCTTGCATGTCAGCAGCTTTCAGCTTACCGTCACGGGCTTTCACACTGATTTCCATTAACTCTTTGGAAATCTCCATGATGCCTTTCTTATCAACATCACGGACAACCGGTACAACCAGGCCTCCCGGCGTGTCTACTGCTATACCGATATGGTAGTATTTTTTCTGAATTAAAGACTCACCGTCCGCAGAAAGTGATGTATTAAATACAGGATACGCTTTCAGTGCGTCGGCTACCGCTTTCATCATGAACACAAGCGGCGTAATTTTCACACCCAGCTTGCGCTTGTCAGCGATAACGTTCTGCTGCTTACGGAAATCTTCCAGATCAGTAATATCCGCTTCTTCGAACTGCGTAACGTGTGGGATGGTTACCCAGTTACGGTGCAAGTTCGGACCGGAGATTTTCTGAATACGGGTTAATGGCTTCTCTTCAATTTCACCAAACTTGGAGAAATCAACTTTAGGCTGTGCGATAACCTGTAAGCCACCACCTGTGTTGCCAGACGCTACGGCACCGGCTGTCGCTTTCGGACGGGCCAGTTCATGCTTCACGTAAGACTGGATGTCTTCTTTCAGAATACGGCCTTTACGCCCTGTTGCGTCAACCTGAGTCAGATCAACACCAAATTCACGGGCCAGACGACGTACAGAAGGAGACGCATGCACTTTACCGGTCTTAGGCTTGTTGCCTGCAGACGGATGGTGCGGAACCGGCGGCGCTTTCTGCTGAGGCGCTTGCGCGGCAGGAGCCGGCGCTGCTGCAGGCTTACTTTCCGATTTAGGTGCAGCAGGTTTCGCCGCGCCCTTCACTTTGAGCATAATAACCGGTGTACCCTGAGACGCTTTGTCACCCTGCTTGATAAGCAGTTTGGTAACGGTACCGGCTTTAGGTGCAGGCACATCCATGGTCGCTTTATCAGTTTCCAGCGTGATCAGGCCATCTTCCGCTTCCACGGTATCACCTTCAGCAACCAGAATTTCGATAACGTCTACATCAGTATCGCCACCGATATCAGGTACCTGAACTTCAATTTCTTCTTCCGCAGCTTCTTCTGCAGGCGCTTCTTCAGCGGCCGGCGCAGAATCTGCTGCTGGTGCCGGCGATTCCGCCGGTGCTGATTCCTGTGCAGGCGCAGCAGCTTCGCCACCACCGACTTCCAGAGTCAGGACCAGAGAACCTTCAGACACCTTGTCACCTTCTTTTACTTTCAGGCTAACCACTTTACCCGCCTGCGGCGAAGGTACGTCCATGGTTGCTTTGTCAGTTTCAAGGGTAATCAGGCCGTCTTCCGCTTCCACGGTATCGCCTTCAGCTACCAGAATTTCGATTACGTCTACGTCAGCAGCGTCACCGATATCCGGTACCGTTACTTCAATCACAGACGTGCTGCCAGAAGCAGCCGGAGCCGCTTCCTGCTTAGGCGCTTCTTCTTTTGGTGCTTCAGCTTTCGGTGCTTCAGCAGGCTTTTCTTCAGCCGCAGGTGCGCTATCTGCGTCACCCGCTACTTCCAGTTTCGCCAGCAAATCGCCTTCAGAAATTTTATCGCCAACTTTTACAGTCAGCTCAGATACCTTACCGGCAAACGGTACAGGGATATCCATGCTGGCTTTGTCGCTTTCTACCGTAACCAGTGCATATTCCGCTTCTACGGAGTCACCCACTGCTACGCAAATTTCGATTACTTCTACCGAATCTTCACCCAGATCCGGTACCAGTACGTCTTTAATATCTGCCATGTTCGTTAGTCTCCCTTAGCTTATGCGTAAAGTGGGTTAACTTTCTCAGCATCAATACCCAGATCCGTCATTGCTTTAGACAGCGTCTTGGCATCAACAGAACCTGCCTTGTACAGTTCGTACAGCGCAGCGTAAGTCACGTATGCAGCGTCAACTTCGAAGTGACGACGCAGATTCGCGCGGCTGTCAGAACGACCGAAACCATCAGTACCCAGTACACGGTATGCGCCCGGTACGAAATCACGTACCTGCTCGCCGTAGTTCTTGATGTAGTCAGTTGCAGTGATAGTCGGGCCATCGTTACCTTCGCTGAGTACTTCTGTGATGTAAGGTACTTTCGCTGTCGCTTCAGGGTGCAGCATATTGTGACGGTCACAATCCTGACCATCGCGGGCCAGTTCGTTGAACGACGTTACGCTGTAAACTTCTGCTTCTACGCCGTAGTCAGATGCCAGTTTCGCAGCAGCTTCACGCACTTGCTCAAGGATGGTACCGGAGCTCAGCAGTTTCACTTTCTTATCGCTGCTGCCCACAGTATCCAGCTTGTAGATACCTTTAACGATACCTTCTTCAATGCCCTTAGGCATTTCAGGCTGCTTGTAGTTTTCGTTCATGACTGTCAGGTAGTAGAACACGTCTTCCTGATCTTCCAGCATGCGACGTAAACCGTCTTGTACGATAACAGCAACTTCGTAACCGTAAGTCGGGTCGTAGCTCACACAGTTCGGGATCAATGCCGCCTGGGTATGAGAGTGACCGTCCTGGTGCTGCAGACCTTCGCCGTTCAGCGTTGTACGACCAGCAGTACCACCAACAAGGAAACCACGGGTACGTGAATCACCGGCTGCCCACGCCAGGTCGCCAACACGTTGGAAACCAAACATTGAGTAGTAGATGTAGAACGGAACCATTGGCAGGTCGTTGGTGCTGTAAGACGTACCTGCTGCTAACCACGATGCCATTGCACCCAGTTCATTGATACCTTCCTGCAGTACCTGACCTTTCTTGTCTTCACGGTAGTAAGCAACCTGATCAGAATCCTGTGGCTCGTATTTCTGACCTTGTGAAGAGTAGATACCTACCTGACGGAACAGACCTTCCATACCAAACGTACGGGCCTCATCAGGGATGATAGGTACGATACGCTTACCGATTTGCTTGTCTTTAAGCAGCGCAGTCAGGACACGTACAAACGCCATAGTGGTAGAGATTTCACGGTCACCGGAACCTTTAGTGATAGCGTCGAACGCTTTCAGAGCAGGCGCTGGCAGATCTTCAGTTGCTTTAGCACGACGAACCGGCATGTAGCCATGCAGGGCTTCACGACGGGCGCGCAGGTATTTCATCTCTTCGCTGTCTTCGTCGAACTTGTAGTAAGGCAGATCAGCTAATGCTTCGTCAGATACAGGAATGTTGAAACGATCGCGATACTGCTTAACCGCTTCTTTGTCCATTTTCTTAACCTGGTGGGCAATGTTCTTACCTTCACCGGATGCGCCCATGCCGTAACCTTTAACGGTTTTAGCAAGGATTACCTGTGGACGACCTTTAGTCTTCGTTGCGCGATCGTATGCTGCATAAACTTTAACCGGATCGTGACCACCACGGTTCAGACGCCAGATGTCTTCATCTGACATGTTTGAAACCATTTCTTTCAGTTCAGGGTACTTACCGAAGAACTTCTCACGGGTATACGCGCCGCCTTTGGCTTTACAGTTCTGGTATTCACCGTCGATAGTTTCGTTCATCAGATCAAGCAGTTTGCCAGAAGTGTCACGAGCTAACAGTGGATCCCAGTAGCGACCCCAGATAACTTTGATTACTTCCCAGCCTGCGCCACGGAAAGTACCTTCCAGTTCCTGAATAATTTTTGCGTTACCACGAACAGGGCCGTCAAGACGCTGCAGGTTACAGTTGATAACGAAAGTCAGGTTGTCCAGGCCTTCGCGGGCAGCAAGACCGATTGCACCCAGGCTTTCCGGCTCATCACACTCACCGTCACCCATGTAGCACCATACGCGCTGTTCTGAACAATCTTTGATACCACGGTCAGTCAGGTACTTGAGGAAACGTGCCAGATAGATGGCCTGCATTGGACCTAAGCCCATAGATACAGTGGGGAACTGCCAGAAATCAGGCATTAATTTAGGGTGCGGGTAAGAAGACAGACCTTTGCCGTCTACTTCCTGACGGAAACCGTCCAGTTGTTCTTCGGTCAGACGACCTTCAATGTATGCACGGCTGTAGATACCGGGAGCCACGTGGCCCTGATAGAATACGAAGTCGCCGCCATCTTTTTCATTTGGTGCGCGGTAGAAGTGGTTGAAACCCACATCGTACAGCATTGCAGAAGATGCAAAGCTTGAAATGTGACCACCCAGCTCTAAGTCTTTCTTAGAACCGCGCAGAACCATCATCAGGGCATTCCAACGCAACGCGTTACGGATTTTGCCTTCAATAGTCTGGTCACCCGGCATGGTGGGTTCTTGTCCGGGAGGAATGGTGTTGATATATGCCGTCGTTGCATCGTACGGCAAGTGGGCACCATTTCTGCGTGCTTTCTCAATCAGTGATTCTAATAAAAAGTGGGCTCTTTCAACGCCATCTTCTTCTAAAACTGACTCTAACGACTCCAGCCATTCTTGTGTTTCTTGCGGATCCACATCTTGGTGCATCATTTCAGTCATGGTGCCATCCTATTGTTGCTGATATTGAAAACCATCCTTGCCGGCAAAACCGGAGGATGGAAAGACTAAAACCAGGTTGTACGTTACGTAGGCCTTACCGGCTTACTGTTTTTCTTTTCTTACCTGTTACAAACCGGCAAGGTATTACTAAGGCAGTGCCTTAAATCTCCAGGCGTCTTAACGCGCGTTGCACTCGGCTGTCACGCTGGTTAATCGCCAGAAGCGTTTTCTCAATTAACGCAAGGTGGGCGTTACACGCCTGTCTTGCTGCTTCCGGATCGCGGGATGCGATAGCAGCCAGAATTTCCTTACGCTGACGTCTGACTTCGGCGTTAATGTCTATTTCATCATTCTGATGTAAGGCAAACATTTCGAAGTTACGTTCAATATTCTCGACCAGCATGGTCTGCATGGTGCTCATTACATGTAACAACACCATGTTATGGGAGGCGCGCGCCATCACCATATAAAATTCACCGACCGCTTCTGCCAGAGCACGTTTACTTTCCCCGGGAGCGGGTACCGGCAAGTTATCCAGCGCGGCCTGCAGTGCCTGATAATCTTCAGGCTGGCCCCGCAGCGCTGCGTAATAGGCAGCCATACCTTCCAGCGCATGACGAAATTCAAGTAAATCGAATTGCGTTTCCGGACGACGGCTGATAAGCGCCATTAACGGGTCGGTCATTGCCGCATTGAGGTTACGGCTGACAAAGGTGCCGCCTCCCTGCTTGCGCTCAACCAGACCACGGGCCTGCAGGTTGCCAATTGCTTCACGGAGCGAAGGACGGGAAACATCAAACTGGGTTGCCAGTTCGCGTTCAGGAGGTAGCTGTTGTCCGGCCAGCAGTGTGCCATCAAGAATCATTGATTCGAGCTGTTCAGTGATGACATCTGATAATTTTTTCCGACCGTGGCGCATACCTGTGCGGTTCCTCGCTTATGAAAAGGGGCGGCCATAATGTAAACAAAGTTACTTGCCACCCACTCATTGGTCATACCATTTTACCTATCTAGTTTAGGGCAGATCGAAATGGAGGTAAATAGTCACCCATCGAAAGTAACTTACATTTAACCTTTTAGACGAGCTAGATATTGAAATTGTTGAAATTTTTTTACAACACCATCTGGTCTGATGAGCGAAATATGTTGCTTTTCTGTTCAAATCCAGTTGATTTAACGTGCTTCAAGATTCAGGCAACCCAACCGGTAATGGTGAGAACAGATGTGATCACGAGAATGAAGATAATATTCCTTTTTGCCAGTTTTACTCCTGCCTGAACGTGTGTACACGCTGTCATTCTGCTGCAGGTAACGCCGTCTCCGGCTTCAATAATTTCAGCCTGACGGGCTACAGACCAGAGTACAGCCGGCGTGCCTTCAGACACATTTGTCAGTTTCTCAAGCCAGACGGATGCGGCGCGGGAGAAATGCCCCACCACCAAAAATCCCAATGTCACCGCACGGGCTGGTAACCATTCCAGTGCGAAGAGCAACTGCCCTGTGGTCAGCGCTGCCTCCATGTGTTTGCCGCGGTAATAATGGTGAGCTTCACGGACAAACATATAGAACAATGCGCCTGGTGCACCGAAGAATATAAAGAACAACATTACCGCGCCGTAATAACGAAAGTTTGCCAGCAAAAGTAACTGCTGCATACGTGTGCCGTCGTCCGGCTCCGGTTCATTATCCTCTTTACCCAGCAACCCGAGATGTAGTTCTTTTTCATACAAATCACAGGCTTCTCTGTCTTCCCGCTGGGCAGCCTGAAGCCAGGACTTATAAATCCGGCGAAAATTCGTACACCCTAATGCGAGGAACAGCACCGCCGTTTGAACGATAAATGTCAGAAAGCCACCGAAAATGTAAGTTTCTGTCAGCCCTAAAAGCACCGCTGGTATAAGAAGGTACAGCCAGATTTTGCGGGATGCCTGTGTATCGTCGCCGCTTATTCCCATTTTCCGTAAACAGAAGTTAACAAAAACCGGTGACTGCCAGTAGCGGTTCCGCAAGAACATTCTGTCAAACGCCAGCGCCAGTAAAAGACTTATCAGAATCACGTCATTATTCCTTTATGCCCGGGTCCGGTGACCCGTTATCACTTAAACAATATTAATTAACGTTACTACTGCTTTGTCGCTTCAAACGACAAGCCTGTGCGCAACCGGCACCAGTCAAAATACTCTCCGGGATCGGTTTTACGGCCGGGTGCAATATCACTGTGTCCGGTAATTCTGCCAATGGTGATGGCCGGATGGGTGTCGATAATAAACTGTGTCACCCGTTGTAGTGCCTGATATTGCCCAGCAGTGAAAGGTTCGTTATCGCAACCTTCCATTTCAATACCGATGGCGTAGTCGTTACATTTATTACGCCCCTGAAAAACAGAAAGCCCGGCATGCCAGGCTCTTGCCGACAGCGGCACAAACTGTTCAACCTGCCCGTCACGGTAAATCACACAATGAGCGGATACTTTTACGTTTTTAAGATCGCCATATGAAGGATGTGCATTGATATCAATGGTTCCGGTGAACAACCGGCGGATATCACCTGTACCGTACTGTCCGGCAGGTAATGAAATATTATGGATGACAAGCAATGAAATGCAGGCATCTTCCGGCCGCTCATCATAGAACGGTGACGGTGTGTACTGACTGTCGGGGATAAAATCCATGGTCGCACAGAAAATCTCAGGTCATGCCTAAGTTTGACATCTGCTATTGCCATACTCAAGAATAACCCTACATATAACTTTCAAAGTTAGACACTTATATATAGCCGGGGGAACGGTGAGCAGTGAACACAATGCCGGAAAGTGGATGTACATACTGGCCTGGATTTGCGGGCTGGGCTTGCTGACATTTGTTTTTGGCGACTTGCTTGACCGGCAGGAAAACCCGAATCGTGAACCGGAATCCGTACGCATTGATAATCAGACGGAAGTACGGCTGAAACAAAACCGCGCCGGTCATTACGTCACGGCGGGGACGATAAATGGCGTACCGGTTGAGTTTATGATCGATACCGGCGCAACAGATGTTGCCATTCCCGCACATCTGCAGGAAAGACTTGGCTTAATTACTACGGGCAGTGCACTGGCACAAACCGCCAACGGTGTGGTCCGTGTTGCAAGAACAGAGTTAAACAGTGTGTCTATTGGCGATATTACTGTTTATAACGTACGTGCGAATCTCAACCCCGGTATGAATGGTGAACAAATTTTACTCGGAATGAGCGTTTTAAAGCAGCTTGAGTTTACTCAGCGCGGAGAATGGTTAATATTGCGTACACTTTAATATAAGCAGAGCGTAAGCATGACTATTCCTTCTCAAGCCGCGATCCGCCAGCAAGTCTCAGAAGCACTGGCTGAAGATCTGGGCGGCAGCGCCGAGGCCGGTGCAGATATCACCGCAAACCTGATTGATGCATCCACGCAGGCCACAGCCACCATTATTACCCGTGAAGATTGTATTGTTTGTGGTATGGCCTGGGTGGAAGCGGCATTCAATTTGATCGATCCGCAAATAGATATCACGATCCATACACAAGACGGGAGTGCAGCCAAAGCTAATGACGTGCTGGTTTCACTGTCCGGTCCTGCCAGAGGCATTCTCACCGCTGAGCGCACTGCGCTGAATTTTCTGCAAACCCTTTCCGGCACGGCAACCGTTGCACATCATTATGCATCGCTGCTTGACGGCTATCCGACGAAGATACTGGATACCCGTAAAACGCTGCCCGGACTACGCCTTGCCCAAAAATATGCCGTCGCCTGTGGCGGTGGTCAGAATCACCGGATCGGATTATTCGATGCCTTTCTGATCAAAGAGAATCATATTTTTGCCTGCGGATCGATTACGAAGGCTGTACAGATCGCAAAGCAAAATCATCCGGACAAACCGGTGGAAGTGGAAGTGGAAAGCCTTGATGAGCTTGAGCAGGCGCTTGATGCCGGTGCAGATATCATCATGCTTGATAACTTTACAAACGATCAGATCCAAAGCGCAGTCGACATCACAAAAGGCCGGAGTAAACTCGAAGTGTCTGGCAATATTACGGAAGAAAGATTGCAATCGTTAGGAAAATTAGGGGTTGACTTCATATCTTCAGGGGCATTAACGAAACACGTTCAGGCTATAGATCTGTCGCTTCGTGTCGCTATGAAAGGATAAAATTCACTTACAAATCAAAAGAGTGGATACATTCCTGTTATCCCCTAAAGGTATTCACTCTCATCCCCTCACTGATGTAGAACCTATTCATATGTATATTTCTGAATACTTGTCAGTTGGCTTGCTCCGCCTATACTGAGCATCAAGTACCGGGGACGTTGAAAAGGACGACTCGGGTATAAATCGTAACTTTGAATGAATTATTTAATTTAGCGCTTATACGCAAACCCGGAGATATACCATGAAAAATGTTAACGCTCAAAACCAAAAAGGTTTCACTCTTATCGAACTGATGATCGTTGTTGCTATCATCGGTATCCTGGCAGCAGTTGCTTTGCCAGCGTACAACAGCTACACAGAGAAGGCACGCTTTACTGAAGTTGTAAACGCAACTGCCGGTGTAAAATCCTCTGTTGAAGTTTGTGCTCAGACACTGGATACAGAAAAAGGTTGTACGGCAGGTTCGAATGGCATACCAGCTGATGTAACAGCAGGGGCTGGCATCGCAGGCATCAAAGTGGCAGACGGTGTAATTACTGCAACCGAACCCTCTGACGGTAAAATTGCAGGTACTGATACTGCGACTTATGTTCTGACTCCAAAGTACGACAGTGGTCGTGTGACCTGGTCCGCAAAATGTACACCTGCTTCACTGTGCTAATCAGTTAAGCCTTCAATCCAAAAGCCCAGTACCAGCTGGGCTTTTGTGTTAAATACTCATTATTTTTTCAGGGTGAAATGATGGCCAAAGTAGCAGAAACTTTTGTCTGGCAGGGAAAAGATAAACAAGGCAGTAACAGGAAAGGCGAAATATCAGCACTGACGCTGGCTGAAGCTAAAAACCTGTTACGTCGTCAGGGAATTTCTGCCCATAAAGTAAAAAAAATGAGCAAGCCTCTTTTTGGGGGCGACAAGAAAATTGATGCGAAAGATATTTGTGTCATTTCAAGACAAATAGCTACCATGCTGGGCGCTGGCGTCACACTGATTCAATCTCTTGAAATGATCTCTAAAGGCCATGATAAGGCCTCTATGCGTAAACTTCTCGGTGAAATAACAGACGAAGTTAAGGCTGGTAACCCTCTTTCGACTGCATTACGAAAACATCCTCTTTATTTTGATGATTTATACTGTGATCTGGTGAAAACCGGTGAACAATCCGGTGCACTGGAAACCATTTACGATCGGATCGCGACCTATAAAGAGAAAGCGGAAGCGCTCAAGTCAAAGATCAAAAAAGCGATGTTCTATCCTATTGCTGTTGTCGTCGTCGCTTTTATAGTTACAACAGTACTTTTAGTGTTCGTAGTCCCCCAGTTCGAAGAAATATTCAGCAGTTTCGGGGCTGAGTTGCCGGCTTTCACTCAATTTGTGTTGGCGATCTCAAGGTTCGTTCAGGACTACGGCATTTTTATAGGTGCTGGTCTTGCAGCTGGTGTGTTTCTGTTTATCAGAGCTCACCGGAAATCACCCGGTTTACGGGACAAAGTTGATGCGTTGGTTTTAAAAGCACCTGTCGTTGGCGATATTCTGAAAAAAGCGGCTGTTGCAAGATTCGCTCGTACCCTGTCAACGACCTTTTCCGCTGGTGTTCCGTTAATCGGTGCTCTTGATTCCGCTGCCGGTGCATCGGGAAATGCCGTGTACAGGGAAGCTATTTTATTCATCAAGAAAGAAGTAGCGGGCGGTTTACAAATGAACACAGCCATGCGGGCTACTAACGTGTTTCCCGACATGGTTACCCAGATGGTTGCCATTGGTGAAGAGTCCGGTGCGGTAGACGAAATGCTGTCTAAAATAGCGACAATCTACGAAGCAGAAGTGGATGATATGGTCGATGGTCTCACCAGCTTGCTGGAACCTATCATCATGGCAGTGCTAGGGGTGATTATCGGCGGTCTGATTGTGGCCATGTATCTGCCTATCTTCCAGATGGGTAACGTGGTGTAACAAATTTGAGCAACCGCCTCTGGTTACACACCCAAGACTAATTATTCATTGAGACAGGACTGCTTTTCGGGCAGTCTTGTTGTATCAGAACACGATAAAAATAAAGCGCTTATATGGACGCCATCATTTCATTAATGCAGCAGAGTCTGCCGGTGTTTCTCACCACCATCTTCATTTTCAGTTTACTGGTTGGCAGTTTTTTAAACGTTGTCATCTACCGTCTCCCTATTATGATGGAGCGAAGCTGGAAAGCGGAATACCAAAGTTATTTTCACGAAAACGAGCAAGTCCAACAGCAGGAACCTTTCAATCTGGTAAAACCGGACAGCACCTGCCCCCACTGTCAGCACAAAATCCGGGCATGGGAAAACATTCCTGTGCTCAGCTATCTGATGCTGAGCGGAAAATGTGCGGGGTGTAAGGCTGGTATTTCAATCCGTTATCCGCTGGTAGAACTGTTCACCGCGCTGGTATGTACTTTTACAGCCTGGCATTTCGGTGCCACAGTGCAGGGCGTCTGGGCGGTATTGCTAGTCTTTATTCTTATCGCACTGCTCTTTATCGACCTTGATAAAATGCTGCTGCCTGATCAATTAACACTGCTATTGCTATGGCTGGGACTGATCTTAAGTACTCAATCTGTCTTTACAGGTCCGGTGGATGCCATTATTGGTGCTGCTGCGGGCTATTTAAGTTTATGGTCTGTCTACTGGCTGTTTAAATTGCTCACCGGAAAGGAAGGAATGGGGTACGGCGATTTTAAATTGCTTGCCGCATTAGGCGCCTTTACCGGATGGCAGGGGCTGCCCATTATTATCCTGCTTTCCTCCGTGGTGGGAGCCGTGGCGGGTATCACACTGATGATTGTGCAGCGCTCCGGTAAATCTCTTGCGATCCCCTTTGGTCCGTATCTCGCCGTCGCCGGTTATCTCACATTATTGTACAAGGCAGAGATCATAGATGGTTATCTTGCCTGGGTGATGGGTGCATGAGCCTTCCTTATGTAGCAGGGTTAACCGGTGGGATCGGCAGCGGTAAGTCTGCCGTCAGTGATTTATTTGCGCAGCTCGGCATAACCATTGTCGATGCTGACGTAGTTGCCCGTCAGGTGGTTGAACCCGGTACGCCGGCGCTTGCGAAAATCGCCGGTCATTTTGGCCGTGACATTTTACAAAAAGACGGCAGTTTGAACCGCGCCGCGTTGCGTAAACAGGTATTCGCTGATGAAACGGCAAAACAGTGGCTTAACGCCCTGCTCCATCCGGCAATCAGGGAAGAAATGCGAAAGCAGCTTGAAGCAGCCACCAGCCCCTACGTGATTTTTTCGGTGCCTCTGCTCATAGAAAACGGACTTGATGCGATGGCAGATACCGTGATTGTGGTTGACTGTGAGGAAAACACGCAACTTACACGGGCACTTAAGCGGGATGGCAGTGACGAGAACACTATCCGCGGGATCATGGCATCTCAGGCCAGCCGCCATGACCGGCTGGCTAAGGCCAGTCATATTATAGATAACAACGGTGCGCTTGAACTTTTACCCGCTCAGGTTGAACAATTACATCAAATATTACTGAAAGCAGCAGAGAAATCCCCCCGGTAGCTGAACGGCTGTTTTTTCCTTAGGGCTTGATATTTTGGCACTTTTGCGCTGTAGTGCTAACAGTTTATCAGAGAGGCCCACATGACCAGCACCACATACGAATTTCCGCTTAAAGAAAAAGTGAGGAATTACCTGCGCATCGAGCATCTGCTTGCGCAGTTGAAAACCGGTGCCTCAGTGCAGAATAAAGCCCTGCATGTGTACTTCTTCGAGCAATTATTCACCCTTATGGATCTGCTGGACCGGATTGATCTGCGTACTGATTTGATTAAAGATCTTGATGTGCATGAACGCAATCTGGTGCACTGGTCCCAATATCCGAATATTGATACAGACGCGCTTGAACAGTCCTTAAAAGTGATTGTACGCCTGAAAGGAAAGCTAAAAGCGGAACGCAAATTCGGCACAGCGCTGAAAGAAGATAAATTTCTTAACGGTATCCGGCAGCGTTTTTCCATACCCGGCGGCACCTGCAGTTTTGACTTACCCAATTTACACTACTGGCTTAACCGTTCCAAAGAAGACATTCAGGAATCGATGAAAGAATGGCTTTTATCCCTGTCATTGCTGGAAGAAACAGTATCGGTACTGTTGTCATTCCTGCGGGAAAGAGGTCCGTTTAAACCTATGGAAGCCACAAACGGCTTTTATCAGGGCGTGGCTGATGACAAGTGCGGATTAATCCGTGTTCGCTGTGATGCCAATCAGGGGTATTACCCTACTCTCAGCGGCAATAAATACCGCTTCGCCATTCGCTTTATGCTGTTTGAAAACGAAGCCGGACAGTCTCCCTCTGTGGAGAATACAGTGTCTTTTGCTATGGCAGCCTGCTAGACTGCCGCCATACTTTTTACCTGAAAGAGAGTGAATTCAGTGAAGGTTAACTGTCCTGTATGCAGCACATCTGTCGAGTGGTCTGCAGAAAATAAACATCGTCCTTTTTGTTCCAAGAAATGCCAGCTTATCGATCTGGGAGAATGGGCTGGTGAAGAGCGCGCGATTCCCGGGCCAAAGCAACATTCTGATACACCGCCCGGAATGCCTGATATCGAGGACATTGAAGCAATGCTCAGTCAGCAGCAGGACGATTTTTTTAAACACTAAACCCTTCCCCGTTGAGCGTTTTGTGTGAATGTATCCGGGCACTCAGCCCGAATTCAGATAAGGCTTTTCTCTTATGTTAAATTCAATTGCACTTATTGGCGGTACTCACGGCAACGAGACCAGTGGTATTCAACTTATCCGCAACTGGCAGAAGTCTGGTTTGCCTGAGCGCTTCTCGTCTCTGAATGTCACCTGTGATTTTGCCAATTCGGCGGCTATGAACGCTAATGTCCGTTTTCTGGATGAAGATTTAAACCGGCAGTTTACTGCTGAACGTCTTGCGGCAGACAACCCGGCCAGAGAGGCTATTCTGGCAAAATCGCTGAATGAACGCTTTGGCCCGAAGGGTAATGCTGCAACAGATTTTTTCATCGACATTCACAATACCACCAGCCACATGGGCGCTACCCTTATTGTGCTGGAAACCGACGAGTTTAATACCAAACTCGCCCGGTTTGTTAAAGACGTCATGCCGGAAGCCAATATTCTGGTGGAAGATGAAAAAGACTACGCATCTCATGGCTATTTATGCACCGTGGGTGAAAAAGGTGTGATGATTGAAGTCGGCGCTCAGCCACAGGGCGTATTACGGGAAGATGTTTACCAGTTAACGCAAACGATGGCGGAAGCGATACTGGATTTCTGTGTTGCCTGGAATACAGATAGCAGCTCAATGGATTCGCTGCCTGCCTGCGAGGCTTTCAGATTGGGTTATGAGGTAAAATTCCCGCTGGATGAGAACGGCGTACGTAAAGCCATGATCCACCACAGCATTCAGGATCAGGATTTTACGCCGCTGCTTCCGGGTGCACCGGTATTCCGGGGGTTTGACGGTTCTGATTATGTCTGGGAAGGTGACAAAGAAACCTACCCCCACTTTATAAATGAAGCAGCATATTTCAAATTAGACGTGGCCTTCGCCACCGCTGACCGGATTGAGTTCTGATCCTGAAGGTTTGTGCTGCCACCAAGTACCGGTTAGTGTGAGACGATAAAAAACAGGCCACTCTTTTACAAAGTGGCCTGTTTCATTTCTGAAACTATGCAGATCAGAACAACTCGATTTTCGGTTCCCGGGTTTCTTCCGGCGCTACCCGCTTTTCACCGGTAGAGGTGGTCAGGTCGAAGTGAATACGGCGCTGATCTTCCATGACATATTTTTCAAACATTTCCGCCGTACTTAAATTGAATGAATCGTCGAAAGCCTTGCGTCCGTCAATGTAGTCAGAGAACTGGCCGAACAGGCTTACCAGGGCTTCATGTTCCAGTTTTACGTTCTCGGCGCGCTGGCGGATAATATCCTGAAACTGGATCTTACCGATTGCCCCGCTGACTTTGCCGGCGATGTCTTTTGCTACGCCGCTGAAGCAATTGAGCATCCGCGGGCTGAATTCCTCGAGCCGGCGGTAATGGGCTGTCATGCTGGCCAGAGAGCCGGAGAACGACGTCAGTAACTCACAGGTTTCGTCACTCTGATTCGTGGAGAGCAATTTTTCACCGTGGATTTTTGCCGTTTCCATAGCGGAACGGATCCCGGATTCAATTTTCTCCGCGGCCTCTGACGACTGGGAAGATAAGGTTCTTACCTGCTCTGCCACCACAGCGAATCCTCGCCCGTATTCTCCGGCCCGGGCAGCTTCAATCGCTGCATTCAGTGCCAGCAAGTTGGTTTGAAACGCGATGTTTTTTACCAGCTCAGTGAGCTCTTTGAGCTTATCAATTTCCTGCAGGACTTCCTGAATCGCCGCAGTGTGCGCTTTGTCGTGTTCATGCTGGGTATTTATTAACTGGGTAATTTCTTCCAGACGGTGGTTTGCCTGGTCAATTTCCGCTGCACTTTCTTCTTTAAAGTCAGCAGTATTCCGCCGGGAGAGCTCAATACTGTCGATACCGTTTTGAATGACTTCTTCAATTTGATACAAGGCACTCATCAAGTCGACGGAAGCTTCTTCGGTAATGTTAGAAATACCGTCAATCTGTCCGTTCAGAATACTTGCATACTCATCTACCTGCTGGTGAGTGGTATGCAACTGTTCTGAGGTTTTGTCCAGATAAGCATTTGCTTCCGCCAGTGCTGTTTCAAGTTCATCAATATGACGTGTTTCAGCCACGGTTTGACGTACAACCCAGACAGCGCTGGTGACGAGACTACAAATAATTGCTCCCCACCATGACAACTGCGTTCCGGCAAACTGGTTTATAAGCAGCACGCTTACCATCGCGATTCCTGTTCCGGTAATACACAGTACCGCCGCTTGTACAGACGGACTGGCGTACCACTGAGCCTGCTTCAGGCGTGCAACAGCAGTCAGAAATATTTCTCGTAAATTCACCATAAAGCCTCCTACGGCACCAATTGTTTTACTACTGCGATCAATTGATCAGGTTCGACAGGTTTTACCAGCCATCCTGTGGCGCCAGCACGCTTTGCTTCTTCCCTTTTAGTTTGTTGGGATTCAGTGGTCAGCATCAAAATAGGTGTGAATCTGAATTTCGTATTTTTCTTTATTTCTTTAATCAGTTCGATGCCGTTCATTCCCGGCATGTTCAAATCGGTGATGATGAGTTTTGGTGACGCGCTTTGCAGTGTTGTCAGCGCAGCTTCAGCATTTTCTGATTTAATGATGTCGTAGCCTGCACGTTTTAACAGCATTTCCATACTCATCAGCATGGTCGCCGAATCGTCAACTAAATGGATGGTCTTCATTGATCACCTCGTTTCTATGAGAAAAGACTGTCGCATAGAGAGCGATAGTCTTTCGCTCCTGCGGAAAATGGCGCATATTCGCTGACTGGCTGATGTACAGCGAATGCTTCCGCCAGTTTTACGTTGCGACGAATAGCAGGCAAGATTCTGCCCGCTCCGAATTTCTCCTGCCAGAGACCCAGTGTCTGACGATGTATCCGTAATTTGCCATCCACCATCACGGGCAGAATATCAATGCCACTGGCACGGAAGTGCTTATTCCTGATAGCTTTCATACACGCATTCAGCAGCTTGTTTACGCCGTCAGAAGCCAGTGGCGTCGGCTCGGCCGGAATAACAATGCGGTGTGCGCCGGCAAGTGCTGATAACAACCGGGGCCCCAATGTAGGCGGCGTATCAACCAGAATTATGTCGTAGTGCCCGGCGTCGCCTGCGTTATCAAACAACTGACTGAACCGGTTCAGGGTATATGCGGATTCATCAAAGGCGCTGTCAGTATGTGCCAGCGCCAGATGGATCCTGTCGCTGTATGCCAGCACGCCTTTGAACTCTTCGAATTCGCTCATCCACGCCGGTTGAGAAAGTGCAGAGAGTAAGTCCGGTTGTGCAGTGAAACCCAGTTCGATATGCCCCTGATTATCAAGGTCAATCACCAGCACTTTCGCCCCTTTCTCGCTCAGTGCGTAAGCCAGATTCACTACTGTCGTTGTTTTGGCTGTACCACCTTTACGGTTTGCAACCACAAGCACTTTTGTCATGCCTGAGACTCCGCGTTATATAAACCGGCATCAATGGCACGTTTAAGCCAGCCCCACTCTCCCGCTTCAGGCCATACAGAAATACCGGTCTGATGTTTAATTAATACCTGATACAGGGCGGTATGGGCGTGGGTGAGCTTTTTCAGATTAACCTGTCTTTTCGGATTCTCTGCCAGCCAGAGATCCAGTTCTTCCGCTAAATCGATTTCACAGTTGCCGTCGAGTGCTGCAACCTTTTGCTTGAAAATTATCGGCATGACAGTAACTCCGGAATGTTGATAATGAGCAGAACCCGTCCGTCACCCAGTAAGGCTGTGCCGCTGAAGTGGGCGTAGCCCGCCATCACACCTTCAAGCGGCTTCTGGATAACATCAATACCCTCATGGAATTTATCGATAACCAAACCGATATCCCCATTGCCTGTGTTTACTACAAGAATAGACTGTTCTTCTGTATTTTGCGTTTCCGGTGCAAACCCCAGATAGTCACGCAGGCAATGAAGCGGTACCAGCTTGTCGCGGATAACCAGCACCTGATGATTCTTGATTTGCTGGATTTCCTCAGGGCGCACTTTTACGGTTTCCACCACGCTGTCCATACTGACGCCGAACATCTGGTCGCTGACTTCAAACATCATCACACGGTTAACCGACATAGTTTGCGGCAACACAAGACGGAAACGTGTGCCGGTACCCACTTCAGACTGCATTTCAATATGACCGCCAGCCTGAGTAACCATGGTTTTCACGGCATCCATTCCCACACCGCGACCGGACAAATCAGACACCTGCTCGGAAGTGGAAAAGCCGGGTGCAAATATCAGTTGCAGTGCTTCGTCATCATTGATTGATTCAAGCTGCGCTTCGGTAATTACGCCTTTCTGGTATGCAAGCATTTTGATCTTCGCCGGATCAATGCCCTTACCGTCATCGCGGATTTCTATCACTACGTTGTCATCCTGCGGTGTGGCAATGAGCTCAATTTTTCCGGTTTCATTTTTACCCGCACTGAGACGGTCAGCAGGGGACTCAATACCGTGATCGATGCTGTTTCTCAGTAAGTGGATTAAAGGCTCAGACAAAGACTCAATCAGATTCTTATCAAATTCCGTGTCTTCCCCCTGCATTTCAAGGTCAATCTTCTTATCGAGCTTGCGGGCCAGATCCCGCACCAGACGGGGATAACGCTGAAACACGTGAGATACAGGAACCATACGAATTTGCAGAACAGCACTTTGAAGCTCTTCGGTAAGACGGTTCACGATAGTGAAGTGTGACTTAATCTGTTTACTGAGTTTTCTGCTGCCGCCTTCTTCTTCTGCCTGCCGGGCAAGATAAGGCAGAGAATTTTTCGCAACTGTCAGCTCGCCCACCAGGTCCATCAGGTAATCAATTTTCTCCTGATTAACTTTTAACGTACGTGGTACCTGACGCTCTGCCGTTTTAGCCGGAGCTGCACTCTGCGCCGCCTCTTCCGCAACAGGCTTCAGAGCGACAGGAACGTTTTGTTCAGTTTCCTTAGCAGCAGTTATCTCAGGCTCTACTGCGTCAGCTTCTTCTTCGCATGTGTCAGCCTGAGGTATTTCAACCTGTTCACCGGCAATGAGAGCCAGCAAGTCTTCAACAGACCGTTCAACCACATCAGCACCCAGTACACGGCTGACAACCAGATTCACTGACGCCAGCGACGCAGGATTGCCTTCCCCTGCCGCCAGGCGTTCCAGTAAGGCTTGTTGCTGCTCAAGCATGGCAAGGGCACTTCCGGATAATCCGTCGCTATTTCCGCAACCGGAGTCATCTGTCGTTGAGTCTGGTGTCTCAGCGTTATCTTCACCGGTGGCAAAGTCAGTACCTGAAGCGTCACCGGCTTCAGTCTGCGCCTGCTCTTCGAATGTAGCAGCATCTCCGGCTGAAGTGGCAATATCACAGAAGCGTGACAGGGCCTCACCTGCTGCGAGTTTTTCAAGCCATTCACTGATTTGCCAGTGTACGGAGTCCGGATTCAGCGAAGCACACAGGAAGCTGCATATGCGGGCCACTTGCTCGTTGTCTGCCAGCGCTGCCGCTTCGGTGATACCATCAGCATCATCACTTTGTAAGAAGCCAGTCAGCAGTGGCTCACATAATGAGTAAAAACTGGCTGCGGAAATAGCATCATGTTCATACTGGCCTTCGTAATACGCAAAGTGCCCAGCCAGTGAAGCTGAACTGGCCACACAGAGGATTGTAATGTCCAGGTGGCAAAGGAAAACATCTTCAGGACCTTCTACATGATTTTTACGGGACAAAGTGTGAAAGATAAGCCCCGGGGTTGCCAGACTGACGTTAAACGGATCTTCACCACGAAAGAAACAGTCTGCATCCGGTGTATAGCGGATAACATGAACCATTTCATCGCTTTCCAGTGCACTGAAAAACGCGCTGATACGGCACTTTTCGTTTAGCTCATTTAGCCAGGCAGCCGCTTTGTCAGGTACAGGAGCAACAGTAGCCGGAGAATCAGATGCGCTGTTATCAATGAGATGGCTATCTCCTTGTTCAGTGTCTGAACTGGTCCCGCCGGATGCCGGCTCCATAAAGCTACGCAATCTGGCAGCAAGCCCGGTGGACGTTTCTTCCCACTGAGATAATTGATGGGTTCCCGACTCAAGCTCATCAAAAAATGTGCTGATTTGATCAAATGCTTCTAACAGCACATCACCAAGTTCATCGGTAAAAGACACTTCGCCGGCCCGCATGCAATCCAGTAAATCTTCAGAGGCATGAGCAAGGCGGGTCAGCGGCTTGATATCGAACAGATCCGATGAACCTTTGATAGTGTGAATATCACGGAAAATCGTGTCGACCGCTTTAGCATCATAACCACTGTTTTGCAGGGTCAGCAGCTCCTGGCTGGCAGATTCCAGATTTTCCCTGGATTCACCGATGAATGTATCTAACAGCTCACTCATAATGATTATTCTCCCAGCATCAGTGACACCATGTCATTTAACGTGGTGCCGTCCACGGGTTTGGTCATATAGAAGTTTGCACCACAGTCGAATGCCCGGGTCGCGTCTGCAGCCTGAGATTCCGTGCTTATCATAATAATAGGCACTTGATTCAATCCTGCATCCCGGCGAATTTCCTGACACAGACGGTAGCCATCCATTTTCGGCATATTGACATCAACCATGAACAGATCGATTTGTTTACCCATTGCCTTTTCGAGCGCTTCTACGCCATTTTCTGCTTCTTCCACATTGCGTTGCGCGCTGGCAACAATCATCCGGTGGTAAGTGCGGACAGTATTGGCATCATCCACGATCATAATAGTTTTCATCTGCTGACTCCCTCGAACCCGGGCTTCTGGTAAACAATAACGTCACCGAACTTTTTAATTTTGAATAATGAGCAAATGCGGCTCATGGACTCACTGTGGCCTAAGAATATGTAGCCTCCGGGCTTGAGTGCGTCATATAACACCTGCGCTGCCTTACGACGTGAATCGTCGTCAAAATAAATCAGCAGGTTGCGACAATAAATCAGGTCGAATGAACGGAAACGGCCGGGCACTTCAGTGCCAAGAATGTTCGCCAGACATAAAGTCACGGACTCTTTAATGTCGGGACTCAAATGGAACTCATTGCCCTTCTGAGTGAAATAACGCTGCCGGACAGTCAGCGGAATATTTTGAACAGACCGCTTGGAATAAATGCCTCGTTTAGCATGTTCAAGGACACTGGTATCGATATCAGACGACACAATCTCCACGTCGCGGTGATCCAGTCCTTTCCAGTACTCAAGCAGGTAAATTGCAATGGAATACGGCTCTTCACCTGTGCTTGAAGGTACTGACCAGATCCTTAAATCCTCGCCGGCCGGTCGCATGCTGTCTAAATCATCCATTAAATGACGGCACATGGTTTCGAACTGGTATTCCTCGCGGAAAAAGTAGGTTTCGTTCACCGTCATGGCATTGACAAGACTTTGAAGTTCTTCACCGGACGCCTGAAAACGCATGAAGGTAAAGTAACTCTTAAACAGATTGTGGCCGGTTTGCTTCATGCGCTCCTTCAACCGTTTATCAACGAAGTATCGTTTGGAATCTTCGAAGTAAATGCCGGTTTTCCGGTAGAACATTGAGCGGAACCGGTCAAAGTCAGCGTCAGAGATTTCCCCTGCCGGCGACGTTGTCCGGATGCTGGTCATACACCCTCTCCTGCAACAGAATCCCGTACGCACTGAATCGCGAACTGGATATAAGCTTCACCGGGAAAACGGGCAGATACTTTTTCGAGTACCTCCAGCGTTCCGCTATCGCCAATTTCTGACAGTTTATCTACTGCGGTACCCACCACATTGATGTTGTTATCGTTCAACACGACATTGTGCAACCACGTTGCAGCATCCGGATGACGAATAGCGCCGATAACGTCCACGGCAAAAATCCGTACATCACTGTCTTCATCACATAAAAGTTCGTTTACATGGGCTGCGAACAGTACCGGCTGGCTTTGCAGCAACTCAATTACCCCGTTACGTACCTGCGCATCTTCCGACTTCAGCTTTTCAAGCAGCGCACCGGCCATATCTTCGTCACACATGCCTTCGACAGCGCTGAATAACGCCTCCAGTACGGTGGGCTCGTGCTCAATGTCAATTTGCTCAAGCAAAGCAGTCCGGGCTGCCAGATTGTTCGTCAGATCTCTTGCCGCCCAACGTCTGACATCGGCACAACTCGCCTGTAAATCGTCAATAAAGGAAGCCAGGTCTCTGCTATTTTGTCTGCGGTCAGCCTGACTGGCAGACTCTCCGCGGCTTTTTCTCAGTCCCATGGCGTACTCCTATTGCTTACACAAATGATTAATACGTTGAGCGATGGCGTGACTGTCAAGCACATGACTGGCGCACCCCGCCTGAATAAGTTCTTTCGGCATCCCAAATACGGTTGCAGTAGCTTCACTCTCCGCAATGGTCACAGCACCTCTGCAGTAAGCTTTCGACATGGCAGCCACACCATCGCACCCCATGCCGGTGAGCTGTACGCACAGCATATTTTTGGCATCGAAACATCCCAATGCCGACTCCACCATGCGATCCACACTGGGATGCCAGAGAAAATTCGGACTGGCCGGGATGGGTCTGACAAACACCGTGTTCTGGTTTTTAACGAACGACAGATCTGCATCCCCTTTTGCGATATACACTTTGCCGGTCTCCACCGGCATACGGCTGCTGACTTCCATCACTTCAAGAGGACATAAATCATTCAACCTTTTCGCCAGTGCAGCAGTAAACGCTTTTGGCATATGCTGCGCTACAACTACCGGGCAGGGAAAGCTGGCCGGCAACTGAGACAAAATCTGCTCAAGTTTGCGCGGGCCACCGGTGGATACACCAATCATCACCACCTGAACCTTGCCATTTTTTACCGGCGCTGCCGTTGCTTTTACCGCTGCCGTTTGCTGTTGCGTGTGCACGGGATTTGACGGTGCTGCCGTTCGCCTGACGTTTGCGGTAAGGGCTTCAATTTTGGAAATCAGCTCATCTTCAATGTCGCTGATATCCGCACTTACCGTGCCGCTGGGCTTCAAGACAAAGTCTGCCGCTCCCAGTGCCAGCGCTTCCAGTGTCACCAGCGCACCTTTCTGTGTCAGCGATGACAGCATCAGCACCGGACACTGGTGAAACTTTCTTAGCAGACTGAGACAGGTCAGACCGTCCATTACAGGCATGTTGATATCTAAAGTAATCACATCAGGTTTAAAAGCTGCTGATTTCGTCAGTGCTTCCTCGCCATCGCGGGCTGAATCAACCTGATAGCCCCGTGCAGTGAAAACCTGTGTGAACAGTTTCCGCATCAAGGCAGAGTCATCTACCACTAATACTTTGACTGCCATCTTCCCGTTAACCCCCGTTTACTTTTGCAATATCGTTGTCGTTCAGCAGTACCGAAGGCTCGATGAGCTGAATGATGCGTTGCTCTTTATTGAGTTTAATGAGCTTGTTTAACAGCTCGGTTTGCTCATCAGACAGTGAAGGCGCATCTTCGATAGAATCGGTAATGACGGTTTTAACTTCTGCCACGCCATCCACAATAAAGCCGGTTTTTTGCTTGTTCCGGGTTAGCACCACAATGCGCTGGCGGTCAGTGGCTTCCGCTTTGGGTAATCCCAATCGCGTGCGTAAATCAATCACAGGCAGTACCGTGCCCCGCAGATTGACAATGCCTTGCAGGTAGTCCGGTGTATTGGGCACGCTTTCCAACTTGTCGGGAATGCGTGTTATTTCCTGGGTATCTTCGATGCTTACCCCGTACTCTTGACCGGCAATGGAGAAGATCACGTATTGGGCATAGTCTTCTTCGGTCAGCACCCCTTCGTCCTGATTAGCCATATCAGAAACCTCATCTTGTAAATCAACCTGGCTCAGCGCCTGGCTTAGCGAGCGTTGGAAAACGCTGTGCAAGTTAACGATAGAAATGAGTCGCTTTGTGCCTTCCACACGGTAAACTGCTTCCAGCGCGCCATCGGTATATCCGTCGTTACACATTGACGGAACAGGCTCCAGCGCCGACGGCGATATACTCACCACATTGCTGACTTTCGCGACCACAAAGCCCACAGCGGACTGACTGCTGTCGCTGCAGTTAACAATGATGATGCGGGTAGCATCGTTCATTTCGCAGGGCTGCATGCCAAGATTCATGGCCAGATCCACGATGGGAATAATTCTTCCCCGCAGGTTCACCAGCCCCAGTACTGAAGGATTACTGTCCGGTAAGGCGGATATGTCGTCGGGCACCCGCACAATTTCGCCTACATCATGGAGATAAAAAGCAAATTCTTGACCGGCTATGGAGAAGCACACCAGTTGCTGCAAATCATCTTCGGCTTCACTGTTGTTGTCTTGCGAGCCAGTGCGGTTTTGCTGCAGTTGCAGGCCGGAACCGTCTTTTTTATGGCTGACGGTTAACTGTGACTGCACCAGGTTTTCAACATTGAGGATCTGCTCCAGCGGTTCGTTCTTTTGCTTAATCAACCCTTGCAGGTAGTCATATGAAATTGACGAATCGCCTTGTTTGTCATTCACCACGGTATCTTTCGGCACACTGTACACACGGTTTACTTTGTCGACCAGAAAGCCCGTCATACCGAGTGTTGACTCCACAACGACAACACGGGATGTTTCTGTTTGCTCTGCTGTACACGACAGCAAAATAGCCCGTAAATCGTAAACCGGCAGCACATTACCCCGCAGGTTTGCCAGCCCCATCATCTGGTGGGGCCCCAGCGGGACACCTACCATCACAGGTACACGTATAATTTCGCCAACAGACTGCATGGGAAATGCAAATTTCTCTTTTCCAATCTGGAAAGAAACAAACTGCAGCTCGGTGTCTGTTGCGGTAATTTCCTGAGTTTCCATTTCTTGCATGGTCTCACCTCACCTTTAACTCTGAATCAACCGGCCTTAGCTGTTTTGCATTTCATCAGCGACAGAGGAAATTTCCTCAATAGAGCGGGCAAGAATTTCCACACCTTTGCTCTGCTGTTCTGCGGCAGACAATGCCTGCTGACAGTTACTGCTGGCCTGCTCATTCGCTGCGGCAATTTGCTCCAGGCCCTTCTGCGCCTGGGCTACAGCGGCTGCAATTTCTTCACCGGCTTGCTGCATTTCCTTGTTGTAAGAAAGCACTTCTGCCATATCGGTTGCTATACCGGCGATGTCTTCAGTGGTTTGCTTTGCTTTTTGCACTTCACGGTAGGCACTTTCTGCCACGTTGGTCAGGTCAGTTTTTACATTTTGTGTCTGATCCTGAATGGCTTTGATGAGATCTTTGATTTGTTCAACATTCTCAGCGGCCTCATCGGCAAGGCTTTGAATATCGGCAGATACCACGGCAAAACCTTTTCCATATTCACCCGCCCGGGCTGCTTCCACAGCACCGTTAACGGCAAGCATGCTGGTTTTCACTGACACGGTGGTGATGGTATCGATAACTTTGTCGATAGTGCGGGTCATTGATTCCATATCAGTAATGGCTGATACGTTTAATTTGCTGGTTTCCAGTGCGGTATTGATACCTTCCACCATTTCTTCAATAAGTGCGCGGTTCTCTTTCAGCAGTTCTGTTATTGCCTCTCCACGGGTAAGCGCGTTTTCAGACTGAGCAGAGGCTTCCGCCACACCATCGCGGAGGGTGTCAATATTACTCACCGCCTGATCAACCGCTGATGCTGCCTGTTGCGCACCGTTGTTAATCTGATTCAGAGCCGTGGATATTTCTGTGGTTGAGCGGCTGATTTCCTCCATGCTTGCAGATAACTCTTCTGCCGAGGACGCTACTTCTTCCGCGCTTTTATTGATGTCGGTGCTATTTTTAAGCTCTTCAGTAATAATTTCCAGAGACTGGGCAGCCTGCTCAGCTTGTGACAGAGCGCTACTTTGCTCTGAAATGTTACTGGACACTTCCTGGGCAGCAGAAGACTGTTCGTCAGCAGCACAGGAAATGGCTTCAGACCCTGCCTGGATTTCTTTTGCGGCATTATCCATTTCGCGGATTTTGGTCTGCAGTGATTCAGAGCCGTTAGCAATGATCTGCATATCTTCTTTGATTGTGGCCAGTTGACTGGTTACCGCTTCGCCTTTTGTCACTTCTTCCAACGCGGCTTGCGATGATTGTTTTACTGCGTCAGAAACCTGATTTGACTGCTGCTGAATTTGCTCGATTTGCATGGCGATGTCGGCAGCGCTCTTGTCCGATACTTCAGCCAGAGCACGTACTGTATCAGCCACAACGGCAAAGCCTTTACCGTGTTTACCGGCGCGTCCGGCTTCGATTGCCGCATTCAATGCAAGCAGGTTAGTCTGGTCGGCGATACGGGTAACCTGTTTAACTGCTTCACCAATATTGGATGCTTGCTGCTCCAGTTCGCTCATCATAACTACAGAGCGTGACTGGTGTTCGGACGCTGTTTTTACGCTGTCCATCATATTGCCGAGGTTGCCCATAACACGGTCAACGAAGGTTTGAAGCACATTGGTTTTATCCAGGGTCTGTCCGGATAAGGTAAGCTGAGATTTAAGTGATGAAGATATCTGTGTGATCGCCGCCAGACTCTCCTGACTCGCACTGCTGGACTCCTCTGCACCGGCCGCAATTTCATTGATGGCAGTACCCAACTGATCGGTCGCGCTGGCAGACTGACTGATGCCACTGGCCAGTTCAGCTGTCGCGGTCGCTACCCGCTCGGCAGCTTGTTGTTGCCTGGCGAGCGTGCGGGCCTTTTTTCGCTGCTCTTCTGCTTCTCTGCGTAGTTTCGCGTCAACTCTTACGGCCGGTGTGGCCGGGCTGGCCTCAGTGCTTTTTTTCAGTGCCATGGAAAACCTCGGAAATTTACTATGAATGAACGTTTGCTTAACAGCGCGTTTAGTAAAGGTTTAGAGCAGGCTTGAAATTTTTAGGTATCAAACAGGATACCTTGGTATAAGAGGAAATCTGGTTGTGGGGGGATCTCCCTACAAGTGCATCTTTGTCGCCTTATGCACAAATGTCACAACAACTGCATTTAGGTATAAGATCTCAATGACTTAGGGGGCGCCTGAGAAGACCGTACGCAGCGGAATATCTGTCAATCTAGCCTTTTGGCGTAGTCAGATTATAATACCGGACTTTTTTTGTATTTATTTCAAACATTACATGGCTGTAATGAAATAACAGGTTATAAATGTGAGAAACCCCGGCTTTTCATGGCCGGGGTTTCTGATTTGAAAGCAGACGCAGAGTAAGTTCAGCCCTGAAGCTTTTCTATGATCGCCACGTTCGCCGCGGGAAAATCTTCGGGCTCCAGTGCACAAAGCTTAAGCCACTTACCCTGTTGTCCTTCCAGACCGGCAGGTTCACCGGCGAAGTCCGTGACTGTATGAACATCAAGCAGTACCCGCTTATCTCCGTAATCGTGACCGATAACAGTCAGTGGCTGACTGGTTTGTATATCAATACCAATCTCTTCCTTAAGCTCACGGGCCAGTGCCTGAGTCACCGTTTCGCCGGCATCCACTTTACCACCGGGAAACTCCCACTTTCCGCCCTGATGTTTGTCGTCGGGCCGCTTACAGATATAAACGAACCCGTCACGAAGTACTACACCTACGGCTACATGCACTTCTTTCATTAAGACAGTTTACCGTGGCACTGTTTGTATTTTTTGCCAGAACCGCAAGGGCACGGGTCGTTACGGCCTACTTTAGGCCCCTGGCGCATTTCAGAACGGATGCCTGACTGGCCATCGGCCTCCGGTGCCTGTTCAGGTGCCTCTTCATGATTAAAGTTCTTAGGCACATCGTCAGCCTGACGACGCTGCTCTTCCACCTTTTCCACGTCAGATTCAGCTTTTACCTGCACACGGCTCAAGATGGTGATAACTTCCACTTTCAATGCTTCAAGCATACCCGAGAAGAGTTCAAAGGATTCACGCTTATATTCCTGCTTAGGATTCTTCTGGGCGTAACCACGCAGGTGAATACCCTGACGAAGGTGGTCCATAGCGGCCAGATGCTCTTTCCAGTGACTGTCGAGGTTTTGCAGCATGATCGCTTTTTCAAACTGACGCAGTACATCCGGGCCTACCGCATTTTCCTTTTCCTGATAAGCGCCTTCGATTTCTGTCAGAACACGCTCACGGAGTTTTTCTTCGTACAGCTTGTCATCGCTATCAAGCCATTTCTGCACTGGCAAGTCGACTTTAAAGTCTGCTTTCAGACGCTCTTCCAGCCCCGGTACATCCCACATTTCTTCCAGTGACTGGGGAGGAATGTACTCATCAACTACGCCATTCACCACGTCTACACGGATAGCTTTAATCGTTTCGCTGATATCGCCTTCATCCAGCAGTTCATTACGCTGCTCGTAAATGACCTTCCGCTGATCGTTAGCCACGTCATCGTATTCCAGCAATTGCTTACGGATATCGAAGTTACGGCCTTCTACTTTACGCTGGGCGTTTTCAATTGCGCGGGTTACCCACGGGTGCTCAATGGCTTCGCCATGCTCCATGCCCAGGCGCTTCATCATGCCAGCCATTTTCTCAGACGCGAAGATACGCATCAGTGCATCATCCAGCGACAGGTAGAAACGGCTGGAACCGGGATCGCCCTGACGGCCGGCACGACCACGTAACTGGTTGTCAATACGGCGTGATTCGTGACGCTCGGTACCAATGATATGCAAACCACCGGCATCGAGTACTTGCTGATGCAGCGCTTCCCATTCATCTTTCAGTTTCTTAAGTTGCGCTTCAGTAGGGTTTTCCAGTTTCTCAGCTTCGGCTTTCCAGTTACCGCCAAGCACAATATCTGTACCACGACCGGCCATGTTAGTCGCGATGGTAACAGCGCCGGGACGGCCGGCCTGAGCGATAATATCCGCTTCCTGTTCGTGGAACTTGGCGTTCAGCACTTTATGCGGCACTTTTTCTTTCTTCAGAAAGCGGGACAGCAGTTCAGAGTTTTCGATAGACACCGTACCGACCAGTACCGGCTGACCTTTTTTCACTGCAACACGGATGTCTGCCACAATGGCGTCGTATTTTTCCTGTGCAGTCAGATAAATCAGGTCGGCCATATCTTTACGGGCCATTGGACGGTTAGTCGGAATAACCACGGTTTCCAGTCCGTAAATAGACTGGAATTCAAAAGCTTCGGTATCGGCAGTACCTGTCATACCGGCAAGTTTGTCGTATAAACGGAAATAGTTCTGGAAGGTAATCGATGCCAGAGTCTGGTTCTCGTTCTGGATCTTCACGCCTTCTTTGGCCTCTACCGCCTGATGCAGGCCCTCAGACCAGCGACGGCCCTCCATTGTGCGGCCCGTGTGCTCATCAACAATGACGATTTGTTCGTCTTTTACGATGTAATCCACATCTTTCTGGAATAACTTGTGGGCACGCAATGCGGCATTGATATGGTGAAGCAGGGAAATATTACCGGCAGCAAACAGTGATTCACCTTCCGGCAGAATACCGTTACGTTGCAGTATTTCTTCAACGTGGATTTGTCCCCGCTCGGTCAGGTGAATCTGACGGGCTTTTTCATCAACGGTGTAATCGCCGTCGCCTTCCTGCCCTTCTTCGTCTTCTTTTTCCTGCTGAACCAGTTCAGGGATCACCGTATTAATTGCTCTGTACAGGTGAGAGCTGTCCTCGGCTGCACCGGAAATAATAAGCGGCGTTCTTGCCTCATCAATAAGAATAGAGTCAACCTCATCCACTACCGCGTAGTGCAGCGGGCGCTGAACGCGATCCTGCGGGCTGAAGGCCATATTGTCACGGAGGTAATCAAAACCAAATTCGTTGTTCGTTCCGTAAGTAACGTCGGCGTTGTAGGCCTCACGCTTCATATCCGGTGACATGCCGGGCACATTACACCCTACTGTCATGCCTAAGAATTCAAACAATTCGCGGGACCAGTCGGCATCACGGCGGGCCAGGTAATCGTTCACGGTAATAACGTGGACACCTTTAGCGGTCAGTGCATTCAGGTAAGTAGGTAAGGTCGCGGTAAGGGTTTTACCTTCACCGGTACGCATTTCTGCAATTTTACCTGTGTGCAGTACCATACCACCAATCATCTGTACGTCGAAGTGACGCATACCGTAAACGCGCTTACTGGCTTCACGTACGGTGGCAAAGGCATCGTTAAGGATATCTTCCGGGGTTTCACCTTTTTCCAAACGAGCTCTGAGTTCGGCAGTTTTCGCCTTTAGCTGCTCATCGCTTAACGCTTCGTATTCCTTTTCCAATGCGTTGATGGCATCGACGTTCTTTTTTAGTTTTTTTATGAGACGGTCGTTACGGCTACCGAATACTTTCCTCAGGATGCTTGCAAACATTTGGTTGATGATTCCACTACTTTTTTACGAGTTCCGGCATCCCGGTGGGCTCGTAGATTTAAAATAAATGACGCCGCGCACATCATGTGCATGGTTGTCACCCTATCTGTTTGTGCTGGTTTACCGGAGTAAACCTTTTCTGGCTGCTGCTTAACGTCTTTTGGTAACGTACGGCAGAGGATCGATTTGTTGCCCGTTTCTTATTACTTCGTAGTGAACATGAGCACCTGTGGAGCGGCCGGTACTACCCATCACTGCGATAGTCTGACCTTTTGTTACAACGTCACCGATAGCAACCGACAGTGCCTGATTGTGCCCGTACCGGGTCACCATTCCATCACCATGATCGATTTCTATCAGTAAGCCATAACCGTGACGTTCTCCTGCCCAGGTCACGATGCCTGCAGCAGTGGAAACAACGTCATCACCAGATTTACCCGCAAAGTCCAGCCCTTTGTGCATTGCTGGATTGCCGGTAAAAGGATCTGCGCGCATGCCGTAATAAGAAGACAACCATCCCGACGCTATTGGCCGGCCAGATAATTGACTCTGTTCATGGATATGATGCCCCCGGACAAGACTTTCAAGCATCGCCAGCTGCTGTTTTTTCGCAGACACAGTCTGCTGTAAAGCGGCGATTTGTTCCATCAGGGGTTCATTATCCACGTTTTTTGGCGAAGTGCCGGGGTCAAAGGCGTCTAAATCTTCTGCCTTCATCCCAAATTCAGCGGCAATTAATTTGCCTTTTTCATCAAGTTGCGACACCGTCGCATCCATTTCAGCGAGACGCTCTGCCAGAATTTGTAATTGCTGACGTGTGCTGGCGGCAAGTGCATCAACTTCTGCACCTCCGGCTTCATTAGCGGCCTGAGCAAGCTTAATTCTGGCAATATCTTCGGAAACGGAATCAGTGGAACGGCTGGAAACTAACATGAATAACGACGAGAGCACGGTAAAACTCACCAGTGTTCTCACACTGATGCTTTTCCTGTATCGCTTCTGCTTACCAATAAAGGTTATCGTTAGTTTCATCGGGCACTCTTAATAAAATCCGGACTAGTTTACCGCTGTTAATGCAAATGAACAAACCACAATCAGATACTCAGTGCGTTTTTTTCATACCCCGTAAGACAAGGTAAGAAGAATTGACGACAAAATACACGGAGGATGACTACTTTCTTTCCCGTAACGGAAAAATATTATTCTTCAGGTTACTCAGCGCCGCGAGAATATGCGGTGAACCTTCCATGTGGAAACGGTTACTGTTAACCAGCATCTCCGGCTTCTGTTTAATGACTTTTTCCGGTAAATCTTCTGCCACTGGTTGCTGCGGCTGTAACTGAAGCCAGCCTTCTTTCCCGCACCGCTTAACCATGTACATTGCTTTATCAGCCAGGATAAGGGTGTGAGACCATGTCCAGCCAGCCTCCCCGCTGGGCGGATGGTAACATACGCCAACAGAGCAGGTAGGCGGCGAACTGAGCCTTTGTTGGTGAGGCCAGCGCGTCAGCTCCATAGAACACATCAGGCGCCCGATAAATTCACTTACGGAAATGCCTGCATCCAGCACAATCAAAAACTCTTCGCCGCCCCAGCGGATAACGTGATCGGCACTGCGCACTTCCCTGCGCAAAATATCTGCGAATTTAACCAGAATATCGTCTCCGACAGCATGGCCTAATTCGTCGTTCAGGACTTTGAAATTATCGATATCGAGAATGATACAAAATACCCCCCGTTGCTGGCGGGCAGCCTTCGCAAGGACTTTATCGATAAAGGTATCGAGATAGCGACGGTTGTTAAGCCGGGTCAGGGAGTCGGTCAGGCTTGCCTGCTGCAATTGGTCGTTGGCTTCTGCAAGCTGCTTGTTTGCTTTATCAAGCTCCGCGGTGCGCGCAGTTACCATTGCCTCCAGTTGCAGTCTGGCGCGCTCCAGCCGGCGGGTTCTGATGTGGTATACCGCCCAGAAAGCGAGGACAGCGAACAACACAAATACCAGTCGCATCCATTGTTGTTCGTACCAGAAGGGCGGCATGGAAAAACGGAAAAAGGCAGGCTCTCCCCAGGCATTCCACTCTTTCAGGCGGGCTTCCACTTCAAATGTGTAATCGCCCGGGGGTAAATTCGTGTAAAACGCTTCCCGCCTGTTTCCGGCGTCAATCCAGTCACGGTCGTACCCGTTCAGGCGGTAACGGAATTCCAGTGCACTGTTACGGTAAAAACGGGGACTGGTGTAATTGATCTGAAGATTCCGCTCCCCCTCAGAGAGTAAAGCCCCCGACCTTGTCACGGATTCGCCCTGCACAATGATTTCATCGACTACCGGTACCAGTCCTCTGCGGTGAATGGCACTCAGAGTTAAATCAATGGTTGCCACTCCGTTGAGTGTGGGCAGATAGAGCATATTACCGTCAACAAGACCTTTCGCATTTCCCGCGCCGTTGCAGCAGCGGATCCCGTCAGTGTCTGATTCCGGGCCATAATCGTCCACAAGTATAGACACCTCCACCGGTGCACCGGCTTCAAGTGAACGCTTACTTATCTGATACACACCTTTCAGGCTGGAAATGACCAGATTGTCGTCTTGTTCAGCCATAAACATCACGCCGGATGCCGGTAGCTGACGTTCATCCGGCCAGTACCAGCCTGACTGCTGCTGAACCGCAAAGCCGGACTGAAAAGTCCCGACCAGCATACGGCCGTCTTTGAGTTGTCCGATATAGGCAATTGACACTGTGTTGAGAATGTCATCATTGACAGGTATCCGCTCACCCTTGCCGTTCAGGTGGATAAGGCCGCCGGTGGTGCCCGCCCAGATATCGCCTGTGTTGTCTGCAAACACAAAGCGGGTATTACCAATCTCTTCACCTTTACTAAACGAAACTTTTTGCAGCGTTTCCTGATCCCAGCGAAACAATCCGCCTGTAGAGGCCACCAGCACATCGCCGCCAGGAAACTCTTCAATGCCGTTAATTTGCATGCCATCAAGTTGCGGGAACCGCTGTAACACCTGGTAGTTTTCATCAAGGTGCACAAGGCCACTGCGGGTTCCCAGCCATAGAGTATTGTCTGTGGCCGTTAATATTGAATAGACCACGTGATTAGACAACCTGGCATCCTGTATTAGGGGCGTGAATTGATGATCTTTGAGCAGATAGAGCCCGGCATTCGTGCCGGCAAGGATCCCGTCCCCCTGCTTGCCAAAAGTCCAGACATAGGGTTCATCTAGCCCGGCCTTTTTACCCAGACGGGATGTTCCGTCATAGCGCAAACGCTGCAGACCGTGAGTGCGGCTTCCAAACCAAAGGTTGCCCGCTCTGTCTTCGAAGGCAGACACAAACCAGGGAGACGTCCTGCCTTTTATTTCGGTAACTTCTTCTACCAGAGTATGGCCGCTAAGTTGAAGAAGACGTTGCTTACCGCCTATCCATAGGTTGCCTTTACTGTCAGCAAATAACATCTCAATTGGATCGTTAATTACACCGGACGTGGTTTCATATGCACTGAGTTTGTCGCTGTCGCTGGCAATGAAAAGGCCTTCCGACGTCCCCACCAGAAGCTGTCCGCGATACTGCGCAAGGTGAATAATGTGCACGCCGGCAGGCAGCACGCTTGCGGGCACTGACTGGCTGATGTGTTGCCCGTCCAGATAACTCAGCCCGGTACTTGAGCCAATCCAGAGACGATGTTGATCTGTGGCGAGGGTTCGGATATGCCCGGCTTCCCCTGCTATGCGGTTTACATGGTCACCATTTGCTGACACCCGGAAAAGACCGTCTCCGGCAGCGTAAAGATATCCATTAAACCAGATAATATCGTTAATTGCTCCCAGAGACTTCCCGTCAAACAGCACTTCTTCTATTTGCCCGTCTTCCATTTTTAGCAAGTGATTTGATGTACCGACAAATAACCTGTCATCCGGTGTCACAAAGACTTTCCGCAGAATAGGATCGGAAAACAGTGGAGATGTTCTGCCATCAAAGACACGGAACCGGTTGCCATCAAACCTCGCCAGTCCTCCCTCTGTGGCTACCCATATAAAGCCGGTATTGTCTTCAGCAATACTAATGGCAGAGACCTGAGGCATATTGTTACGGGTATCCCAGATACGCTGATGATACTGACTGTAAGGAATAGTCGCCGGCGCTTCCTTAGCGACCGGAGCTGCAATTAGGTCCGCAGGGAAAAGAAACAGGAATACCAATGCATAAAAAAACAGTAAAGCTGGCAGGCAGCGGACAAATACCGGTTCAATCCGGCCTTGATGCGTTGAAAGAATAGCGGGACAACCCTGAGTGCTCATAGGCAGTGTACATTCCCCGAAAATTAAAACATGAATTGCGCGTACAACAGATCGTTGTCTGTTTATATGGAGAGTTTACCACTAAGGATAGTTCACTTCCCTTTGAAGTGATTAATCTTTTGGAGAGTTTTGGTATTAAAAATTTACATCAGGTACAAAAAAAACCGCCTGTAAAAGGCGGTTTTCAAACAAGAATTTATTTATGCTATGACGGGCTCTGCATACCGGATGGGCATCTCATCCTGGTTTTCATAAGTGATATATTCCCAGCAATCTTTCTTCTCCAGCACAGCATTCAACAATTTGTTGTTCAGGCCGTGACCGGTTTTATAGGCTGCCAGTTCACCAATGATGCTGTGACCACCCATATAAAGGTCACCCACTGCGTCCAGAACCTTATGCTTCAGGAATTCGTCATCATAACGCAAACCTTCAGGGTTCAGAATACGGAACTCGTCCAGAGCAACAGCATTTTCCATGCTGCCACCCAGTGCCAGATTGTTCGCGTTCATGTACTCAAGGTCGCGCATGAAACCGAATGTCCGGGCACGGCTGACTTCTTTTACATACGAACAACTGTCAAAATCCATCACCATATGCTGATTAGTCTGACTAATCACAGGATGATCGAAATCGATACGGAAATCCACGCGAAAACCATCGTAAGGACGTAACTCGGCCCACTTGTCTCCGTCTTCAACCCGCACTGTCTTCGTGATACGGATAAAACGCTTAGGCGCATTCAGCTCTTCAATACCTGCAGATTGCAGTAAGAAAACGAACGGGCTGGCGCTGCCATCCATAATCGGCAGTTCGTTGCTGTCTACTTCAACAATGATGTTGTCAATGCCCAGACCAGCTAACGCTGAAGCAAGGTGTTCCACAGTGTGGATACTGACACCATCTTCATTGTTTACACACGTACACAGCATGGTGTTACCCACCGCGTTTGCACGCGCATGGATATCCACATAGGGTTCCAGGTCAATGCGTCGGAACACAATTCCTGTGTTCGCAGGCGCAGGCCGGAGAGTCATAGTGACCTTTTCCCCTTTGTGTAAACCAATACCGGTCTCTTGTACCGATTGTTTGATTGTACGTTGTCTAATCATTTCGTTGCTTTTACCTGTTCAAAAAGCGGTCGCGTACTATATAGACAAAAGTTTATTTTGTCAAATTTCTGTCACACTTGACCTTGGTTAAACACCAACTTCTTATACATTGACAACAATTCCGGAGAAAAATTCCCCGAAATGAACAGCTTAGTCTGCCTGTTTACGCAAGAATGCCGGAATATCCAGATATTCTAAATCGTTGTTCGGCTGTGCTTCACTTTCTACTTTCAGTGCCTGGTTACCATCGGTAGAGCCTACAGCGCGGGCTTCGCTGGTACTTGAAGTACCGAACTCGCGGGCTGCACCGGATAAACGGGAACCTTCAGAACTTACCAGTGAAATGTCAGGCTTACGCTCTGCGCCGATACCGGTTGCAACAACCGTTACACGCAGTTCGTCGGCCATTTCCATATCGATAACCGTACCCACAACCACGGTAGCATTTTCAGATGCAAACGCTTTAACGGCGTTACCCACAGTTTCGAATTCGTCGATGGAGAAATCAGGGCCGGCAGTGATATTCACCAGAATACCCCGTGCACCGGACAGATCGATGTCTTCAAGCAGCGGACAGGCGATAGCGGCTTCTGCAGCTTCTTCAGCACGGTCTGCACCGGATGCAACACCGTTACCCATCATCGCAGTACCCATTTCAGACATCACGGTTTTTACGTCGGCGAAGTCAACGTTAATCAGACCAGGACGGGTGATCAGTTCAGCAATACCCTGCACCGCACCATTGAGTACGTTGTTGGCTTCGCTGAAAGCTTGCAGAAGCGGCGTGCCCGGGCCCATCACTTTAAGCAACTTTTCGTTTGGAATGGTGATCAGTGAATCAACGTTTTTCGCTAACTCAACGATACCCTGTTCAGCAAAAGCAGTACGCTTTTTACCTTCAAACGGGAAAGGCTTGGTCACTACAGCAACCGTCAGAATGCCCATTTCGCGGGCAACTCTGGCAACTTCAGGCGCAGCACCTGTACCTGTACCACCGCCCATACCGGCAGTGATAAACACCATGTCAGCGCCGTCTAAAGCCTGACGGATGGTTTCGCGATCTTCCTGAGCGGCTTCACGGCCGATATTCGGATCAGCTCCGGCACCGAGACCTTTCGTCAGCGATGAACCGATTTGCAGTGTCACGTCTGCGCTAGAGCTGCGCAATACCTGAGCGTCAGTGTTCACCGCGATGAACTCTACGCCTTCAATATTCTGTGCCACCATGTGTTCTACAGCATTACCGCCGCCGCCACCGACGCCGATAACTTTGATTACGGCTTCTTCGCCGTGGCTATCCATTAACTCAAACATACTTACTCTCCGGATTGGTACGTCTTACAACACTAAGCCAGGTCATAGTTACGCCGGTCGGATGCCTCCGTGCGACCGTATGCCGTAGTCTTAGCGCCCCCAAAATAAAATTAAAATTCACCTTTAAACCAGCTTTGCACCCGTTGAAAGAAACTTTCGCCGGACTTCTGCTTACTGGATTTTTTATTATCACTTTGCATTTTGCCGTAGTGGAGCAAGCCCACCACAGTTGCAAAACTTGCGTCATCGGTATATTCCGATAACCCGCGCATATTTATTGGTTTGCCCACTCTCACAGGCATCTGGAAGATTTCTTCCGCAAATTCAACAGCCCCTTCCATCTTGGCGGTACCGCCGGTCAGAACCAGGCCTGCTGCAATTTGTTCTTCAAAACCGCTGGCACGGATCTCTTTATGCACCAGCTCAAATAATTCCTGATAACGAGGTTCAATCACCTCTGCCAGGGTGTGTCTGGACATAGCTCTGGCTGGACGACCGCCCACACTGGGCACCTCGATATTCTCTTCCATACTGACCATGTCTTTCAGCGCACAGGCATAATTCACCTTGATCTCTTCCGCATTACTAATAGGAGTGCGGAAAATCTTGGCAATATCACTGGTTATCTGGTTCCCCGCCACAGGGATCACAGCAGTGTGACGAATTGCGCCGTCGGTGTAAATAACGATATCCATGGTGCCACCACCGATATCCACCACACAAACACCTAATTCACGTTCGTCATCAGTTAATACAGCGTAACTGGATGCCAGAGCAGAGAAAATAAGCTGATCTGAGCTCAAATCACAACGCTCGATACACTTCACCAGATTTTTTGCCATATCATCGGCACAGGTGATGATATGGGCTTCAGCTTCCATACGGACGCCGGACATGCCAACCGGATTTTTAATCCCTTCCTGCACATCAATCGTAAATTCCTGCGGCAGCACATGAAGCAGGCGGCGTTCTGACGCAATAGGCACCGAGCGCGCTGCATGAATCACGTTATCCACGTCTTCCTGTGTCACTTCCTGGTTGTTGATCGGTACCATGCCACTTTCGTTCTGGCACTTCACATGACGGCCGGAAATGGACATGAATACGGATGAAACCTGACAATCGGCCATCAACTCCATTTCACTGACTGCACGTTGTACAGATTTCACTACCAGGTTGAGATCGTTTACGCCACCTTTATCCATACCCTGCGCAGCATGCGTGCCTACACCAACAATGCTGATCTGGTCATCGGCCAGTAATTCGCCGACAACGGCTTTCACCTGGCTGGTACCGATATCCAGTCCGACAATCAGGTTGCGTTCAGCAGGTTTTGACATGGTATTCCTAAACTCTCTCATTAACTTTTTTCGTCTTGTGCATCCTGCCAGCCGACTGCCAGCCCGGTGTCGTAGCGTAAATCCACATACTTCACCGCTTTAGGTTGCTTCGCCAGCAACGGATACACATCGATGAACCGTTGCAACCGATCTATAAATTCCTGTCTGCCCAGATTCAGCTCAATGCCATTGGCCAGCTGAATCTGCCAGGCAAACCGCTCGCTTAACGTCAGCTCTGCGATAGGCATGGCAGTGGTAGCCAACAATGACTGCATGGCGTTGTAGCCCTCCAGCGCGGTTTTCTCACTGCCGCCCGGTCCGAAAAGCCTGGGCAGCGTCATGTCGTCCACACTGGCGCTGAATGTGTCCCCGTAGGGATTCAGCAAAAAGTCATCGTTCCACTGCGCCACCGGCTTTTGCTCGACCAGATAAATCTTTAACGTATTTGGCCATTGCTTACGTACCGATGCGCGATAAATCCATGGCTGGGCTTCCACCAGCTTGTAAACTTCATTGACGTCCAGCGAGAAAAAACTTCCCGGTTGTGACTTGCGGATCAGACGCTCCAGCCTGGTTACATCCACATGGCTGAACTCGCCGGAAAAATCCACCACCTGTACCGGTGCTCTCTGGGCATCCTGCAGGTAATCCTGAATTTTAATGCCGCCCACAATCAGACCACCAATGACCGCGAGCAGAAATGCCACGCCGGACCAGAATTGAATCTTCTTGTGCTTCGCCTTTGTCATGCAAGCTCCGTTTAGTCTGATGAGAGACTGGTCGCCAGAATTTCCAGCGTCAGTTCATCAAAACTCAAACCGGCCACTTTCGCCGCTTTCGGCACCAGACTTTTTTCAGTCATGCCGGGTACGGTATTCGCTTCAAGCAAGTAGAACGTGCCATCAGCAGCCTGCATTACGTCAATGCGGCCCCAGCCGCTGCAAGACAATGCATTGAACGCACGAAGCGACAATGCTGCCAGTTCAGCTTCTTTGTCTTCCGACAAACCACCGGGGCATTGATACACGGTTGTATCGTCCTGATACTTGGCCGCGTAATCGTAAAAAGTATGGGGGGTAGACATGCGGATCGACGGCAATGCCCTGCCCTGCAAAACAGAGACAGTGAACTCGGGGCCATCGATGTACTGCTCTAACAGGACCTGATTATCATATTGAAAGGCGTCCTGAACGGCAGTTTCTAGTTGTTTAGCGCTTGTCACTCTCGCCATCCCGATACTGGAACCTTCGCGGGCTGGTTTGACCATGACTTCATTCCCCAATTCCATCATTATAGCCCCGCATGATCCAGCTTCAAAGTCACTTTTGTCAGCAATTTGATATTTTGCGGTAGATAAACCAAGACATTGCCAGATTTGTTTGGTATGGATCTTATCCATCGCCAGCGCAGACCCCAGCACGCCACTGCCGGTATAGGGGATTTTCAGGTGCTGTAATGCGCCCTGCATCGCACCGTCTTCGCCACCACGTCCGTGCAACATGATTAACACACGATCAGCTTTTTCATCAACTAATTCAGTAAGTTGACGCTCAGCAGGGTCAAATGCGAAGGCATCTACTCCCTGCCTTAGCAGGGCATTCAGTACCGCTTTCCCCGAGTTCAGCGATACTGCACGCTCAGCAGAATCACCACCAAACATTACTGCTACACGACCAAATTTTTGTGGATTTACCTGTTCAGCCATCACTGCCACTCACGTTGAAATTTTTTTGGTTCCAATTCAGATTTTGCCAGTTTTTTAGCAATCTGGCCGATATTACCGGCTCCCTGGGTCATGATCACGTCGTTTTCCTGCATCACACTGGCAAGAATTTCTGCCAGAGAATCCGGTTCACCCACGTAAACAGGTTCCACCTGGCCTCTTAAACGGATGGACCGGCAGAGTGCTTTACTGTCAGCACCCTCAATGGGCTGTTCACTGGCGGCATACACATCCAGCAATAACAGCACATCCACTTGTGAGAGCACTTCAACAAAATCTTCATATAAGTCGCGGGTACGTGTGTAACGGTGTGGCTGATACACCATGACCAGCCGCTTATCCGGCCAGTTAGTACGGGCCGCCGCGATGGTTGCCCTGACTTCAGTCGGATGATGGCCGTAATCATCAACCAGGCACACATCACCTTTGCTGGTCGTAAACTCGCCCAGTACTTCAAACCGGCGTCCGATACCGCCAAAGGATTTCAGTGCCGTCACGATAGCGTCGTCACCGACCCCTTCATCTGTGGCGACAGCAATGGCAGCAAGGGCATTGAGCACATTATGCATGCCGGTGAGATTCAGCGTGACATTCAGTACCGGCCTGTCAGGACGGATCACGTCAAACTGCGCCTGACCGAACCTGAGTTCAATATTTTCTGCGCGCACATCGTTACCCGGCTCAATACCGTAAGTAAGGATGTTGCGGCCAATTTTCGGCCGCAGAGAACGGATCACTTCATCATCACCACACAAAATGGCCTGTCCGTAGAATGGCAGGTTATGCAGAAACTCCAGATAGGTGTCTTTCATTTTGTTGAAATCACCTTCATAGGTACCCATGTGGTCCGGCTCAATATTGGTCACCACGGACACCATAGGCTGAAGATGCAGAAACGACGCATCGCTTTCGTCTGCTTCAGCAATCAGATAGCGGCTCTTACCCAAACGTGCGTTTGTGCCCGCACTGTTAAGCAGACCACCGATAACAAATGTGGGATCCCAGCCGGCTTCGGCAAAAATAGTGGAAATCAGGCTGGTCGTGGTAGTTTTTCCGTGGGTACCCGCAATGGCAATACCATGACGGAAGCGCATAAGTTCAGCCAGCATTTCGGCCCGGCGGATAATAGGAATGCGGTGTTCACGGGCATAGCGGATTTCCGGATTTGACTCGTTGATCGCGCTGGAGACCACCACCACATCAGACGCTGTAACATTGTCTTCATGATGGCCAATAAAGATTTCAGCACCCAGCTCTTCCAGCCGTGCTGTCATCGCACCGGCCTGTATATCTGAGCCGGCGATATCATAGCCTTCGTTCAGTAGTACTTCTGCAATACCGCCCATGCCCGCGCCACCGATACCGATGAAGAAAATGCGCTTCACTTTACGCATCTGCGGGTTTTGGAATGGTTTTTCACCTACCATTACGCTTTGTCTCCTGTCAGCAGGGCACACTGTTCTGCGACCCGCTGTGTTGCATTGGTTATCGCTGACTGACGGGCTTTTCTGCCAGCGGCCAGACAGGATTGGGGATGACGCAGCCAGTTTTCCAGCACTTTGCCCAGCCCGCTTTGTAATTCTGTTTGCGGTAATAACACCGCAGCCCCGGCCTCTACCAGAGACAGGGCATTCTTTGTCTGATGATCATCAACAGCATGAGGCAGTGGCACAAACACCGCAGGTAACCCCGCCGCTGCCACTTCAGCTACAGTCAGTGCGCCGGCACGGCAAACGATAAAGTCAGCCCAGTCATAGGCTGCCGCCATATCTTTAATAAATTCACTGACCTGCACATCCACACTGCCACTGGCATAAGCACTTCGAACCGCTTCTGCATTACCTTTCCCGGCTTGGTGACGGATAGTTAACCCATAGAGATTCTTGCATACTGCAGGCACAGCCTCATTGAGCGCTTTCGCTCCCAGGCTGCCACCAATCACCAGCATACGCAACGGCGAATGGGTTTCTTTTTTCGGCGCGATTGCCACAATATCCCGACGCACCGGATTACCCACCGTCATGCATTTGCTTGCTGCACTGCCAAACCCGCCTCTGGCATTATCGAAGCCCAGTAAAATGCGCTTTGCCAGTTTACCCAGCATACGGTTTGTCATACCTGCGGCCGCATTCTGCTCATGCACGATTAAAGGAATTCCCCGTAACCACGCAGCAACACCACCCGGTCCGCTGGCATAACCGCCAAAGCCAATGACCACATCAGGCTTGAGTGAGGAAATCAGTTTTCCGGCTTCTGCCATGCCTTTCATCAGCGCCATAAATCCGCTGGCTCTGGCTGATAACCCTTTACCCCGTAACCCTTTCACGTGGATAAAATGGATGGGGAATCCGTTTTCAGGCACAACCTGCGCTTCCATCCTTTCTGCGGTGCCGAGCCAGTGTACATCCCAGCCGTCGGCTTTCAGCGCATGTGCAACGGCAAGTCCGGGAAACACGTGTCCGCCGGTACCGCCAGCCATGATAAGACAGCGCTTAGTCATTCAACGCCCCCTTTTCTACTTCTTCTAACATGGCTCTGATATCTTCTTTACTCTTTTGTTCCGGTTGTTCACCGTCTTCAGCAGCTGAGGAAACCGGAGCCGGCTTCTTCTTACGTTTATCTTTCCGGCCGATAGCCTGAACACCGTCGACCCGCAATTCAAAATCTATCCGCAGCAACATGGCCACCGACACCATCATCACGATCAGGCTGGTACCGCCATAACTGATAAGTGGCAGTGTTAAACCTTTCGTGGGCAGAATGCCGGCACTGGCACCAACATTTACGGCAGTCTGGAAGCTCAGCCAGATCCCGATGCTGTAAGCCAGATATCCTTCGAAAGGCCGTTGCTTAGCCAGTGCGTGATTGCCGATTTTCAGAGCCCGGACAACGAGGAAAAGAATGAGTCCCAGCACAATCAGCACACCGGTGAAGCCCAGTTCTTCGGCCAGAATTGCCATAATGAAATCGGAGTGAGCCTGAGTCAGAAACTCCAGCTTCTGGTAGCTGTTGCCCAGCCCCTGTCCGAACCAGCTGCCCCGGCCATAGGCCATTAACGACTGAGTAAGCTGATAACCGCTGCCAAAGGGATCGGCCCAGGGATCAAGGAAAGACGTGACCCGCCGCATGCGGTATTCTTCAAAAACGATCAGGAACACGATGGCCAGTAAGCCCACAAACACGATGGCAAAGAACTGCCAGAGCCTTGCGCCCACCAGAAATAACAGTCCCATTGTGGTGGTGAACATTACCACCGCAGTACCGAAATCCGGCTGCAGCAGCAGTAAGCAGGCGAGTACAAAGAACACCACCAGCGGCTTAATAAAGCCTTTAATGTTTTCTGTCACCTCTTCATAACGGCGCACCAGATAACCGGCCAGATAAGTAAAGAAGAACAGTTTGGCAGGTTCCGCCGGTTGTAAGGTCAGCGGCCCTATTACAATCCAGCGGGTACTACCGTTAATAGAACGCCCCATCACCAGTACCGCCAGCAGCATCACAATGGCAGCCAGCAATAACCAGGGATTGATTACACGCCAGAAACTCATGGGCACCTGCAGCACCACACCGGCAGACAAAATGGCGACAAGAAGATAAATGCCGTGACGGATGGAAAAATAAAAGGGATTACCGTACAAACGGTCAGCCACGGGCATGGAAGCGGAGGTCACTATTACCAGCCCTAGTGTTGCCAGCGCCAGTGCCACCAGAATCAGACCGGCATCATAAGGTGACGCGGATTTTGCCGCACAGTGACGCTGAGAAAAAATCTCAGATAATTTTGTGCCTGTTTGCTCAGACGCTGCTGTACTCATTTACCGGATACTCCGTGAACCGCTTCAGCAAAAACCCGTGCCCGGTGAGCATAATTATTAAACATATCGATACTGGCACAGGCCGGAGACAACAGCACCATATCGCCGGGCTCAGCCTGTTGAGCTGCCAGTTGAACCGCAGAAGGTAAATCGGGTAAATAATGTGCCCCCGGGATCAGGTCGCTGATTTGTCTGCCATCTTTTCCGATGGTAAGCACCAAATCCACATACTGCAGCAAGGGTTCCCTGAGTACGGACAAATCAGCCCCTTTGCCATCTCCGCCGGCAATTAAAATCAGTTTTCCGGTTTTATCCCGGCCCAGTCCTTCCAGAGCCGCCAGCGTGGCGCCGGCATTTGTCGCTTTAGAGTCGTCAATCCAGCGTACGCCTTGTGTATTGGCGATTTCCACACAGCGGTGGGGAGCCGGCTCAAAGGTCTTTACTCCGTTGCAGGCGGTTTCAATACTCACGCCGGCAACAAGCGCCATTGCCAGTGCGGCCTGAATATTCAGCACGTTGTGTGTACCTACCAGCTTTACTTCACTCATAGGCAAAACAGCTTTGCCCTGCAAGGTAATCGCCTGATTGACAAAGCCGAAGCCGGTTTTACTTTCGCTGGCCTGGTAGAGTGTCGTTTCAGCAACGTGAGACTGAGGAATGGTTTCCGGATGTCCCTGCCAGATAACAGCATGCTGACAATGCGCAAAAATACGCTGCTTAGCGTTTGCATATGCTGCCATGGTGCCATGCCGGTCAAGGTGGTCATCACTCACGTTCAGAATCGTGGCGGCGAGTAAATTTAAAGATGATGTGGTTTCAAGCTGGAAGCTGGACAACTCCAGCACCATATAATCAAATCCTTCACCAATGGTGTCCAGTACCGGACGGCCAACATTGCCGGCAGCACAGGCCTTCAGTCCGGCCTGATTAAGAATATGGGTAAGCAGAAGCGTGACGGTGGTTTTTCCGTTTGAACCGGTAATGCCGAAAGCCGGCGTGCGCGACAATCGTGCAAACAGCTCGATATCACCAATGACTTCCACACCAGACAGCGCAGCACTTTTCACCGACGGATGGGACGGCGAAATCCCCGGACTGAGCACGAGGGTATCAACATTTTCCCAGTACCCCGGCGGCACTTCACCGGCGGTGACAGGAACAGTGATATTGTCAGGTACTCTGGCGTCCGGTCTGGTATCCCAGACTTTCACTGACGCACCGGTTTCTGTTAAAAAGCGCACAACAGACTGACCGGTCATTCCCAGACCAGCCACGACAACATGTTGTGATGCCAGCAATTCGTTCATAAATCAGCGTAGCTTCAATGTAGCCAGTCCCACCAGCACCAGAATCAGAGAAATGATCCAGAACCGCACAATCACGCGGGGTTCCGGCCAGCCTTTGAGTTCGAAATGATGATGGATAGGTGCCATGCGGAAAATACGTTTTCCACGTAACTTAAATGAGCCGACCTGCAGGATCACCGATACGGTCTCCATCACAAAAACACCGCCCATAATGATGAGCACGATTTCCTGACGTACCAGGACTGCCAGAATACCCAGCGTGCCGCCGAGAGCCAGTGAACCCACATCGCCCATAAATACCTGAGCCGGATAAGTGTTAAACCATAAAAAGCCCAGTCCGGCGCCCACTATAGCGGTACACACAATAACCAGCTCGCTGGTCAGCGGGATGTGAGGAATATTCAGATAAGTCGCGAAGTTCACATTACCGGTGACGTAGGCAAAAATTGAGAGCGCACCGGCAACCAGTATGGTGGGTACAATAGCCAGTCCGTCCAGCCCGTCCGTGAGGTTGACAGCATTCGATGTGCCTACGAGCGCAAAATACACGACTACCAGATAAAACAGACCCAGTTGCGGCATAACTTCTTTGAAAAAAGGCACCAGCAAAGAGGTTTCAGCGGCGAGGTTTGCACTGCTGTACAGGTAAAACGCCACACCCAGTGCAATGACTGACTGCCAGAAGTATTTCCAGCGGGCAATTAAGCCTTTGGAGTCTTTACGCACCACTTTGCGGTAATCATCAACAAAGCCGATGATGCCGTAGCCAATCACTACGGCCAGAGTCACAAGCACATAACGATTGGTTAAATCTGCCCATAACAACACGCTGACCACAATCGCCGATAAGATGAGCAGTCCGCCCATAGTCGGCGTGCCCGCTTTTGAGAGGTGACTTTGCGGACCGTCGTCACGTACGGTCTGACCGATTTGCAGACGCTGCAACCAGCGAATCATTTTCGGTCCGATAACAATCGCAATCACCAGTGCCGTCAGGGTACTTAAAATTGCCCTGAGCGTCAGATAGGAAAATACGAAGAATCCCGGTTCAAACTGTTTAAGCCAGTCGGCCAGCCATATCAACATGCAATGCGCTCCCGACGGCGTTCAAACTTTCCCAGGCGGGATACCTCAATGGCCTCCACTACCCGTTCCATCCGCGAGCTGCGCGAACCTTTAACCAGCACGGAAATATCCCGTTGATCGGCCATCAGCACACTACTCAATGTTTCCATCAGCGCTTCCACACTGGTGAAATGAAATCCCTGCTTACCATATACAGCACTGGCGCTCTGGCTCAGTACACCCAGAGTGAAGAGGTAATCAATGCCCTTTTGCTGCGCGTACTCACCTACCTGCTCATGGTAAAAGCGGGCTTTTTCACCCAGCTCCGCCATGTCACCAAGGATCAGAACCCGTAAACCGGAGAATGTGGACAGCGTATCAATAGCCGCATTCACCGATGCCACGTTGGCGTTATAAGTATCATCCAGCAACCGGAAATGGTCAGACAGCGCTTTTACATTAAGACGCCCTTTCACCTGCGCCATGTTCAGCAATCCGGTACGTACGTCTTCCAGGGTCGCTCCCACCTGCATGGCCAGCGCGGCCGCTACAAGTGCGTTACCCACATTATGAATACCGGGGATGCGTAATTGGATGCCGGTTTGCCCCTGCGGGGTGACCATGTTGAATTCAGCACAGCCGTCCAGTCCGACGGTGATGTCTTCTGCTGTATAATCCGACTGATTTTGCTGTTGGGGTGAGAAAGTAAGTACATTGTTGTACTTCAGTTTGCCCAACCAGAACTCTGCGAACTGACTGTCAGCATTGACGATAGCTACGCCCTGTTCGTTCAGCCCTTTAAAGATTTCGCTTTTTGCACGGGCAACACCTAACAGACTGCCAAATCCTTCCAGATGAGAAGCGGCGGCATTGACAATGGTCGCCACATCCGGCTTCACCAGTTCGGTGGTGTACGCAATTTCCCCAAGGTGATTAGCACCCAGTTCCATTACTGCGTAATCATGGCCTTCTTCCAGACGTAATAATGTCAGCGGCACACCGATGTCATTATTGAAGTTACCCGCTGTTGCCAGCACATTGCCGCGGCGTGCCAGAATTGCCGCAGTCATCTCTTTTACGGTGGTTTTGCCGCTGCTGCCTGTCACGGCAATAGTTTTTGGTGCGACCTGCGCTTTTACCGCAGCACCCAGTAAACCCAGAGCAAGTTTCGTGTCTTCTACCTGAATGACAGGCAAAGCAGTATTCACCGGTTCGCTGGCTATTATTGCACTGGCACCGGCCTGCTCTGCCGAAGCAATAAAACGGTGACCATTAAAATTTTCGCCGCTTAAGGCAATGTACACATCACCTTCTTTCAGCGTACGGGTATCTGTACTTACCCCGTTTACGTCCCGGTCTTCCCCTGTAAGGGCGCCTTTCACTTTACCGGCAATCCAGGACAGCGTGGTCAGAATCATTAGCTGTACTCCCTTTGCAGCCGCGCTACCACGGCCCGCTCGTTATAATTTTTCTTTTGCTCACCGATGATCTGAAAATCTTCATGGCCTTTACCCGCCACGAGGATCAAATCCTCCGGTGCTGCCTTTTCCAGGCAGTGGCGAATGGCCTTTTCTCTGTCCGGCTCATCCACCGCACGTTGTGGCTGTGTCAGTCCTTCACGGATATCACGGGCGATATCTTCCGGCGCTTCTGAACGGCTGTTATCGGTAGTGATGACAAGATGATCGGCTACAGCCTCAGCAGCCTGTCCCATTAGAGGACGCTTGCCTTTATCACGGTCGCCGCCACATCCGAAAACACACCACACATCCCCCGGGGTATGCGCTCTTGTGCTTTGTAACGCCTTTTCCAGCGCATCCGGAGTATGGGCATAGTCCACAATGACATTCGCATGCGCGGTAAAAGGAAATACTTCCATTCTTCCGGCTACCGGAGAAACCTGTGGTAACAACGCCACCACTTCTTCAAAACGAAGCCCCTGCACCAGCATCACTGAAATCACAGCCAGCAGGTTGTGCACGTTGAACGCTCCCAGAAGCGGCACCTGAATATCCCGGCTTCCCCAACTTGATACCAGTCTGAACTGACACCCGTCCGGATGATATTTCACATTTGTGGCCAAACAATGGCGATCTTCTGACTTTTGCGCTGCCAATTCCGACATGCCGAACCACACAGTGGTAACACCGGAGGGCTTGTTGGTATGCCAGCGGTCGCTTTCAGGATCATCGGCATTCAGTACTACTGTGCTGACGCCCGGCAGTTGCATAGCCAGACGCTTGGCCGCACCGTAATCTTCCATGGTGCCGTGATAGTCAAGATGGTCTCTCGACAGGTTGGTAAACACCACAATATCCGTTTTGATTTGACTGAGCCTTCCCTGCACCAGGGCATGAGAAGACGCTTCAAATGCCACTTGCCGCGCGTTTTGTTGCACAAACTCTGCCAATAAATACTGCATGCGGATAGCGTCAGGGGTGGTATTGCCGGCAGGTGTGGGTTCCCACTCTGTATCTGCCCCCTGAAACAGCCCTGCACCCAGCGTCCCTACTGCTGCACAGCGTGTTCCGCCGGCGGTAGTAAGTTGGGATAACATTTGCACGACGGAGGTTTTTCCGTTGGTACCGGTGACAGCAACAGATTGCATTTTGGTGGCGGGATAGTCGTAAAACGCCCCGGCCAGTGATGACAGGATGTCTGTTAATTCATACAGATGAACAATAATCGTGGTGCCACGCATTTCCATGCGGCCGTGCTCCCGCACTTTTTCGGTTTGCGCAAGAATGGCTTTGGCACCGAGACTGATAGCCTGCGGAATAAATTCACGGCCATCCATGCTATGTCCCTTTACTGCTACAAAGGCCAGTTTCGGGGTAACCCGACGGCTATCCAGCGTCAGCCCCTGAATGCGGACATCCGGCGCTGTAATACCGAACTTTGCCAGCAACACGCTTAAACTTTGTTCAAATGCATTAACTACCATTGCGCCCTCCGTTCAGCCACTTCGTAGACGTGACCTGTTTGTCGTCCGGGGCAATATTCAGCAGTTGCAGGGCACCGCCCATAATTTCAGAAAACACCGGCGCCGCTGTATCTCCGGCATGGTAAAGATCACCACCGGGTTCATTGATCAGTACAACCGTAACGATTTGCGGGTCAGATAAAGGGGCCACACCGGCGAAAATATTCACGTACTCGTCGCCGTAACCACCGGCGACAGCTTTACGGCTTGTACCGGTTTTTCCGCCCACACGATAACCCGGCACTGCGGCTTTTGTGGCTGTACCGCCACGCTGCACAACGCTCTCCATCATTTCAAGCACGGCACGGGCATTCTTTTCAGACACCACCCGCTGAGGTTCCGGTTTGTAACCGGTGGACTGAGGCTGCTTAACAATATTCAGCGGCATGCTGACACCGCCGTTGGCCAGAGTGGCATACATCCGCGCAAGCTGTGCGGTAGTTACAGATATACCGTAACCGAAAGATAAGGTAGCCAGTTCGAAATCAGACCAACGGCTGCGCTCATGGAAAAGACCGTTACTTTCACCCGGCATGTTGGTACCGGTATCACTCATCAGTCCCATGTTGTAATAGGTATCGAGCAAAAATGGTTTCGGTACACCCAGTGCCAGACGGGAGGTCCCCATATTTGACGAATGCTGAATAATTTCTTCTAAGGTGAGTTTGCCGTAGTTACGGGCATCTTTTACCAGACTGCCGCCCAGACGCATCCAGCCCGGGTTGGTATTTACAATATCACCCACTTTTACACTGCCGAATTCCAGCGCTGACAGCACTGCCAGCGGCTTCAGCGATGAACCGGGTTCAAAGGCATCGGTCAGCACACGGTTACGCATCCGGTGGGGAGACACATCGCTGCGATCGTTGGGGTTAAAAGAAGGGGCATTGACCATGGCCAGCACATCACCGGTGTGGGCATCGAGCACAATAGCGGAAGCAGAAGCAGCCTGGTAATAAAGCATCGCCTCTTTGATTTCACGGTAGGCCAGCGCCTGAATCCGCTGATCAATTGTCAGCTTCAGATTCCCCGCTTCCTCTCCGTCAGTGGATTTCAGAATTTCCACCTGACGGCCCTTGGCATCACGGCGGATAACCTTTGAACCCGGTGTACCGGTTAACCAGTCATCATAAAGCCGTTCCAGACCTTCCAGACCGGAGTCGTCCACATCGGTGATACCAATCAGTTGCGCTGTCACTTCGCCATTAGGATAGTAACGACGGCTTTCACGGCGCAGATAAATACCGGGGATATCCAGTTTGGCAACATAATCCGCCATGGCCGGAGACACCTGACGTTGCAGATAAACAAAACGGCGTTTGGGGTTTTGTACTTTGCTGCGTAAGTCCTCTACATCGCGGCCCAGCACATCGGCAAGCGCTTCCCAGCGTTCAAACTGCTCCAGTCCGCCCTGTTCATGGATAATTTTCGGGTCGGCATAAATAGCTCGCACCGGCACACTGACAGCCAGTTCTGCGCCATTGCGATCGGTAATGATTCCGCGGTATGCCGGCATATCTTTGGTACGCATGGTACGGTTATCGCCCTGAGCAATCAGGTTATCCGGAGCAATGACCTGAATGTAGGCGGCGCGGACGCCAAGCCCGGCGAACACCAGCATAACAATGGCAATGACCAGTACAAAACGCCATTGCACCGGTGACGGGGTCACATTCTGTCTGGCACCACGTTTCACTTTTTTGGCAGGGAGTGCAAATATGCTCATTTCAGTCTTACCACCACTTCCTGATCGGCGGTTGGCCGGTACATATCTAATTGCTTTTCCACTTCGTTTTCAATGCGGTTGTGTTCTGTCAGTGCCCGTTGTTCCAGCACTAAATTTCGCCACTCCACATCGAGATCATCTTTCTGCTGCATGAGTGTTTCCATGGCGATATTTTGCTGACGGTTCAGGTGACTGCCGAGCACCACAGCCATGGCACTGGTTACAACCATTAAATACAACAAAACCCGCAACTTGTTGCGGGTCAAATCTGAGACCAGAATCAGTATTAAACTGAAGTTTGTCGGAGACGTCGTCCGTGAATTCTGCCGGTCCGTCATAGTTTTTCGGCCACCCGTAATACAGAACTCCGGGAGCGCACATTCTGTGCAATTTCCTCTTTGGTCGGCTTAATCGCTTTGCTCAGCGCCCTGAGAACTTTGTCGGCATCAATCTCAGCTTGTGTTACCGGTAAGTTAGCCGGTACTACTTTGCCGCGACTCTGATCTTTAATGAAACGTTTAACCAGACGATCTTCCAGAGAATGGAAAGAAATCACAGCCAGACGGCCATCTTTCGCCAGTACATCCACAGCCGCTTTTAACCCCACCCGCAGTTGTTCCAGCTCCGCATTAATGTAAATACGGATCCCCTGGAAAGCGCGTGTGGCAGGATGCTTGAATTTGTCTTTTACCGGCACCGCTTTATCAATAAGCTCAGCCAGTTGAGCGGTACGTGTGAGAGGCGTGGTTTGACGGGTTTCCACGATGGCATGGGCGATACGTTTGCCAAACTTCTCTTCGCCGAATTCTTTTATTACCTGGGTGATATCCTGCTCATCAGCTTCTGCCAGCCACTGGGCAGCGCTCTGGCCACGGCTGGTGTCCATGCGCATATCCAGCGGGCCATCTTTCATAAAGCTGAAACCACGCTCAGCATCATCGAGCTGTGGAGAAGAGACACCGAGATCCATCAGCACACCGTCGATCTTGCCCGTCAGAGACATTTCGCTGATAACACGGGCCATCTCGCCAAAGGGTTCATGAACAATGGTAAAGCGTTTGTCATCTGCAAAACGCTGTGCAGCTTCAATCGCCTGAGGATCACGGTCAAACGCGATCAGGCGGCCTTCAGCACCAAGGTTTTCGAGGATCTTGCCGGAATGTCCGCCGCGACCGAATGTGGCATCAATATAAATGCCGTCCGGTTTAATCGCCAGTGCGTCAATACATTCATTAAGCAACACCGAAACATGACTGAATGGGGTGTTGCTCATAGTGAAAATTCCTGCAGGCGGTCAGTAAGCTCAAATGCACCATCACGCTCGGTTTCCATGTCTGCATCAATTTGTTTAGCCCAAATATCAGCATCCCATATTTCAAATTTGTTAAGCTGTCCGACGAGCATGACTTCTTTGGAGAGATTGGCGTGTTGGCGCAAAGGCGCGGATAAGAGAAAACGGCCGCTCTTGTCCATGTCACCTTCGGTGGCATAACCAAGTAGCAGCCGCTGCATCCGGCGTTCAGCCGGAACCATACTGGAGAACTTACTCAGTTTGAGTTCGATCTCCTCCCATTCGGGAAGTGGGTAAAGTAGCAAACAGCTTTGCTGTGTATCGATTGTGCAGACCAGTTGTCCGTTACAATCATCCAGAAGTGACTGGCGGTATTTTGTTGGTATAGCCAGTCTACCTTTGGGATCCAGATTGATTGCATTAGCGCCGCGGAACATTCCCCTAGCCTTTTATATTTTTGTGCTCTTGTTGTTCTTGTTTTCTGAGTACCAATCTGCAATTCGTTGATGACTCGATCCACAATTCGCCACATTTACCCACTTGCTAGACAGTTTGGTCTCTACTTTCCCCACTGTCAAGGAAAAACACGGCTAAAACCCACGTAAACACTGGGCTGCAGCCTGTTTTTATATACAGTTGTTTATGTAAAGCCCATGAAAAGATTAAAAAAGAATCAGAATGGATACGTGAAAAGTTTTTTGAAAAAATTACCGGCAACGAAAAAAGCCCCGCAGGACGGGGGCTTGAAAGCGATCAAAAGGCAGGATTTAGATCGGTTTTTCCGGTAACCAGCCCCGTAATACGGTGGCCTTATTGTAGGATTGACGTTGCTGTTCACTGAGTGCGTGTTGCCAGTTCACTCTGTCTGAGCCGGCAGCACCCTCTCCCGTATTCCCGCCGGTTTCATAACGGCTGGTTTGTTCCTTCGACGGATCCCCCCAGTTGTGCCAGCCGGCCGGATGAATATGCCCGTCCAGTTGACTGTTCATCACAGCCGTTGCCGCAAACTGTCGCCAGGGCCGTCCCAGATACACGTTTTCAACACCGTCAGGTGCAGTAAAGTGACTGTTATCAAACACCAGTCCGAAAGGCTGATCCTGTGGTGTGGATGCAGCGGTCACATAGGTATTGCTTATCAGCGAGCGGATTTCACAACCACTGAACAATGCCGTTCCTTCACCAAAGATAAAATCCACTGAGCCGCTTATTATACTGTTTTCAAAGTAGCTCCTGTGACCCTCACCGGCGACATAAAGGGTATCCTGGTAGCCTTCAATACTGACATTATAAAACGCCGCCCTGTCAGCCTCTACATGCAAAGCAACGGCCTGCCCCACCGGCCCGGCAGTGTTACGGATAGTCAGGTTGGCAGCAGTAAAATCGTTGCCGGCCACGCGTACCGTGTAGGTATGAAAGGTGCTGTTTCTGCCTTTCGCCAGTTTATCAAAATGGTCATCCATAGTGATAATCGTGCCCTCCCGGCTTTCTCCTACCATTTTGATGCGGGTGTTCCATGCAAATACGTTGACCTTCTCTTTATAAACCCCGTTCTTAATAAACACGGTGACGTCTGTCCAGGGAAAGGCTTTGGCAGCGTAGATGGCATCCTGAACGGAGGTATAATCACCGGAACCGTCAGCGGCAACAGTCAGTCTCGTTTCATAAGACTGTGCAGACGCAGAAATGCTGATAACAAATAAGATAAGACTGATAAATCGCATGATAGCTCCTGTATCCTAGGTCCCGGTGGGTATAATCCAGTTCAAGGCTCAGTTGCGGACTGAAGAAGTACCGGGCACCCGCTTAACCGTTCCTTAAGCCTGCGCTTCCTGATTATGGCGTCCCATGGCAAGCACAAGTTCAACTCCGTTGATTTTGTCCTCACTGTGGTGGTTCACATATAACAATGTGCTTTCCTTGCCTGCGGCGATAATGCCAAGCAGTGCCAGTACTTTCAGACGGTTAATTTCATCCAGGCCGTTACATGGCTCGTCAAGAATTAACAACGTGGGATGCTTCACCATCGCCCGCAGAATAAGTAAAAGTCGCTGATCACCGAAAGACAGTGACTGGAAAGGTTCATTAGCTCTGTGTGCCATACCAGCCAGTTCGAGCCATTCACGGGCCAGTTGTTTTTGCCTGATATCGGGTTGTTCGTATAACCCGATACTGTCGTAAAAGCCGGACAATACGACATGTAATACACTGCAATTGACACGGTACTGAAGATGAAAACTGTTAGACACTAACCCGATATGCTGCTTGATATCCCAGATGCTTTCACCACTGCCCCGCTTGTAACCGAATACTGTCAGTTCATTGGTGTAACAGTGAGGATCGTCACCGGTAATCATGTTTAGCAGACAGGTTTTACCTGAACCGTTAGGCCCGGTAACCTGCCAGTGCTCCCCGCGGTTAATCTGCCAGTTCAGACCCGAGAAAATAGTGCGGTTGTCGTAACTCACTTTGCCGTTAACCAGCTTTACCAGCACATTGTCACCTTCTGCCATTTGCGGCGAATACCGTGTTTCGTCTTTCTCCGGTAAGGTAAGAGACGTATTCTCCATGTGCAGCAATTGTTTAAGGTGAGCTAAATCGCTTTGCTCAACTCCGCCGCCCTCTGACTGCCAGGACAACTGCCCTTGCTGCATCAGCCAGAGTTGTCTGACGAAAGACGGGATCTCACTGAGCCTGTTCAGCGCCATCACGATAGTGCAACGGTGTTGAATACTTTGCAGGTGCTCCTGCAAAAACTCGCAGGATGCGGTATCAAGGCCATCCATAGGTTCATCAAGCACCAGCACATCAGGTGAAGCTAACAGGGTGCGAACCAGCAGCACTTTCCGGGTTTCACCGGTAGATAACCCCAAAAAGGCGTTATCAAGAAAATGGACCATCCGCAGGCCGCTCGTCAGCAGAGTGAATGCCTCCCCGCAATCAGCCATATTGATCTGGCGTAAAATAACTTCCCTGGCTGTGCTGGGCACAGGAATGACATCAAGAATGTCCGCGTCATCCTTTTTCTTTTCCTGAGCAATCAATGCCTGCTGCTGTGCAGTACTGACCCACCCTGTCTTACAGGTCAGGCGTCTTTCACCACTGACCACTTCGCCCTCTCCGGCCAGAATGGCCGCCAGCGCCGATTTACCACTGCCGTTTTTCCCGGTTATGGCAAGATGCCGGCCTTCAGTCAGTGCCGCACTAACCGGGCCAAAGGTAAAATCCGGTGCCAGTGACACCGCACAGTGTTGTAATTCAATCATGATCCCTCCTCAGACGACTGATGGTAATTAAACACCCCGGATAAAAAAAGAATAGTGCGACAGTGCAATGTTTTATTGCGTTTTTCCGGCACTCTGGAATAATGCGCCGTCCCGGCAACATGGTCGTTCTGACACACTCTGTTTGTTGCCTGAAAGACATCAAAATCATTGTAACAATGTGATGGCCAACCCGGAATTTGCTGGTTGTTGTGCACGTAGTGTGGAGCAAGAATAGTAATGAATCCCTGTATACAATGTGGTGCCTGCTGCGCCACGTTTCGTGTATCGTTTTACTGGGCAGAATCTGACCCGTTTACCGGTGGTAGTGTACCGCCGGAACTGACTGAAAAGATCTCCCCTTCCCTGGTCGCAATGAAGGGCACAAACCAACCTTCTCCGCGGTGTGTGGCCCTGGAAGGTGACATAGGTGGCAATATCGGCTGCTCTATTTATGAAAAACGCTCGTCCACCTGCAGAGAGTTTGATTACGGCACCGCAGACTGTATGAAAGCCAGGATGAAACACGGTATCACCGGCGATATTATCCCCTTTGTGGCGGCCTGAGAATTCACACCGCAAAAAAGATACAAAAAAAAGCGGGCAATGCCCGCTTTATAGTTTTCTGAACAAATTATTTACGCATTTTCAGCTGGCTGTGCGGCCGCCTGAGCTGCTTCACCGGTAATTTGCATGCTGGCAATCGGATTCGCCGTGTCGTTAGACAGTTCAACCAGACGGTTCAACTGACCCAGTGACATCATTACTGCATACAGTGCACCCAGGAAACCTTGCTTATGCAATTCCAGTACTTTCTCTTCAGGCAGTTCCATCAGACGTTTTTCGTTGATGCTGTACATACCGGTCACGTTGCGCTGCTGACCGTCTTTGTAAGTCAGGCGAATTTGAATGGCGTCCAGTAATTCCAGTTCAACCACTTTCTGAATGAAGCGTTGAGTCAGCATTTCACTGTTTGCCAGGTCACCTAAGAATTTCTGACGGTTATCAAGAAACTCAGAAGGAGAACCGTCTTCTTTAAATAACGGCTGACCTTCTTCTTTACCTACCAGTTCACTTTCTTCATCAATGTAAACGCCCAGCTTTTCACCTTCAGGACGAACATCGAAAGGATAGCGCAGAATGTTCATTGGTACGTGAGGACCTTTCCACTTGTCTGTCGCCAGGAAAAGGTTCTGATTTTGTTCCATACCCAGCATGGCAACAGTGTGATAACGGTCGCTGTTAGGATCCTGAATAAATACGATTGGCATAGTAGACGCCAGTTGCGCGTATTCACGGATAGACGCTGCAGATAAGTGTGTATTTTTTGCGAAAGCAAACGCGTTGTTCACCGCTATTTTTACATCTTTATGTTTTTCTTTATTCAGCGGGGTGTAGTTAATCGCCATAATTCTGTTCTCATTACGTTTATTGGTGGTAATCAACAAATGGAATTCGCCAGGGGAATTGCCCTATTGGTGAAAGCCTGCAGTCCCTGCGTACGCGACCACTAACAACTCTGGTCAATGGACTCACCAAACACAGATTAGGAGAGGATTACCACGAAGATTATTCTTGTAGCCTGCCACCGCATTCAATTGCCGGTAACAGGTCGACAGGCAGTATCCCGTATTTAAAGCGGGAAGTCACGCCCTGAAAACCATATCAAAATTTAAACTTTTATTACAAGCTTCTTTCGTTGACGTAACAACCCGGGGTAAGCATTTCATTTTACCTGTTATTTCAGTGCATTTAGCTGGCGCAACGGGTGTGATGATTGTAGGCAATTTAAATATTTCGTAGGCTACATGAGCACGATTGCTTAAGTTACCCGTTGCCGGAACGCTTGCAATTCACGAACACACACGACACAGATAATAATGAACGAAGGAAAATCCATGGGACGTTTAACTAAAAAGCCATTGTCGCTTCTCATACCGGCACTGTTACTGACCGGCAGCTATGCTGCACAGGCAGAAACCATTCCCCCGGTTTCAGCAGAAGCTGAGGCTATCGCACAGGAAACCATCATTGTGGATGGTCACATTGATGTTCCTTACCGCGTACATGCAAAATGGGAAGACGTGAGCGTTGCGACAGAAGGCGGCGACTTTGATTATCCCCGCGCGAAGCAAGGTGGTCTGACAGCACCGTTCATGTCTATTTATGTGCCGGCCAGCCTGGATAATTCCGACGAGTCTACAGCAGTAGCCCACCAGCTTATCGACCTGGTTGAAGCCATGGTCTACCGTTCACCGGAGAAATTTGCCATCGCAAAATCCGTGGCGGATGTAAAAGCCCAGTTTAAGAAAGGACTCATTTCTTTGCCCATGGGTATGGAAAACGGTTCACCGGTTCAGGGAAGCCTGGAAAATCTGAAAACGTTTTATGAGCGCGGTATCCGCTACATTACGCTGGCCCACTCGCTGTCTAACCATATATCTGACTCATCCTATGACCTGCGCCGTCAATGGCATGGCCTGAGCCCGTTCGGTAAGGAACTGGTAGCTGAAATGAACAACTTGGGGATCATGGTGGATATCTCTCATGTCTCCGATGATGCTTTTTATCAGGCAATTGAAATCAGCAAGGTACCGGTTATCGCTTCACACTCTTCCCTGCGTAAATACACGCCGGGATTTGAGCGTAATATGAACGACGATATGGTGAAAAAGCTGGGTGAAAATGGCGGCGTGATCATGATTAACTTTGGTTCCAGCTTTGTTTCAAAAGAAACCCGGGACTGGCGGAATAACCTGACTAAGCAGAAAAACAAACTTATCAAAGAAATGGGTGAAGACAGTGCAGAAGTCGCTGCTTTTGATGAAAAGTACCGCAAGGAAAACCCCTATCCGTATTCTACGCTGAGTCAGGTGCTGGACCACATTGACCATGTCGTAGAATTGATTGGTATTGACCATGTGGGTATCGGCTCAGATTTTGATGGTGTGGGTGATTCTCTGCCAACCGGTCTGAAAGATGTTTCTACCTACCCGAATCTGGTTCAGGGCATGCTGGATCGTGGTTACAGCCGCAAAGACATCGAGAAAGTACTTAGCGGTAACCTGCTTCGGGTATGGTCTGAAGTCGAAAAATACGCTGCATCACATTAAGTTCTGATTGCAACTAGTTTCAGTGCCACGTTCTGTGGCACTGTCTACCTTGCCATAATAAAACAGACGGCGTAATCTCTGATCATCTCAAACATCAGATAAAACGGAACTGATGTCATGGACGATATCATTTTAAACTTTATATTATCTGCGCTGACAGGCTTGCTTCTTATCCCGGTAAGACTCGTGACACAATCGGACTTTTACCTTACCTGCGCATTGTTCATAACAGCCAGTATCAGCCCGATACTTTTTCCCCTTGATACAGAGTACGGCAGAAACCTTAGTTTTTTCATCACTGCCATTTCAGGCCTGATATGTCAGCACCTCACAGGCCGTTTTTCAAAGCAAAAATCACGACTCTGACAGGCGGCTGTCTGCGGTAAACTGCACTGCTACAGCCAGACCATTTCTTACCGCTTTAACTTCAAATCGCCCGGCAGCATGATGCAAAGTGAGCCCTTCCACCACATCGTCGCTTAGATGCTTTCTGATAAAGGCATCCAGTGTGATATTTTTTGTTTCTCCCAGGTCCAGACCATATGCATGGCTTATTTCATGCACTCTTGCCGCGCCTTTCAGCACTAACTCTCCGGATTTAAAAGCCGACGGTTCCAACTGCGAAGTGTGGGAGAAAATACAATCGATGAAGGGCCGTAGTCCCGGGCGGATAAGAATAAAGATATGATCCCCCGGCAGTAACAACGTTGATCCCCTTGGCGGAAAAACCGCATCACCACGGGTTATCATTGCCACCACCGCACCTTCAGGCAGTGCCAGTTCAGCCAGCGTCCGGTTAACAGCTTTGGCGGAATCTCCCAGCGTGTACTGAACAATGTCAGCGTTAACTTCGCCCAGAGCACTGATTTCCAGGGTGGCAGCCGGTGTTACCGGTGCCTTTTCAATCAGCTTCAGTTTCTTTGCCATCCACGGCAATGTTGAACCCTGCAAGGTAGCCGAAATCAATACAACGAAGAACACCACATTGAAAATGAGATAGGCCTGGGGAATTTCGAACAACAACGGAAAAATAGCCAGAATAATCGGCACCGATCCGCGAAGCCCCACCCATGATACCAACCCGATTTCCCGCTTGCTGAACCCGGCAAAGGCCAGAAACGGAGCAACAGCCAGCGGACGGGCGACGAAGATAAGAACAGCTGCAATGAGCAGTCCTTCCAGCCAGACCTTGAGGAGCGATGCAGGATTCACGAGCAATCCCAACATAACAAACATGCCGATTTGGCTGAGCCAGGCCAGACCGTCGTGAAACATAAAGGTAGCCCGTTTTAGTACAAACCGGCTATTACCGATAAAGACTCCGGCGATGAAAGTTGCCAGAAACCCACTCCCGCCCAGACTGGCAGATATACCAAACGTAAGAAAACCGCATATTGCGACAAGAACAGGATAAAGCCCTGCCGCACTCAGTGTGATACGGTTGATGAGTTTTACTGCAGCCCAGCCTACGCCAAGCCCGACAAAGGTACCAATGCCCATTTGCTGAATAAACAGCTGCGCCAGATCCCACCCCGGCTTCATCTGACTGGTGAGCAGCTCAAGTATGCCCACGGTAAGGAAAATCGCCATGGGATCGTTAGAAGCACTTTCAATTTCCAGCGTAGCTTTCAGGCGCGGACTGATATGCACACCGGCGTTCCGCAAAATAGAGAATACTGCGGCAGCATCGGTAGAACCGACGATAGCCCCGATAAGCAATCCCACCATAGGTGGTACACCCAGAATAAAGGCTGCTGCGTAACCGGTTATCCCGGCCGTTATGGCTACTCCGAAGGTGGCCAGAAATGAAGCCGGTTTCCATACCAGCTTGATAGAAGAAAAAGAAGTTTGCAGCCCGCCATCGAAGAGGATCATAGCCAGCGCCAGTGTACCCAGCGCATGTGCTGTGCTGGCATCATCGAATGCCAGTCCCAGTCCGTCTTCTCCTGCCAGCATGCCTACCAGTAAGAACAGTACCAGCAGAGGTAAACCCAGCCTTGGGGACAGTTTGCTGGACAGAATACCGACAAACAGCAATACAGCCGCTATAAGGATCTGGTAATCGATGGCGAACATAGGTTTCCTTTTTACAGGTTATTTCCGTTTCAGTAAGAGTCTGCAAGTTACCTGAAGTTGCAGACTCTGTTCGTGGCGACGCTCAGGGTATGTGCGCCAGTGATTCTCTCACCTCCTCTGCGGTGGGGCGCAGTTGCTTTAACCCTTTCTTTTCACGCCGCTTTCCAAGGTAATACAAAATAGGCGATGCTATAAAAATAGAGGAACTGGTACCAATTACGATGCCAAAAAGCATGGGTAGCGCAAAACTCGCGACAGACGCCCCGCCGGCCAGCCCCATTGGCAATAAAGCCAGAAATGTAGTCATTGATGTAAACAATGTTCTGGACAAGGTCGCAGAAATACTCCGGTTGAGTACTTCAATAATGGGTTTATCCGGTGTAGCCCGGAATCCTTCCCGGATGCGGTCGAACACCACGACCTTATCATTGATAGAATAGCCGATGAGGGCCAGCAATGCTGCTACTGCCGTGAGGTTAAATTCCAGTCCGGTGAGCGCAAAGAAACCGATGGTCTTTGTCAGATCAAGCGCAATCGTCGCCGTTGCTGCCAGTGCAAAATGTGATTCAAACCGCAACCACAAATACAGCAGAATCCCCCCTCCGGCAATCAGCACAGCAAGCACAGAAGCATCAGCAAAACCGCCGCTGACCTTCGCACCAACCATGTCCACACGGGGGAAGGTTGCCTGGTCATCCAGTGTGGTTACTGCAGATTTCACCTGATTAACCTGCTGACTTTGCAACGCTGCCTGTTCAACCGGAGTGTCCGCAGTTACCTGAGGGACGCGGATAAGATAATCGCCTTCCCGGCCAAACTCCTGAATGCTGGCGCCTTCAATGTTGCCTTCTGTCAGAGCATTACGCAGTTGTTCCACCTGCACGTTATGGCTTTTCACTTCCACCAGTGTGCCACCGGTGAAATCAACGCCGTAATGCAATCCGGGGCTGAAAAACAGCACCACGGAAGCCACCGACAAGACAGCAGACGTAATTAAGCCTGCCACACGGCCTTTCAGGAAGTTCAGCGGCTTCTTATCTGACCGCGACAGCCAGCGGAATCCCGGGAAATGGAGCACTTCTCTTTCACGGCGTCTGATAGCAAACAACATTAACAGGCGGGTTACCGCAATGGCCGTGAACATGGACGTAAACAGGCCAATTCCGATAGTAATCGCAAAACCTTTTACCGGCCCGCTGCCAAACATAAATAGCAGACTCACGGCAATCAGGGTTGTCAGGCTGGAATCAAGAATGGTTGACCAGGCTTTGTCAAAACCGGAACGGATTGCCGCCCCGGCGACACGCCCTTTCAGCGACTCTTCTTTGATACGTTCATTTATCAGAATATTGGCATCTACTGCCATGCCAAGGGTAAGAATAATGCCGGCAATACCGGGTAATGTAAGTGTGGCCCTGAATAAACTCAGCACGCCAAAAAGCAGGCCCATGTTAATCATCAGGCTTACACAGGCAATCGCCCCCCAGCGACGGTAAAGTGCGGTCATGAACACCAAAACCAGCGCAGCACCGGCAAGTCCTGTACTCAGCCCCATCTTGATAGCATCACTACCGAGATCAGGACCAACCGTCCGCTCTTCAATCACAGTCAGGGGCACAGGCAGCGCACCGGCACGTAACATCAGTGCCAGATCTTTAGCTTCATCCGGTGTGAAATTACCACTAATCTGGCCGCCCGATGCGCCAATCACTGCCCGTATTACCGGTGCGGTGATCACTTTGCCATCCAGAACGACTGCCAGCGGCTCACCAATATGCGTGCGGGTCATAGCAGCAAAAATATTGCCGCCGGTACTGTCGAGCTTAAAAGTCACCACTGGGTTTCCTGTGTCAGGATCGAAAGCTAGCCTTGCATCAGTTATGTGCTCACCTTCCATCGCAACCCGCTTTTCCAGGCGGTATTGCTGACCGTCCATATCCTGCATTATCACGGTACTGCCACGACTGCTATCCGTGACTACCCAGTGAAATTCCATTTGCGCGGTTGTTCCAAGTAACTCCCTGATACGTGACGGGTCTGTAACGCCCGGCATCTGTACCAGCACGCCATCGTTACCCTGCCGTGAAATGCCGGGGTCGACCAATCCGGTCTCATCCATACGGCGGCGTACCACTTCCACGCTGCGCTCCAGCGCATCACTGACCAGGCTCTCCTTAAACGACTCTGACAGACTGACTGTGAGCAGGTTATCGTTTTGCTCAATGGTGAGCTGCGGCTCGCCCTGCCCCGTTGTACGGTAAGCAAAGGCAAGCTCACGGGCCTGCTGAAATTGCCCGCCGGCCCCTGATATCGATAATCGCAGGGTATTGTCAGAAGCAGACAGAACCTGATAGCGGATCCCCGCTTCCCGTAAATCCTTAGTGAGACTTTCTTTCATGCCGGTAAAGGCTTTATCAAACAGTGGCTGTGTATCAGCGGCCAGCAATAAATGGGAACCGCCCTGTAAATCAAGACCTAAAGATAACTGATTTTGGGTATACCAGCCGGGTAATTGTTGTTGCCATGACGGCGGTAAAATATTGGGCATTGCGCTCAAAAGGCCGAGCACAATCACGAGTGCGGTCATCACGCCCCGTGCAGAAAATGGTTTCATAATTGTCCTTCAAAAATTGTAAACAGGGCCAGAGGCCCGTAAATATCAAAAATGAAGGATTAAGGAGACGCCCTGGCTGGAGGGCGCGAAAAAACAGGCTGTGCAGGCCGGGCAGCCAGCTCAGAAAAACCGGTGGCGACACTATGCAGCACCCGGTAAACGCCGGCGAGTTTCAGTTCAGCGCCGGTAAACAGCAGCGGTTCCGGACGATCGCCGGAATGAGATTGGGGCTGCAGATATCGCGTGATCAGACCTTCTGAACGGCCTGATGCTAGTGCGGCGTGTTCAGAGCTTTGCAGGCTGTCTGACTGGGCATGGGCCTGCCGCTCTGCACCGTTCCCCGAGGTAAACGCAATCAACAGCCACAACAAAAAGAAGACCAGTTTCACTGAAGGTCCTCTGTCGTTATTGTCTGTTTCAATTTCCTGCGTCAACAAGGATATAGCTTCCGGTTAGCGGACAAACCTTAATGCCGGTCTGTCTTTGCGGTTCACCCGATATGGTGGCGATATCCGTATTTTCAATGGCCGCATTGCCATTAGCCGGCCACTAAAAAAACGGATAGTAAGCAAAACCACCTACACATAATCTATCAGATCAACGCCGAAGAAGTTATCGATGGCGCATTGCCACTTACCTTCTGCATTTTTTCTGAATACATAAATGGCTTTTTTCACATTGCAGTCCACCGAGCCGGTTGCATTCAGGTACAGCTTGCTTATGACCAGCGCAGTGTCACCGGCTTCAATGACAACCTCGTCGCCCTGCGAGACGATATGTTCAGGCATATACCGTTGTTTAAAAGCTCTGAGGGCACGCTGCAGATCAGAGCGTGAGGATACCCGAGGTTTATCAACCAGAAAGGCGTCTTCACAATACAGGGTTTGTAATGCAGTTAAGTCGTTATTATTAACTGCATCGTGCATGGCATGTAATTGCCGGGTTACCGGGTGAGTCATGGCTGTCGTCTCCGTATTTTGTTAAAACCACGAAGACGAAAACAAAAAACCCGCCTTCGCGGCGGGTTTTCTTCAGTTCATTTACGTACTAACGAACCCGCCAATTGCTGAGAATAGCGAGTAGAATAATGAGTGCAGATTGTGGCTTGCCTGATTGTGACAAAGTTTGAAAAATCATGTTGACCAGTTTGCAATGTTAGTTCGTAGCGATAATGGAGTTAAATTAATCAATCCCGGGCACTGTGTCAATCAATTAACCGGCTTTCTGTGCCGCTTCATCCATAAAGCTGCCCAGCATCATAATCATCTGGCGAAAAAGCGGATTAGCGCCGGGAGCCGCACAGGGATCACGTAAATCCACACCGGATTTATCGAAATGCATATCACTGAGCATTTTCCTATTCACCACCACATCAGCATGGCATAATTTATAACTCTCATCGATGATAAAAAAGGTATTGGTTTTCGTGGTTGCCCGCGACATTAAATCTTCAATACCGGTAATGGGCGTAGTGGTGTCTGCCTGAGAATGTGCGGCAAATACAGGTACGTCTACAGTTTTCCCCTGTTCAAACTGGTCTCTCACATCATCAATCACTTCCATCAGTTCAAGTCCGGAAAAACTGGCAATGGTGGGATATTTATACGGATTCGGCCCCTGTGTTTCATAGTGACCGTCAAGAAACCTGGCGACCCACTGAATTCCCCATATCCCGGATAACCGCTCTACGCCGCTGTCGAGTGCCAGAGCACCGGAAAATAACATCAGGCCGTCAATGTTGTCAGGGTGATGCAAATAATGCTGAACAGAGAGCGCGCCGCCGGTGGAAAAGCCGCCCAGATAAACGTGCTTACCAAGTTGCGGTGCCAGCGCCATGACGTCACTCAGGTGTGCACCCCAGCGTTCTGCCAGATTGCTGTCGCTCATTTCATCGCTTGCATCCAGTTGGCCATGTCCTACGTTTAAAGGCACAATAACGTTGTAACCTTTGTCATGCAGTGCCCGTGCTATGCCAGACATATAAAACGGCGAATCGCTTAATCCGTGAAGCAAAACAACCACCGTATCGACAGGTTTTCCGTGATGCAGAATATACGGCGCGTTGCCATCGTTGCGAAGAGCAGGAGAACACACACTGAAACGCTGAAATGTGGGGTTCATGCATGCCCTGATCTGGCCGAAGCGCTCTTCATACAAGTGACTGAATGAATCAAACGCTTCATCCATTGCATTATTCTGCCCGAAACTGACTGTGCTGAAAGCCAGCAGAAACAAACTCAACAGGGATGTTTTTACCACTCCCTTCTCCTTATTTGCGGGTATAGTTTTCAATAACACCATGTGTTGGCATATTAACAGATATAACTTTAATTAGAATGATTTACACGGGCGAACCGCGGATTTCCAAGTCCTGCAGCCCGTTTGTCGCCACCGGCCACCTGGTCTGACAGGTATATTTTTTTATTCTTAAATATCGAGAGGCATGCGGCGCACACCGTTTGTTTTAACTAGTATCCTGATTACCGGTAAGCCATGGCATCCCCGCCGCTTACCCGAAAATGTACTGTTGAAAAAGGCAAAGCGGTGCGAAAGCCCGTGACGCAAAGCCTCCGGTCTGCCATCTGATTACAGATAATGATAGCGGGGTTACCGAACAAGCATAGTCCTTAATCCGGCTCATGTTCACTTTTTCAGTCACATTCGTTAACCGTTTATCCGTGATGACGGATCAAAAGTTGAGGAACGAACGATGATCGTTTTGGTTGGTGGCGAGAAAGGCGGCAGTGGCAAAAGCTGCCTTGCACAAAATATCGCTGTTTATCTGAGAACTGAAAAAAATGCCAGTGTACTGATGGTCGACTGCGATCCGCAGCGCACTACTTCAGACTGGATTCAGGAACGCAAAGCTAATGATAAATTGCCGTCGATTAACTGCGTGCAGTTGTACGGCAAGATCCGCAACGAATTACTGAGCCTGCGCGAGCACTACGATTACGTAGTCATTGACTGTGGCGGACAGGATAACCTTGCGCTGCGCTCCTCGATGGCAGTGGCTGACCACATTCTTATTCCGTTACGTCCCAAACGGCGGGATCTGAAAACGGTTCCCCATATGGAAGATATTCTTTCAACCTGCAAAATGGTGAATCCCGACATGAATGCTGCTTTTGTGATTACCCAGTGCCCTTCTCTGCCTTCGCTGGGCAGCAGGATCCTGGAAGCAAAAGATGTCTGTCGTTCATTTGAAGTACCGGTACTGGACTCAGTGACATACAGCCGCAATATGTATGACGATTCTGAAGAGTCTGGCCAGTCAGTCATGGAAAGTGAGCCGGACGGAAAAGCATCAGCAGAAATTCGCAATATTATTGAAGAACTTCTGTCGCGGAGAGAGGGGAAATCTTATGAGTCTGTGCAGCCTCAAAAAATCCACGCCGTCAGCTAAACCTGTTGAGCCGGTGAGCGTTGATGAATTTATTGACGACGCACTGGCCTACGCAGCAGGTAAACATGTTATCAGGCAGGTCTATCCGGCAACGGACTCTGCTAACAAAGACAACATTACGCCTTGCGGTCCCATGCGACGTGCTACATTTACATTATCTGAAGACGCAATTGAGAAGCTTGGAAAGTTGTCGGCAGAAACAGGGATCTGCCGTTCCAGACTCATCAGAATATGGATAGAAAATCAAAGCAGTGAAGACATCAGGCCTTTACTGACAAATAAAACACCCTGACAGACATACCACAAGGTGGCGGCCGGGTGCAGGCGTTTGCATGGAATGCAAAGCGCGCCAATACGCAATAACGGGAGCACGGTGTCACTGTGCTCCCCGGTTTTACTTTTTCTGAACAGGATGAAGATGAAAAGTTATCTGTCAGGCAGTTTGATTACACTGCTTGGATTATTTCCCTCGCTGCTTAGTGCCCAGGGGACGGTCAGACAGGAAGATTTGCAGGTTGCCCCCCCCAGCCGGGAAACCACCGTCGCCCGGTTTATTGCTCACCAGACTGCCGATAATGACATCGCCCCCCGTCTGGACGTACTGCCTCCGGCCTTTTTCAACTCTGTTGACGAAACCATCGCCAGGTTGGAACACCAGATGGACACGGAGCAAGCGATCTACTTTGAGAAGCTGAAAGCCAAAGTGGAGATGGAACGTCAGGCAAGGGATTTCGAGATTCAGGAGAAAAACCGCACTGTTGAACTGGCTCAGGTGCGTCAGCATAACCTGGAAAGTATGTTATCGCTGGGTAGCCTGGTGTCCCTCTTGCTGTTTCTTTTTTTGCTGTGGAGCCGTTATAACCAGTACCGGCAAAATCAGCGGCTGGCACTGGAAGTCCGCAACCGGACCACTGAGCTGGAGCAGAAAAATCAACAGCTGGAAGAAGCTTATCATGCGCTGGAGCAGGTCAGCATGCGTGATGCGCTCACTGGTTTGTATAACCGAAACTTCCTCTCAGCCCAGTTGCCGGGTGAGATTAGCCGGGTGCAACATCACTACGCCAGTCTTAATGATGAGACCTTTCCGCCGAATCATGACTTACTCTGCTTTTTAATTGATATAGACCACTTTAAGCAAATCAATGATGAATACGGTCACCTTGCCGGTGACCGCTTCCTCGTACAATTTACCGGTATCTTAAAAGAAGTATTCAGGCAGACAGATTTGCTTATCCGCTGGGGTGGCGAAGAATTTCTGGCGGTGTGCCGCAACGCTAACCGTAATGATATGGTGGAACTGGCTGACAGGCTTATCGAGGCGGTACGCCACAAGCGTTTTCACTTACCTGATGATGTGGTGATCAACGCCACCTGCAGCGTGGGATTTTGTGCAATGCCTCTGTGTCGCAGAAATCCTTATGAGATGGATTGGGTAAAAACCTTCTCGGTGATGGATTATTGCCTGTACGCAGCAAAAATATCCCAAAGAGATTGTTGGGTGGGCGCCATTGAAGCCTGCAAAGAAAACGACAATGTTCTGCCGCCCTCTCCGCTGGAAGGGAAGTTCTCACTCACCGATGTGCAGATAAAAACTTCTCTGAATAACCTGGCCAGTATTGAGTGGCCAATGGAATAACCGGCGTTACACGCCGGTTTTAATGTCTTCCATATGATATTTGTCGATAAGAGAATACAAGGTCGGCCGGGTCACACCCAGCAACTCTGCAGTCTTTGACATATTTTTATCGGCTGTCTGATAAGCCCGTCTGATAGCACGGCTTTCCGCCATCTCACGGACTTCCCGTAAATTCAGCGTTTCCGGCTCGTTGTCTCCCCGTGGTGCCATAAGGCCTAAATCTTCAGCCTGCACCACAGAGCCTTCTGCCATAATGACGGCTGATTTCAGCTTATTCTGCATTTCACGGATATTGCCGGGCCATTTATGGTTTAACATAGCCTGAATAGCGGTATCAGAGAAGCTCTTGGCTTTAGCACCGAACTCTTCCCGGTATGTATTCAGGAATGTACGGGCCAGCAGAATGATGTCCTGGTCGCGGTCACGCAGTGGCGGAATAAAGATAGGGATCTCGCCCACACGATAATATAAATCCTCACGGAAGGTTTCGTCTGCCACCATCTGTTGCAAATCCCGGTGGGTTGCACAGATCACGCGGATATCCACCGGAATTTCTGTTCGCCCGCCAACCCGTTCAATCACCCGCTCCTGCAGGAAACGAAGCATTTTAGCTTGCAGGCCAATAGGCATATCACCGATTTCATCAAGAAACAGTGTGCCGCCCTGAGCCGTTTCGATTTTACCCAGAGTCGTTTTATTAGCCCCGGTAAATGCACCTTTTTCGTAGCCGAATAATTCACTTTCCAGCAAGTTTTCAGGAATCGACGCACAGTTAATCGCGACAAAAGGCTTGTCTTTACGGGGGCTGTGTTCGTGAATACTTCTGGCAAACACTTCTTTACCGGTACCACTTTCGCCCTGTAATAACGTACTGATATCGGTGCCGGCAATTTTCTCGGCCTTGCGCATAACAACCTGAATTGCCTCAGAATTACCGATAATACGTCCCATGGCAGGACGGGCTTTCGCCAGAATGCGGTTCTGATGTTCCAGATTAGCCAGATTCAGGGCGCGGTTGACCAGCAGCTTGATAGTATCGGAGTCGATGGGCTTCTGATAAAAATCGTAAGCCCCGAGATCGATTGCTTTCAGCGCATTCTCTTTATCGTTATTGCCGGTGACAACAATCACTTTGGTCCGCGGTGCCAGTGCCATGATTTCTTCAAGAGTTTTAAGCCCCTCAGAGGCATTAGCAGGATCAGGTGGCAGACCCAGGTCCAGAGTCACTACTTTGGGTTCATGACGACGCAACTGGGCAATCGCAGAGGTTCTGTCATCTGCAAATACCACATTGTAGTCAGCAAAGCTCCATTTTAACTGTTTCTGGATGCCGAGATCGTCATCGACAACAAGAATCGTATCCGTCATTCGCATGTTTCCATTAGTAAATATGAATTATGGGAAATGAAATCTGTTAATCCAGCGGGAACACCAGGGTAAAACAACTTCCCTTTCCTGTTTCGCTTTCTACCGACAATTTGCCGCCAATAGACTGCATATAATTTTTTGCGTCATAGGCACCGATACCCATGCCCGCGTTACCTTTTGTGGTATCAAACGGCTTAAACAACCGTTGTTCAATAAATGCTTCATCCATGCCACAGCCATTGTCTTCAATCCGTACAATCTGGCGCTGACCGGCCAGGTCACTTTCCAGCGTTATACGGACAAAACCGTCATCGCCGGTGGCTTGCTGTGCATTACTGATTAGATGGTACATCACATTACTGAATTTCTCAGGATCGACCACTACCTTTTCTTCACTTTCCACCACCAGTTCAGGTACTGGTTTAAGCGACTGACAACGGGTTTCTATCAGCTTACCGGTTAAATCAGAGAGTGTGTGCGCTGAGAACACACCGGGCTCATCGACCTTTTTCTCGGTGAGCTGACGCAGCATTTTATCCATGCGCGCCTTAGTATAATGCAGAGTTTCAAAGGTATCTTCAATAAACTCAGGGTTATGTTTGTGTTGTTCGGCATTACAAAGAATGAGGTCGATTTGCGCCATCACATTTTTTAAATCGTGAAGTACAAACGCTGACATCCGGTTGAAAGCAGCAAATTGTGCGTTCTCTGCCACGGCATTGGCGGCTTCATGGTGTAGTAAGTATGTACCAACCTGTTCAGTCACAGCGTTAAGATAATCGCGGACTTCCCAGTTCAGTGTCAGTGCCTCACTGTCTTTTGTTTTTAGCAGGGCAAAGCCCCATATTTGTTCTGAATTTAAAAGTGGCAGTGCCAGTTGAAAGCGACAACCTTTCAGCGCCTCTCTGTCCAGCAGCAAGCCATTGTACTCAAAGGGCTTTGATGCATACTCATCCACATCAACCAGCCAGTTGGTTTGCTGACAGAATGGCATAAGTTGCTTGAGGATCTTAATTTCGTCTGCCGATATTCCTTCGCTGTTTACATTGGCCACCACGTCAAAATCGATACCCGTGGCTTTAACCAGTGTGCCGTTTTCATAGTTGATGGCACCCAGCACCCCCCGCAATGCATTGCCATAAACATCCGGCGCTGCATCAGCTTCTGACGAAGACAGAGCCTGAGTCAGCTTCACCCATTCAACCCGGTAATCAAACTGGTTGGCAAAGAAGTGCTTGGTGATGAATACTTTTATCCGCGTACGGAAACTGTTCGACAGGACCATTGTGATGAGCAGTGCCAGAGACAGTACCACCAGCACAGTCTGAATCGTGGAACTCCAGTTGCCGCCGATGTAATTCACCACATAACCGGCCAGTGCCATTACCAGCAAATAGATACCGGCCACCAGCAGCAGGGAGCTGTGCAGCACCACTTCACGGGAGATAAATATATCAACGCCCCAATGCTTGATGCGGCGGATAGCAACCACCAGCAGCGGCATCATCAGTAAATAGATATACCCTCTTGATACCACGTAGACCAACTCGATTTTTGTGACCATAGTGGCATTGGCGTACATCACAAATTCGAACAGGTGCATGGCGCCAAGGTAAAGCACCAGCGGTTTATACGCCCACTGATTTTCACCCGCCTGTCTGAATAAAACTTCAAGCAGAATAAGTACTTCCAGTGATAACACGGTAAGAAAGAGAAACTGCCAGGAGTGAGGAATTGTAGAAATAAAAGGAAGAAATAACGCCAGTACCGGCGGCGTGAGGATCACCATCGTCGCCGGCCTGCGCAGCACCTGCCAGAGATTATTGAAGTTATCCTGCAGACAGCCGGCAATGAATAATAACCACACCATTTGCTTGAGAGTGTCTGCTATCAGCAAATGCGGACCGGAAACCGGACCGGTAAGCCTGGTGACGAAACTGAGTGACCACACCATGGTTGCCATCGTGGCGAGCACCAGCAAGTGCTTCGCCAGACCGGATTTACGGACTGTGAATAACAACAGCAGCAGAACCAGATAGCCTGCTGCATTCAGGCCGTAACCAATATCTGAAATCATAACTTCCCTATTTCCGGCAACTTATTGCTTTTGAATAACTAAACTTCCGATGGAGTATCCGGCACCGAAAGAACACAGTACGCCCACGTCACCGGACTGAAGATCCTGATGATGCAATGCAAATGCGATGACTGAGCCCGCTGATGCCGTATTAGCGTAACGGTCGAGTACGATTGGCGCTTCATCTGCCGTCGCATCCCGCCCTAACAGACGCTTAGCAATTAACAGGTTCATATTGATATTGGCCTGGTGCAACCACCAGCGGCGTACATCTGCCGGCGTAAAACTGTGACTGGCAAGGTGTGCCTCAATATGGTCAGCAGCCATCGGGCATACTTCTTTAAATACTTTACGGCCGGCCTGGTGAAATAATTTGTCTTCACCGTACGGATCAACATCGTGAGCGCGGCTGATGTAGCCAAAGTTCGAACGGATGTTATTTGAAAACGATGTCACCGCTTTTGTGCTCAGCACCGAAAATACATGGTCGCTGTTTGCGGTGTCTTCGCTTTCTACCACCGTGGCCGTTGCCACATCACCGAAAATAAAGTGACTGTCACGGTCGGTGTAATTTACCTGAGGTGACACCAGTTCAGGATTGATAACCAGCACGGCACGGGCGTTGCCGGATGCCACCATTTCCCATGCGCGGTGCATGCCAAATGTGGCCGCCGAGCAGGCAACCAGCATATCAAAACCGAAACCTTTAATACCCAGTTGGTTTTGCACTTCGATAGCAATGGCAGGATAAGCCCGTTGTGTATAAGCACATGATACGATCACCGCATCGATGTCTTCCGGTGATTTATTCGCCGCTGCCAGCGCCTTCTTCGCAGCCTCCAGAGCAATTTCCCCCTGATGGGACAACTCTTCGTCCTGCCGCTCAGGAATGACCGGGCGCATGCGTTCAACATCCAGCGCGCCTTCTTTACGGTAGATGTAGCGTTGCTTTATACCGGACGCTTTTTCAATGAACTCTGCACTGGAATGAGGTTTGGCAGCAACAGTGCCGGCATCAATTTGTGCCGCGTTTTCTGCATTAAACTTGTCTGCGTAGGCGTTGTAGCTGGCGACGAGTTCTTCGTTAGTGATTACGTGTTCAGGTGTCCACAGGCCGACACCACTGATAACAACTTTTTTAGTCATGAATAACTCTCTCGTTTTTTCGTAGCTTAGCCGTTTGAGACCCAAAAGTCATCGGACTTCTGACAAACAAAAAAGCCTGAATGCTAATGCATTCAGGCTTTCTGAAGAGGTATAAAGAGGCAGAAGCTTTATTTAGCAGTTACCTGCCACAGTGAGACTGAGCCACTGACTTCGTTACCCACTACAAGTAAAGCTTCACCGGTAGGGCTGTCTTCCGGGCTGATAAATACCAGACTTTCCGGCGCCAGATCACCAATACTGTCATCAGCCGTCAGCCCTTCCGTCAAATCACGGTTTATCACGTATTCAGAGAAACTGACATCGTAAGGATTCGTGATGTCGTAAACAAAAATGCCTCCCATACGCTCAGTACCGATAAAGGCATAAGTGCGATCGCCCAGTGTACCTGTGGTAATGGCTTCCGGCTCAGGCCCTTTATTTTCGGAGCGGCTGTCGCCTTCATTTTCATCATCACCGTTATTAAACGCTGCACCGTGTACAGAGGCGGTAATGCGTTCAAAATCGTCGCCTGAATCAAATACAACCTGGCCGTTCTGATCCCAGATAGTGAAAGAACGTGCGCCATACGTATATGCTGCATCATATTCACCGTCACCATCGGCATCGCCCATACCCAGCGTCACCCGCAGATCATCAGCTTCACCGTTTGCCTGCAACATGGCCAGCTCTGAATTTGTTGCGGCAGTGAGATCTTCGACTTTAACTTCATCGGTGTAAGCCAGACAGTCACCGTCGTCAAACTCCAGACCTCCGGCAGCCAGACAGGATGTTTCATCATCTGCACTGAAAATGTACTCACGGGCATCACCTTCGTTTGCAGTCAGCAGGAAAGTTGCCCCCTTCCACGTGGTTCTGGTGATTGTGTCCGGCATATAAACGCCATACAGACCTTCGTACTGACCAAAGCTGACTTCACCATTTTCCTGCACGTCAATTTGGTACTGACTCCAGTCTTTTACGCCCAGTCCGATAATGCTGATAGTCATGGCTTCCAGATCAACCACGGCGACACCGTTATTTTCCTGCAAGGTAACGTAAGCAACAGAATCGGTGGCTGTGATGTACTCAGGCTCTAAATCCATAGCGACTGTGGTGTTAATGGCAACACCATTTATAGTACGGCCGGACGGATTAGGGAACTGCATGCCCATGGCTTCAAGCTCTGCCTGCTGGCCGTTGAAGCTTTCAAATGTAAGGGTTGTTGCAGTGTCTGCCGGGACACCGTCTGTGACAGTGATAACACTTACAGAACCTTCAGGGTCAATGGTGTAATCATCTGACGGTTCGCCCTCGTTCGCAGTGAGTACCTTTGTACCATCCGGAGTGAAAACAACATTATCAGGCAGGTTGCCAACTTCAACAGCGGAAAGGAAAACCGGCTCGCCGGCATCAAGGCCGTTGTAGAAAAGAACAAAGCCGTTTTCAGCTTTTTCATCTGCGGGAATAGCGACAGCCAGCAAGTCGCCGGAAACGGCAATGCTGGTAAGGCCGGCCAGCGCTGTGCCGTCTGCTTCAACAGGTAATTCGATTGATGTGTTAGTGAGGTTGGTAGAGGTAACCGGCGCTTCCAGGGCATCTCCGGTGAGTTCTGCAATGCTGATCACAGAAATGGTATCTGACTCACCGTTGGTCGCATAAACGGTTTGAGTACCTGCATGATACTGCACAATTTCAGCAGCACCGGCCCCGCCGACAACTGCACGACCAACAACTTCCAGTGCGACGCCTGTTGTGGCGTCCTGACCATCACTCCCGGTTTCGCCCTGTTCACCCTGAGGGCCCTGTGCACCGTCGGCACCGTCCTCGCCATCTAAACTACACCCTGTCAGAGCGGCAGATACCACCAACGCCAGTAATCCCAGTTTAAATTTATTTTGCATCAACATGCTGTTTCCTTTAGAAGTTATTATTGAAATACGTCGCATGCGGCTGAGTGTGCATACAACAAAATTTCAATAACCTAAGGAAACGGTATGACAGCAATAAGTCAGGGAGATGACGAATTTATGTCATCTTATCTTCCCTTCATTTGTTGTCTGAACACTTTCCCACAACAAAGCTGAACCGTTGCTTAACAATAAAAACTCTTTCGCTTACCGCTTCGTAGTTAACCTTTGCCAGTGGCTTTTTAACAGGCACTTAATTAGTATTAAGCAATGAAAAAACGCAGAAGAGGGACACAAATGAAACAACGGATGAAGGTGCTCGCAGTGGCGGGACTGGCAAGTGTGCTGAGCGCATGTGCTACATCCCCGACCGGGCGCAACCAGGTGTTGTTGTACTCTGAAACACAAATGGCCGAAATGGGCGGTCAGGCGTTTTCAAGTATGAAAGAGGAACTGAAGGTTTCCAGTAAACAGGTAGAGAATACCTACGTTCAGTGTGTTGCAAAATCGCTGACGCCGCTGGTACCGGACTCGGTGTTTAACGGCGAATGGGAAGTGGTGGTTTTTCAGGATGACCAGGTCAACGCCTTTGCATTGCCCGGTGGTAAAATCGGTGTTTATACCGGCTTGCTCAATGTGGCGAAAACCCAGTCCCAGTTAGCAGCCGTTATCGGACACGAAATCGGCCATGTTATTGCTCATCATGGTAACGAGCGTATGTCGACTTCCACACTGACAAACTTGGGTACGCAAGCCGTAGCAACGGCAATTGAAGCAAACCAGGTGGCATACAGCGGTGCGATTATGGCGGCTATTGGCATGGGTTCACAGGTTGCGATTACGCTGCCCTTCTCCCGTGCCCACGAGTCTGAAGCCGATCTTATCGGCCTGGCACTGATGGCGCAGGCAGGCTTCGATCCCAGGGAGTCAGTAGAGTTATGGAAGAACATGGATGCCGCCAGCAACGGTCAGCGTCCGGTAGAAATTCTTTCCACTCACCCTGCTCCGCAAAGCCGTATTGAAAACTTGCAGGCCAACATGCAGGCTGCCATGACGGATTATCAGGGAACAGCTAAACGCCCTTCCTGTAAGTAGCTGCCAAACGCAGTGAAGGTGTCAGGAGCTGACCCGACGGGCACCAATAAAAAACCCCCTTTCGAAAAAGGGGGTTTTTAGTATCAGTGTTAAGTACTCAGAATACTAAACAGAATTATGCTGATTCTTTCGCAGATACTGTTTTGTCAGCTTCTTTGAAAAAGTGCACATCCATTTGCGGATAAGGAATAGAAATACCTTCCGCGTCAAAACGTAGTTTCACCGCTTCAGTGAAGGCCAGGCGTACGGCCAGGTTATCGGCGGCAGCCACCCACGGACGAACAGTAAAGTTAACGGAACTGTCACCTAATTCAGCCACGCCGATTAAGCAGGCTGGTTCTTTCATAATACGGGTTTCTTCATCTACCAGTTCCTGCAAAATGCGCTTAGCTTTCAGCAGATCATCATCGTAGCCGATGCCGAACGTCATATCACAACGACGGGTGTCTTTTGCAGAGTAGTTAGTGATGTTGTCGCTGTAAATCTTACCGTTCGGAATAGTGATTTCTTTGTTATCCAGGGACGTCATCACAGTGTGGAAAATACCAATCTTCTGAACGACACCGGCAGTACCTGCGGCTTCAACATAGTTGCCTTGTTTGAACGGCTTGAATACCAGTAACATAACGCCGGCTGCGAAATTCTTCAGAGAATCCTGCAGAGATAAACCGATAGCTAAACCGGCTGCACCCACAATAGCAACAAGAGAGGTGGTATCCACGCCCAGTTGGTCAAGTGATGCCACAATAACGAACAACATCAGTATTGCAGAGACAATCGACTCTACAAAATTGATAAGCATTTCGTCATATTTAGATTTTGCCATCACACGACGGAATACAGACAGCAGTATACCGACAATGATTCGTCCAATAACGAAGATAGCAATTGCCATCGCGATGTTGATCGCCCAGGGAATAGCGTATGTATTAATATACCGTTCAATATCTGAAGCAGTAAACATTGATAAAGTTTCTTCCATTTCTGTTTCCTTTGTTAATGCGCGAATCGTTGCACAGTGCGGCGATACGATAGCAATATTGCGGTAGTTCATGCAATGCCACTGGTCTGCTTTCTGCGTTATACAATGGTATAATTTCAGATGATGAAACACTTATAAGCTGACGATAATATTTCTGTCATCGCATCAACGTAAAGTTTGCAGTGCGTGAAAAAAACAGCGCGATGAATGCTCGACAACGTGTTTCTTTAACCAACTGATTTTAGTGCTAATAACAAAATTGAATAAATCCGGCATCGGGAAAGGCTGGAAATTCGCAGATTTTAGTCTATATTCAGTCATCACTTTTCGGCTTACAAGCCGCTCAGTGGCAGGAAATACGAACCAGAATACCGGAAGAAAGTGACTTCTTTCGTATGGATTTACAACATCAGGATCCGATGTTGGATGTAAGACGTAATGACGTATCTGGTTATTTAGCTATCGCCAAGTACCGGTTTGCTAAACTAAGGGATTTTAAAATGTTCTTTCTATCTGTTCTTTTTGTGATTGTTCTCTTCATCCTGGGTTTTGCCCTCACCTCTGACAAAGGTAAAAATACTGTTCACGCCCGAAAGAGCGGTGCTGCGACGGATTTAAGTAAAATTTCCAAAGAAACCCGTCCGAACAGCGTTCAGGTTAACTAAATTCCCCCGTTTACTGCGGTGCAGACATTGCGTCTGCACCCGCAAACTCGCTATCATATAACGCTTATAAAACTGAAGTTATAGTGATATCACGATGCGAATCCCCCGCCTGTACCACCCCGGTAATATTCCTCTGGACGAAGAGTTTCTGCTTAATGATGACGCTGCACACCATGTTGCCACGGTGTTGCGACTTAAAGCGAATCATCCCGTCGTACTGTTTAACGGCGATGGTAATGAGTACAGTGCCCAGATTATCGCAGTGAACCGCAAACAGGTTGTCATTGAAACTGACGCCTGCCTGACCATCGGTAAAGAGTCACCTCTTCCAATTCATCTGGGTCAGGGTGTGTCGAAAGGCGACCGCATGGATACTGTTTTACAGAAAAGTGTCGAGCTGGGTGTTACTGAAATCACACCGGTACTGACACAACGATGTGCAGTGAAGCTGGATGAAAAGCGCTGGGAAAAGAAAATTCAGCAATGGCAAAAAATTGTCACCGGTGCTTGTGAGCAATGCGGACGTAATGTTGTTCCGGTACTCAATGCGCCGGTAACACTGAATCAATGGCTGGCGAGTCCGACTCAGGCTGTTCGTTTAATATTAGCCCCGGGCGCAGATTCACCGCTGGTAAAAACGCCCTATTCATCAAAAGGCTTTCGTTTGCTTATCGGACCGGAAGGTGGTTTGTCTGAGCAGGAAATTCATCAGGCAAATGAAAGCGGCTATACCTCTGTCAGTCTGGGCCCGCGCATATTAAGAACAGAAACAGCAGCCCTTGCTGCCATTACTATTCTACAGTCCCAGCATGGAGACTTATAAACGTCATACTTGTTTTGTATGCTAAAACAGGTTAAAAAATAACTAAGCCAGAAAAACAATAAAAAGCTTATGTATCTCGTACATTCCGCCGGTAATCCGGCCATCGCCTCCGGCAGGTTGAATTTAGATCAGGTCTACAGTGCCTGCCTTGAACGTATTCTCGACGGTCAGCCTCTGGCGAAGGTGGTGACTTTCTACTTACAATTTCTGGAACAGCACACCAACAGTTACCGTTTTGCAGTCATGCAGGTTGTACCGCAAACCGGCAGCTTATCCCTGTTAGCCGCCCCATCTCTGCCTGAGCATTTTATTCGCGCCATTCACGAAATGAAACTGTGTGAAAAGGAAGGCGCTTGCGGGCCGGCGGCCGTAACAGGCCAGCCCTTTTTCATCGATAACATTGCAGCCCATCCGAACTGGAAGGACTTTTCACCGGAAATGGCAGAAGTCGGGATCACCAGTTGCTGGTCATTCCCGCTGATCCGTGAAAATAAATGTATCGGGACTCTGGCGGTCACCGGCGGTCAGAAGCAAACTCCGGATCCCCACACCATTGCCCATTATCAGGCCGTAGCGGTAAACCTGAGTAAAATTTTTGCTTACTGTGATTATCAGCAAGGAAAAAACAGCGCCAACTGGATCTTACAAAAGCAGGTTTCTCAGCAGCAGGAAGAAAATAAGCATTTAAAAGAAACCGCTGAAAAACTGGCCCTGAAAATGGCAGAGGCTGAGCATATTCTTGCCAGTTGTCCGCTCCCTAAAACCTTCCGCCCCATGGCATCGGGTTTAATCAAAGAAACAGAAGCGTTACTGGCCGTGGTAAAGACCACTTTTTCCTTCCAAAAAGTGATTACCGCACAGAACAAAAGAAATGTGAGTTTAAAACAACTCTCCCGTAAAGAACTGAATCAATTTTATAATGCATTAAACCGCTCAACCGGAGCCGGTTCAGACATGCTCGGCGAAGCGGTTCGCAGACTTGATGAATTATCCGGTTACATCAGCCTTATCACTCACAATCCGGTGAAGCAGATTTCACTGGCGAAAGCCACCGGCACCATGCTTTCTGTCATTGCCAGCACAGCGAAGCATATTGATATTAAAGCCTGTATCGACATCGACCCGGATTGTACTTCCACCATTGCTACCGGCACGTTTACACAAATACTCAACGAACTGATTTTAAACGTGTGCCATCACAGCTACCCCAACCGTAACGAAGGAAAAATCTGGCTTTCCGCATCAAAAACAAGCAATGGCACTTACCCGATGATCAGGTACATTGTTGAAGATGAAGGACAGGCCATTCCGCGCACCACCATTCACAACGCCATGCGACCCGCAGCAGCCACTCTGCTCAGACGGCATTCGGCACCGGGTGGTTTGGCATTGTGCTATCAACAAATTACCGCGGGTCTTGGCGGAACCATGCAAATCGTGCAGCGCCAGTCGGGCGGCAACAAGATAATCTTCACTTTTCCGGAACAAACCGCCGGCTAACGCGGTGTAGCACGATGATTACCTGCGAAAAGGTGTTGATTTTAGCAATATCAACGCCATAGTAGAGGTATTACCCCGTTTACATAAAAGAGAATCACCCGATGAGCTATTCAGTCGGCTTTGTGATGGACCCTATCTCGTCTGTCAAACCCCATAAAGACACCAGCTTTGCCATGATGCTGGAAGCGCAGAAACGCGGCGCGACCCTGTTGTATATGGAAATGAGCGATCTTTATCTGGATAACGGCAAGCCAATGGCCTCCGTGCGTAAAGTTACCGTACGGGACCAGGCACAGGATTTCTATTCATTGTCGCCCCGCGAGACCATGGCACTGGCAGATATCAATGTTCTGCTGATGAGAAAAGACCCGCCTTTCGACAGTGAATTTCTGTATGCCTCACAAATGCTGTCTTTAGCGGAAGCCGGAGGCGCGCTGGTAGTCAATAATCCTCAGGCGCTGCGGGATTACAATGAAAAGTTATTTACTTCCTGGTTCCCGGATTTAATTCCGGCTACACGGGTAACACGCAACCCCCAACTGGTCAGAGATTTCCACGCAGAACATCAGGATATAATCTGTAAGCCGCTGGACGGTATGGGCGGCGCATCGATTTTCAGGGTAAAACCCGATGGTAATAACCTGGGCGTCGTCATTGAGACCCTGACCAAAAACGGGACCCAACAGATGATGGTGCAGGAATATCTGCCGGCCATTAAAGAGGGTGACAAACGGGTTCTGATTGTAGACGGTGAAGTGATGCCTTATTGTCTGGCGCGGTTACCCACTAAGGGAGAAACCCGGGGTAATCTGGCAGCCGGCGGTACCGGGCGTCCCCAGGCAGTCAGTGAGTCTGATAAAGCATTGGCGAACGCGATTGCGCCCGTACTGAAAGAGCACCGCATTTTGTTTGTTGGTCTGGATGTGATTGGCGATCGTATTACAGAGATAAATATCACCAGCCCCACCTGTGTCCGTGAAATTGAAGCCCATTTCGATTTCAGTATTATGGGTAAATTGTTTGATGCCATAGAAACTAAACTGGCAGCTTTGAGGTAACGTTGAATGACAGAACTGAAGTCCTTGCAAAATCACTTTCTGATCGCAATGCCGTCACTGGAAGACCCTTACTTTTCGCGGTCTATCACATACATTTGCGAACATAACAGTGAAGGCGCAATGGGTATTGTGATCAACCAGCCATCGAACATGAATCTGAAAGAACTGCTTGAGCAAACTGATAAAGACACGGAGTTTGCCGACAGTACGTCAGAGCATATTGTGCTGGCCGGTGGTCCGGTCAGTCAGGAGCGCGGTTTCGTGCTCCACTCTGATGACGGTGACTGGAGTTCCAGTTTGAAAATGGCACCGGGTGTTGTTGTGACCACTTCAAAAGATATTCTCTCTGCCATCGGTCACAGCGAGGGCCCTGAGCATGCAATCATCGCGCTGGGCTATGCGGGATGGGAAGCCGGCCAGCTTGAGAAGGAAATGCAGGAAAATGCCTGGCTGACGGTGGAAGCCGACACAGACATTCTGTTCAATACGCCCGTACACAAGAAGTGGCAGTCTGCTGTGAAGAAACTGGGCGTGGATGTATGGCAGCTTACGCCGCAGGTTGGCCACGCCTGATATGAGCCGGACTGTTTTAAGCTTCGATTTTGGCACAAAAAGTATTGGCGTAGCTGTTGGTCAGGAGATAACCGGTACAGCTTCTCCTCTTGCCGCCCTGAAAGCACAGGATGGTGTGCCGGACTGGGAAAAGGTTAAAAGGATCTATGATGAGTGGCAACCGGATCTCGTCATTGTCGGGCTGCCGTTGAATATGGACGGTACTGAACAACCGGTGACGCAACTGGCCAAACGATTTGCAAACCGCCTTCACGGCCGCTTTAACGTAAAAGTGGAGACCTGGGATGAACGGTTGTCTACGGCGGATGCCAAAGCTATGTTGTTCGAATTAGGTGGCTATAAGAAACTGACTAAAGATAAAGTCGACAGCGTTTCTGCCTGCGTGATTTTCACCAGTTGGGCAGAAAATCAGTACTGAGAAAGCCGGTCAGTAAGCCGGCTCTGCTTTCACGGCCTGACATTGCCAGCACAGTGAAAAGTGCCCTTCGTTCTCTTCCCCGCAATGGGTACACTGCCAGTTCTCCCCTTTATTACTATTTGGGGTAAGCGCATCAACGATTCCCTTCGCTTTGCCGAACCACTGCTCATCAAGCAGCCACAATTCCATTTGTGTTTCCTGCCAGGGAAGTTCGCCCACCGCACCACCGGCATATTCATTTTTTACCAGGTAAGGAATACGGGCGACATCCAGCTCAGAGCGAACCTGCTGAACCAGAAAACGGTCGTCATGACCAAATAACTTCAGCATCGGAAGAGTCAGTCATCCATATCGATGGACACGCCGGACAAAGAACCCAGCTCATTGCCTTCACTGCTGTCCAGTTTGATCATCAGACGCAAATCATTCGGTGAATCGGCATGATGAATGGCCTGGTCATAGGTGATCCGATCTTCTTTAAACAATTCATACAGCGCCATATCAAATGTCTGCATGCCCATTTCTTTGCCTTTCTTCATGGCATCTTTTAACTCACCGGTACGGTTTGTCTGAATTAGATCAGCCACAAACGGGGAATTAAGCAGGATCTCAATAGCAGCTACCCGGCCTTTGCCGTCTTTTTTCGGCACCAGTTGCTGGGCAACGATGGCCCTCAGGTTCAAACTCAAATCGAACAGCAACTTGTTATGCATTTCCTTAGGTGCAAGGTGCATGATGCGCTCTATCGCCTGGTTTGCATTATTAGCATGCAGAGTCGCGACACACAGGTGGCCGGTATCAGCAAATGACATGGCATATTCCATGGTTTCCATAGAGCGGATTTCGCCCAGCAGGATCACATCGGGCGCCTGACGCAGAGAGCTTTTCAATGCGTCGTCAAAACTCATGGTATCAATGCCCACTTCTCGTTGTGTTACCACACAGGAACCATGCCGGTGAATAAACTCGATGGGATCTTCAATAGTAAGGATATGCCCTTTGGAATTGTGATTGCGGTGGTCAATCAGTGCCGCCAGCGAGGTAGACTTACCGGTACCGGTAGCTCCCACCATCAGCACCAGGCCACGTTTACTCATGATAATATCTTTAAGTACCGCAGGCAGTCCCAGTTCATCCACTTTAGGAATTTCTGTGACAATACGGCGGGCGACCATACCTATGGAATCCCGTTGCCAGAATGCGCTGCAACGAAAACGTCCTACATTAGTAATACCAACTGCAAAGTTACTTTCTTTCAGTTCATTCAGTTCACGGATGTAACGTTCTTCCATCACACTCTGAACCAGTTCCTTGGCCTGAAACTGAGATAACGGCTCATCGCCTAACGGGGTCAGCTGCCCGTCTATTTTGGCACTGACAGGGAAACCTACGGTAATAAAAATATCCGAAGCCCCGAGTTCTGTCGCTTTCTCAAAATACCCCTGCAGTTTCACCCTTTACCTCCTACATCATTTTATTTTTATCGGTGGATTTCGCCGCTGCATCCTGATGGCTCACGACGCCTAATGCAACCAGTTTTTGCAGTGCCTGATCCATGGTTTGCATACCATGCGCCTGACCGGTCTGGATAACCGAGTACATCTGAGGCACTTTGTCTTCACGGATAAGGTTACGGATTGCCGGTATGCCCACCATGATCTCATGTGCCGCTACTCGGCCACCGCCGACTTTTTTCATCAGGGTTTGCGAAATAACTGCCCGTAATGATTCTGACAACATGGAGCGGATCATTGCTTTTTCTTCCGCCGGGAAAACGTCAATAATACGGTCGATGGTTTTCGGCGCTGAGTTGGTATGCAACGTACCAAATACCAGGTGACCGGTTTCCGCCGCAGTCATCGCAAGACGGATGGTTTCCAGGTCCCGTAACTCACCCACCAGCACCACGTCGGGATCTTCACGGAGCGCCGAACGTAACGCGTTAGAAAAGCTGTGTGTATCGCGGTGCACTTCACGCTGGTTCAGAACACTCATCTTGTTTTCATGAACAAATTCAATGGGATCTTCAATGGTAAGAATGTGGTCCCGTTTGGTGTTATTGATGTGATCAATCATGGCTGCCAGCGTGGTACTTTTACCCGAACCTGTCGCACCGGTCACCAGAACAAGGCCGGTAGGCTGGTCAATCAGGTCACGGAAAATGGGCGGGGCTGCAATATCATCCAGTGATAATACTTTACTGGGGATGGTACGAAGTACCGCAGCAGCACCACGATTCTGTACAAAGGCGTTAACACGGAAACGGGATAAATCCTTTACTTCAAAGGAAAAGTCAACTTCCAGATTCTCTTCATATTCCTTGCGCTGCTTGTCATTCATGATTTCATAAATGAGCGAATGTACCTGCTTGTGATCAAGCTCAGGGATATTCAGTCTGCGCATTTCCCCGTCGACACGAATAATCGGCGGCAGCCCTGCCGACAAGTGCAAATCGGAAGCTTTATTTTTAACACTGAAAGCCAAAAGTTCGGTAATATCCACAACCACGTCTCCAAACACCAGATGATTAATGCAAACAATAGCAGAACGACTGAAATCCGCCCAATCGCGAATCGAACAAGCTACTGCCAATGCGCATCGTCCTCCAAAATCCGTGCAATTACTAGCGGTCAGCAAGACTAAACCGGTATCTGATATAAACCTGGCGTATGAAGCGGGACAACGTTTGTTTGGTGAGAATTACGTACAGGAAGGCGTTGAAAAGATTCAGCATCTGTCTGCACTCACTGATATTGAATGGCATATGATTGGCCCGCTGCAATCGAATAAAACCAAAGTCGTTGCAGAGCATTTTGACTGGGTGCAGTCTGTAGACAGAGAAAAGATTGCCCGGCGGCTGAACGACCAGCGACCTTCTCACATGCCGCCACTGAATGTGTGCATACAGCTTAATATCGATGATGAAGACAGTAAATCAGGCATTCAGATCAATGCACTGCCAGCCCTGATTGATACTATCAACGGGTTGCCCAACCTGAAATTGCGGGGGCTGATGGCGATACCAAAAGCCTCTCCGGACGAGGAAGAACAGGCGCAAACCCTGACCACGCTGGCTGATTTATTCGCGGAATATCAACAAAAGCTGAGCGATTTTGATACCCTGTCCGTAGGAATGAGCAGCGATCTTGAAGCCGCCATTGAACACGGCTCTACCATGGTCAGAGTAGGCAGCGCTATTTTTGGTGCGCGTAACTGATTGACCGGGTCGCTATTCACGAGTTTTAAACGCAATACATAAGGGTTTTCATGCAACAGAAAAAATTGGCATTTATCGGCGCAGGTAACATGAGTCGCAGCATCATCAGCGGACTTATCCAGTCAGGCTACGACAAAGACAATATTCTTGCCAGTAATCCCTCAACCCCCAAGCTGGAAAAACTACAGGAAGAGTTTGGCATCCGGATCACGCAGTCGAATGATGAAGCCTGTGAGTTTGCCGATGCTATTGTGCTGGCGGTAAAGCCACAAATGATGGGCGACATGCTTGCCGCCTTACAGGAAAAAAGCGACCTGTCCGGTAAACTGTTTTTATCCATTGCAGCCGGTTTGCCGGTATCACGCCTGCAGGAAATGCTGGGTGGCGATTATCCGGTGGTGCGCATTATGCCCAATACCCCAAGTCTCATCGGTAAAGGTATGACGGGCCTGTACGCTGACGACACAGTAAGCAGCGCAGACCGCCAGTACGCTGACGACGTCATGGGCGCAGTGGGTGAAACGGTTTGGGTAAAGGAAGAAGACGGCATTAACGGCGTCATCGCCGCCGCAGGCAGCAGCCCCGCGTATTTCTTCCTGTTCTTGCAGGCCATGCAGGAAGAATCCATGAAAATGGGTTTTGATGCGCAGACCGCCAGAAACATGGTTCAGCAAGCCATGCTGGGAGCGGCTGAAATGGTTTGTCACAATCCGGATATTGAATTAAGCGAGTTAAGAGCTCAGGTTACTTCTAAGGGCGGCACAACCGCTGCAGCGATCAATACGTTTATCGATAAAGGCTTGCAGGACACGGTAAGCGCAGCCATGCGTGCCGCAGTCGACAGAGCCGAAGAAATGGCGAAACAACTTTAAGTTTAAGCTTCACAGGAAAAACAGTTAATGAGCAACGCGTCGGTCTTTCTTATCAGTACCTTGTTTGATTTGTATCTGATGGTGGTGATATTACGATTGTGGTTACAACTGGTAAGGGCAGATTTTTATAACCCGGCCAGCCAGTTTATCGTTAAAGCAACACACCCCATAGTGGGGCCTCTTCGCCGTATCATCCCGTCTGTCGGTAACTTTGATACGGCAACGTTCGTGCTAGCGCTGCTTGTCGCGGCACTGAAATTTGTGACGCTGGTCATGCTGTTTGGCAGTGGAAACATCAATCCGGCATCTATTATCCTGCTGGCGTTTTTAACCGTAGTGAAAGAAACCCTCTCGCTGATGTTCTGGATCCTGATTATCCGCGCCATCCTCAGCTGGGTATCGCAGGGACAAAATCCTATTGAGTACGTGATGTATCAACTGACAGAACCATTTCTGTCTCCTATCCGCCGTATTATTCCGCCCATTGGCGGTCTGGATTTATCGGTATTGATAGCCATCATCGGATTACAGTTCCTGCAAATCCTTTTGCAAAATACGTTTGGTTTATACTAAGTTTTAAAAGGGTAGCGGTTTCGCTACCCTTTTTGTTTCTGTATTGATTTTGTGTGATTAGTTGAATTTGGTGAAGACACTGTGAACTACCTTGCCCGTCTGCCGGCCCTCTGCCTGCTCTTAACTATACTGTGTACCGTACCTGCAGCATTAGCCGAACAAAAACAAACGCTGGGAAAATGGGATGTACATTACATCGTAGTGAACACCACGTTTTTCACCCCGGAAACCGCGCAGAATTACGGCATTGTGCGCAGTAAATATAATGCGCTGGTGAATATTTCGGTGCTCGACAGCACAACAGGAGAAGCTCAGGTTGTGTCCGTTAAGGGTCAGGCGAGAAACCTTTTAGGCAACAGCAAAACACTGAATTTCAAACGGGTAAAAGAAGGCGAAGCGATTTACTATCTTGCCCCGCTTTCCTTTAATGACAGAGAAACCTTTCGCTTCAACGTCGATATTCAGCGGGGCAATGAAGTTCAGACACTTAAGTTTCAGCAGGAGATGTTCGTCGAGTAATCTCCGACGTCAAACTGTCAGTGCGACGTTACAGCGATGCGGGCATATGCGCTTTTTCGTTTCGCCAGGCCTTCTCATAAGCAGGCCTGGAAAGTACCCGCTCTGCATACTGTTTCACATTATCAAACGTCAAATCCATACCAGACCCTTTCGCCCATGACAGCACATGTCCGGCGACGATATCTACTCCGCTGAACATGTGTCCGGTAAGGAAATCCTGGTCTCCGAGCAACGCAGAAAACCCTTTCAGCGCCACACCGAATTCGTAAATACTGACATCTTTCATGCCTTCAAGTCGCTGTGTTTCCGGTAATGCAAAGTCATGCTTTGCCTTGTTCCATAACGGTTGCTCCAGTTCTGTTATCACAAATGCCATTGCCTGTTCGTACAGCATACGGGCCTTGCTACCCAATACAGGCATAAATTCTTCGTAACCATGCTTATCCATCAGCCAGGTCACGATAGCTGCAGATTCACTCATTGGCCCGCAATCAGTCATCAGCGCAGGAATTTTACCCGCAGGATTAAGCGCGAGAAAATCTGCTGATTTATGCTCCCCCTTACGTAAGTTTATAAACTTATAGTTATAAGGCAGGCCCAACTCTTCCAGTGCCCATGCCACACGCACTGAACGCGTTTTAGCAAATCCGTATAATGTATACATACCCTCTCCTGTCCGGTGATTTTGATTGCTTGAAACTATACACAAATCACCGGCTTCAGCGCATCAATTTGTTCCGTTATCCCATGCGACTATTGCAAGCGCAAATTTCATCCCCACACTCTTTCTATTCGATTAAAGGAGGCATTATGACTGAATATAAAGAAATCAAACTCGTTAAACGTCCGGTGAAAGGTCAGATTGACGCATCCCTGTTCAGCACAGAGCAAAAGCAGGTTCCCATGCCCGGTGAGGGTGAAATACTGATCAGACAAACGCATATGTCGCTGGATCCCGCCATGCTGGGCTGGATGAGTGAAGACAGAGAAAGTTACATCCCGCCCGTGGAGCTCGGTGAGGTAATGCGCTCCAGCGGTGTGGGTGAAGTCATAAAATCTAACCATCCCGATTTTTCTGAAGGCGACAAAGTAATGGGTATGACAGGCTGGCGGGAATACCTTGTCAGTGATGGTAAGGGCTTCAACAAGTTACAACCCGGGATCAGCGAAGAGATGGCCCTGTGTGTGTTTGCCTTACCCGGTCTGACAGCCACCACGGGGTTATATAAGTTCGGCAAACCTGAGGCCGGTGAAACCCTGATTGTAACCGGCGCTGCCGGTTCTGTGGGCTCCATCGTTGGTCAGCTAGCTAAAGCTGACGGATTACGGGTGATCGGCGTTGTGGGCAGCGATGAGAAAGCAGACTGGATTGTTAACGAGTTAGGTTTCGACGGCGCCATTAATTACAAGACGGATAACCTGAAGGCGCAGCTGGATGCCCTCACCCCCAACCGTATTGACGTATTTTTTGAAAACACCGGCGGCCCTGTACAACAGCTTATCGTTAACCGGATGAACGAGCACGGGCGCATTGTCGTTTGCGGAATGATTGCAGATTACCAGTCTGACAACCCTTCCCCCGGCCCCAACTGGATCCCGCTTATCAAAAAACGTGTCTCCATTCAGGGGTTTGCTATGCCTGATCACTGGGGCGAGATCCCGCAATTGCTTGAAAAGCTCACGCCTTATGTGCAGCAGGGTAAAATTAAATACCGGGCACATATCATTGAAGGGCTGGAAAATGCACAGAGCGGCCTGAATATGTTGTTCGACGGCAAGAACACAGGGAAAATGATTGTTAAATTATAACCCCTGTTAGCTGAGCACTATCACGGGCAGTGAGGCAACTCTTCACTGCCTTTGACTCCCTTTCAATTATCTTTCTTAGTAACCCTTCTCCGCTATCCGCACTTTCATCTTTATATAAAGACAGCCAGCGTTATTACCATTACTGATAAGCCTTTCACCATTTTGGTTCAAGTGCCGCATCAGATTAGAACATTTCCTGCATTGCCGGCCCACGTCTGCCACTGACTTTTGTGCTGTAACCGGCACTTCACCGCTATTAAACTGCGCTTTATCCTCCATTAGCAGCCCACCGGCATGCCTCACAGGTTTCTGGAATATCTGTTGCATTACATGAGTACGTACACCCAGGTGATAACAACAAGAAAACACTGGTCATTCAACTACCACCACCCAAAATAAGAGGGAACTCATGTCTGAAGAATTAACCGGGAACATTTCTGCTGAAGGTGCTTCGCGCCGTAAATGGTTAAAAACATTTAGTTTAGGTGCGGGTGCAGTTGCCCTTACGGGTTGTTTCGATACCGGTGTAAAAGAGCTGCAGGCAGCGGGAATGAAAACTGAACATTTCCCGTCTGCAACGCCAAATGTTAATGACGGTCTGGTTCGTCTGTCTTCGAATGAAAATGCTTTTGGTCCTTCACAGAAGGCCGTTGAAGCGATGCAGGGTGAACTTTTTAATCTCGCCCGTTACACAGATGCTACTGTCGATGTGCTGAAAAAGAAAATTGCCGCGCAGGAAGGTGTCTCTGAAGACCAAATTGTTGTTACGAATGGTTCATCACCTATTTTATTCGGTTATGCCGAATGGATAACTGAAAACGGTAATAACCTCGTTACCTCGATGGCCACTTATGAAGGTATTCCCCGAGGCGCCGAGTATATGGGTGCCAATGTCACCTACGTGCCTCTGGATTCAGAAATGGGTTTCGACTTAGATGCCATTGAAGCTGAAGTTACTGACGAAACCACGGCTGTGTACGTGTGTAACCCTAACAACCCCACCGGCTGCATGGTCGACCCTGCCAAACTGACAGCGTTTGCCAAACGGGTATCGAAAAAAGCGCAGGTGTTCATCGACGAAGCCTACATTGAAATGTCTGATGCCTATCCGGCAAACGTGCAATCTAAGCTGGTTGCTGAAGGCCATAACGTGGTTATCTGCCGTACGTTTTCAAAAATTCATGCTATGGCAGGACAACGTTTAGGTTATGCCATTATGCCGGCAGATCAGGCTAAATCTCTGGGCGGAAAACTGCGTATGGGTGGTGTTAACTATCTGGCACTGGTGGCCGGAATGGCGAGTATGGATGACCATGCAAACCTGAACACCATGCGCGATCGCATCAAAACCGAGCGTACTAAACTGACGAAAGTTGCTGAAGAACTGGGTCGTCCTTACGCGAAAAATCCGCAGGGCAACTTCATCTACGTGGATACCGGCATGCCCCACGACCAGTTTGCTGCGAAGATGAAAGATGAAGGTATCAAAGTAGTTGGCCGTACGTGGCCAGGCTATGATTCCTGGTCACGCATCAGCGTGGGTACACCGGAAGAAACCGATGCCTGTGCAGCCGCATTAAATAAAGTACTGGCTTAAGTGTCTGTGTCGGGGTGAGGCTTATTCAGCCTCATCCCGTAAAAATACCAAATCCGTTTCAGTGCTCTGCTCTGGCGAAAAGACATAACCCGCTTCGCTGAACGCCTTTAAGCCCGCTACGTCTTCAATACGTTTCTGAATCACATATCTGGCCATTAATCCCCGCGCCTTTTTAGCAAAGAAACTAATCACCTTATACTGACCGTTTTTCTTATCTTTAAAGTGTGGCGTAATGATCATGCCGTCCAGCGACTTCGCCTTAACTGACTTGAAGTACTCATTTGAAGCCAGATTAATCAGTACATTATCGCCCTGCTCTTCCAGCGCCTTATTCAGCGCAAGGGTGATATCTGTTCCCCAGAATTCATACAGATTTTTACCCTTAGGATTTTCAAGGCGGGTCCCCATTTCCAGGCGGTAAGGCTGCATTAAGTCCAGCGGACGCAACAGACCGTAAAGGCCGGAAAGCATTCTTAAATGTTGCTGTGCATATTCCACGTCCTGCTCAGACAATGAATAAGCATCTAAGCCCGTATACACGTCGCCGTTAAAGGCGTAAAGCGCCTGACGTGCATTGTCTTTGGTAAACGGGGTAGTGAAAGAGTCAAAACGGTTGGCGTTCAGTGTCGCCAGTTTATCGCTGATCTTCATCAAAGAAGACAAGTCTGCCGGCGTCAGTTTCCGGCAGGTCTCTACCAGTGCTTCAGCAGATGTCAACATGGCAGGCCGCGTGAACGACGCTACCGGCACCGGCGTTTCAAAATCCAGATTCTTAGCCGGTGAAACAACAACTAACATAATTCAATTTCCTCTTTACTATCAGACACCGCAGTAACATATTCATCGGGCTTATCAAACTCCGGCGCAAAGAATATCACGGTCTGCCCCGCGTTTTTGCCCTTTTACCTGCCAGATTGGGGTCAAACCGTTATGTTTATACGCTATAGCGGGATAATTTAGCGCTTTGCTGTGTTATTTAACCCGCCAGTCTGTTATAAATTTACTAAATTCGATCTGGTTTAACCGTCCGGACATACAAACCCTACATAGTGGTTGATTCAGTTGTTTACAACCAACATATTCAATCAGTCTGCCCCCTTCCGGTGGCGGGCTGTTCATTTATATTTAGGTCACACATTCAGAGAGAAACGATGAGCAATCAATTAGACGCGTTGCGCGAAATCACTACCGTCGTTGCCGATACCGGCGATATCGAAGCGATCAAAAAGTACGAGCCTGTAGACGCTACGACGAATCCGTCTCTTTTACTTAAAGCCGCAGGTATCCCTGAATATGCGGGTTACATTGACGATGCAGTGGCATGGGCTAAATTACAGTCACAGGATCCGGCTCAGCAGTTAACAGATGCCTCTGACAAGCTTGCCGTTACTATCGGTAAAGAAATTTCCGGCGTAATCCCGGGTCGTATTTCTACAGAAGTAGATGCCCGTTTATCATTCGACACCGACGCGACTATTGCTAAAGCAAAACGTCTGGTTGAACTGTACAACGATGAAGGTATCGATAAGTCACGTATTCTGATCAAAATCGCTTCCACCTGGGAAGGCATCAAGGCTGCTGAAATTCTGGAACAGGAAGGGATCCAGTGTAACCTGACACTGTTATTCAGTTTTGCACAGGCACGTGCCTGCGCGGAAGCCGGTGTCTATCTTATTTCTCCTTTCGTAGGCCGGATTCTTGACTGGTATAAAGCAAACACAGATAAGAAAGAGTACACCGCAGAAGAAGATCCGGGTGTAGTTTCAGTAACCCGCATCTATAACTACTACAAAGAGCATGGTTACAGCACGGTAGTCATGGGCGCGAGCTTCCGTAACATTGGTGAAATTCAGGCGCTGGCCGGTTGCGACCGTCTGACCATCAGCCCGAATCTGCTGGAAGAACTCAAAAACAGCACCGAAGCGCTGCCTGTGAAACTGAAAGACGAAGGCGCCACAGCAACACCGGGCACGAAACTGGACGAAAAAGGTTTCCGCTGGGACATGAACGAAGATGCCATGGCGACACAAAAGCTGGCAGAAGGGATCCGCAACTTTGCAGCTGACCAGGAAAAACTGGAAACCATGCTGAAAGAAAAACTGGGTCAATAAACTTCGCTGGTATCAGGAAACATTCAAACAATGACAAATTTTACCCAACAGCCAGCTTTCGCTAATTTGTCGAAGCTGGCAGAAGACATCAAAAAGACTCACATGCGTGACTGGTTTGACGCGCAGCCTGAGCGTGCAGACACCATGCAGGCGCAGGCCTGTGGTTTGTTTATTGATTATTCAAAAAACCGTGTTAACGAAGAAGCGCTTGCACAATTGTTTGCACTGGCGAAAGCACAGGGCGTGGACACTCACCGTAAAGCCATGTTTGACGGTGACACCATCAACAACACTGAAAAACGTGCTGTACTGCATACAGCGCTGCGTAACTTCAGTGGCAAGCCTGTTATGGTTGACGGTGAAGATGTGATGCCGGAAGTGCTGGCTACGCTGGACAAAATTGAAGCCTTTACGGCTTCAGTGCATTCCGGTGAGCACAAAGGTTATACCGGCAAACCTGTTAAACACGTGGTCAGCATTGGTATCGGCGGTTCATTCCTGGGCCCTAAAATCATGACTGAGGCGCTGAAGCCGTACACCCATGATGCCGTTAAAGTGCACTTTGTGGCAAACGTAGACGGCTGTCACATTCATGATGTGCTGACGTCTCTGGATCACGAAGAAACGTTAATCGTTATGTCGTCCAAGTCGTTTTCCACTCAGGAAACGTTGCAGAATACCTTAAGTGCGAAAGCCTGGTTCCTGGAACAGGGCGGCACTCAGGAAGATATCGCCAAACATTTTGTTGCCGTATCCTCAAACGTTAAAGCAGCCACTGAGTTCGGAATTGCGGAACAAAACATTTTCCCCATGTGGGACTGGGTTGGCGGACGCTATTCGTTGTGGTCTGCGATTGGCTTACCCATCGCACTATCACTGGGTTTTGAAAACTACAAAGGCTTGCTCGAAGGCGCCCATGAAATGGACAAACATTTCTGTGATGCACCATTTGAAAGCAACCTGCCCGTTATTCTTGCAGTTCTCGGCGTCTGGTATCGTAATTTCTTCGATGCACAGTCTCACGTCATGTTGCCTTACTATCATTATCTTCGTGGACTGCCAGCTTATGTGCAGCAACTTGATATGGAAAGTAACGGTAAGCAGGTCACGCAGAACGGCGATGTGGTTGAGTGGGAAACCGGCCCGGTTATCTGGGGAAGTGAAGGCACAAATGGTCAGCACAGCTTCCATCAGTTAATCCACCAGGGTACCTCTGTCATCCCCGCAGACTTTATGCTGCCGCTGAATGTGCCTAATCAGAACGACACGCATCATGCCATGCTGGCATCGAATTGCTTTGGTCAGACTCAGGCACTTATGCAAGGAAAAACCTTCGAAGAATGCTACGCTGATCTTGAAGGTAAGGTGTCTGATGAAAGTGAGCGCAAAGCACTGGCACAGCATAAAACGATGCCCGGTAATAAACCCAGCAATACAATTTTGTTCGAAAAACTGGATCCGCAAACACTTGGCGCGCTGGTTGCAATGTATGAACATAAGGTATTTGTCCAGGGCGTTATCTGGCAGGTGAACTCCTTCGATCAATGGGGTGTCGAGTTAGGAAAAGTACTTGGTAATCAGGTTCTTGACGGCATTCAGGGTAAAGCAGAAGACGATGCGTTTGACGCTTCTACCCGGCAACTCATTAATCGCTTCAGAAACGCCAATGCACCAACTTAAGGAAAGTTAATTTGGTTCACGCCAAATAAGTGCATCTGACAAACGGCCGGTTTTTACTGGCCGTTTTCATTGGGCAAACCACACGCTGTCATGCAATCGTCACATTTTGTTAATAAAAGGTAAACTTAATCATTTTATTATTGTGTCGACTGTGATACAAAAGTAGTCAGAAGGATGAAAAAACATTCAACTCTGACACTGATGTTAGTGGTAAACAAAAGGAGATCCTAGTGGATAAGTCAGATCTGTTTGCGATGTTAAATATTGAAGAAACTCCGGCTAAAACTAAAAGCAAGAAAAGAAAGTGGAGAGAGATCGAAGCCTTACAGGACAGATTCAAACTGGAAAAAGAACTGGCAGAAATCGACTACGGTTTTGAGTACGAACTGGAATCGATGGAAAGATAAAATGAAAACGGCCACCTGATATCAGGTGGCCGTTTTTCATTATATCACCCTGCAGGTTTTTATATCTGCCAGTTAATGGCAGGTTGCCCGTGTTTGCGCAGCCAGGCATTTGTCTGACTGAAATGCTGACACCCGAAAAAACCTTTGTAGGCCGACAACGGAGACGGATGTGGTGCTTCCAGTACCAGATGTCGCTGTTTGTCGATATTTGCGCCTTTCTTTTGCGCATGACTGCCCCACAACAGGAACACCACATTGCTGGTGTGTTCGTTAATGGCGGCTAGGACGTGATCGGTAAACGTTTCCCAGCCAAACCTTGCGTGGCTGTGTGCCTTCCCCTGCTCCACCGTCAGCACCGTATTTAATAACAATACACCCTGCTCAGCCCACGACGTGAGATCGCCGTCAGAAGGCATAGAAAACCCTTCAATATCCGTTTCCAGTTCTTTGCAGATACTCTTCAGCGATGGTGGCAGCTTTACACCTTTCTGTACGGAAAAAGATAATCCGTGCGCCTGTCCCGGCCCGTGGTAGGGATCCTGTCCCAGGATCACAACCCGCACTTTATTCAGGGGGGTGAGAGCGAATGCATTGAATACATCCGGTTCAGGAGGAAACACCACTGATGCAGCCCTGGCCTCATCAACCCTGGCCATCAGTGATTTAAAATAAGGCCGGGACTTTTCAGGTCCCAGCACATCTTGCCATGTTGTCATTTCAATATAGAGAACATGTGCGCTTTTAGCGCTTCGTAGTCAGCTGGCAGTGGCACAGCCTGGCTTTCTTTACTGGAACACTCTACCAGTGCCTGAGGCAGGCTCAGAGGCTGTCCGAGAACATTCTCAACGGTTTCGCGGAATTTAGCCGGATGTGCAGTACCAAGGAACAGGCCATACTCATTATCCGTCAGATCGTGACTTACCGCACGGTAAGCGATGGCAGCATGAGGTTCGCTGGTGTATCCCTGTTGCGCAAGCTGACGCATGGCGATTTGTGTATATTCTTCATCTACACATTCACCGCGCAGGCACGACTTATCCAGGTAACCACGCTCAATCAGCGCTTCGATGCGGGGCCAGTTGTTTGGCTGGCTGACATCCATTGCATTAGACATGGTTGCAACCGTCGGATTGGGTGCCCATTCGCCGGTTTTCAGGTAACGGGGAACTGTATCGTTCAGGTTCGTTGCCGCAACAAAACGCTTAATGGGCAAGCCCATAGACTTGGCAATCATACCTGCTGTCAGATTACCGAAGTTACCGCTCGGCACCGAAATAACCAGCTCTTCACGCTGTTCCGGCGCAAGCTGACTAACCGCCTCAAAGTAATAACAAACCTGCGCCAGCAAACGGCTGATGTTGATAGAGTTTGCTGAATTCAGATGCAAACCTTCACGTACATCCGGATCGTCAAACGCATGTTTAACCATCGCCTGACAGGCGTCGAAATCACTCTCGATAGCAACGGTATGAATGTTATCACCTAAAGTGGTAAACAGCTTTTCCTGCAGCTGACTGATTTTTCCTTTCGGGAATAAAATCACCACATTGATGTTCGGGATACCGTGGAACGCATGGGCAACAGCGGCACCGGTGTCACCGGACGTGGCGGTAAGGATGGTAATGGGTTCGCCATTGCTGATGCGGGAAAGCACCTGCGCCATAAAACGGCCGCCAAAATCTTTGAACGCCAGTGTAGGACCGTGGAACAATTCCAGTGTGGCGACTTTGTCATTGACACTGACCACAGGAGCCGGAAAAGTAAACGCCTCTTCAACAATACTGCCAATGGTGCCTTCGCCCAGCTCATCACCAATTAAGGCGGTAAGCACTTCTGTGCTGCGCTCAACAAAAGGCTTTTTGAGCAAGCCGTCGATGTCGTCTAATTTCGGAATGTCAGTTGGGAAAAATAAGCCCTGCTCCTGACCTAAACCGCGCTTTACTGCTTCTGAAAAGGAAGCGGTGTCTGATGCTACTTTTAAATTTACTAATTCCACCTGGGATACCTTTAATCTTTACACTTGCTGCTCTACCGCACCCTTCTCAGGGATCCGGCAAACGTGGCTAAAACCATCTTCATTTTGTACGTAATTGGCCTGCAGCCATTCACGAATCGCTTCGGCTTTTTCAGCATCGTCACAGACAGCAAATACTGTCGGACCAGAACCGGAGATCCCGAATGCTAATCCACCATTTTCCATACTGAACGCTCTGGCCTCGTCGAAGCCGGGCAATAATGACTTGCGGTAAGGTTCAGCTATTACATCCTGCATCACACTGGCTGCCAGGCCCGCGTTCTGCGCGTGCAGCGCATGCACGAACACGCCCAGTTGACGACCAAAAGTCAGCGCATTTGCCATCGCCACTTCTTTCGGCAAAATATTCCGGGCCGCCGATGTGGAAACACTTATTCCAGAGTAGCACACAACCCAGTACCAACTGCCGATAACCGGTAATTTCACCGTCACTTCGGCATCATTGCCGGTCATCAGGGTTAATCCGCCAAGATAACAGGGAGCAACATTATCATAATGAATGCTGCCGCTAATCTGCCCTTCCAGCTCGCCCATCATTAACAGAAGCGCATTCTCATCAAAGGGATAATCAAAGTGTGCATTCAGTGCATGAAAGGCTGCAACGATAGAACTGGCACTGGAGCCAAGGCCGCTGCCAATGGGCAGGTTCTTATGCAAAATCAGTTCAACATGACGGGTGGGCTTGCCGGCTTTTACCATTTCTTCAAAGAAATGGGCATAGCACAAGGTAACAATGTTGTTATCGGCACCAGCCGGTAACTTGTGGGCAAACGGGCCGGTGGCGGTCAGAGAAAATGCATCTGCATCTTTAACTTCAACAACATCGCCTAACTCAGTGCCGTCAACGGGTGCCAGTGCGGCACCCAACACATCAAAACCTAAACTTACATTGCCGATGGAGGCTGGCGCATAAGCGCGGGTGGTTTTCATACTACTCATCCTTCAATTACAGCGCCATTTGTTTCCACGGCATGGTACGCAGAATATCAGCAAACACGCCGGCAGCGGTTACCGTACCACCCGCTCCGTAGCCGCGGATAACGTAAGGAATTGGCTGGTAATAATCACTGCTGATTGCCAGCGCGTTCTCACCGTCTTTCACCGCCGCAAGAGGATGTGTGAGTGGCACCGCCTGAATGGTTACCTTACACTTGTCACCATCGATACTGCCGATATAACGCAACACACTGTCGTTGGCTTTGGCTTCATCCACCCGCTGACCAAATGCTGCATCCAGCTCAGGTAACTGCTGCATAAACTCATCAATTGATGCACCTTCTGCAAAACCTTCCGGTAACACAGATTCAATCTGAATATCAGACAGTTCAAGCACCAGGCCGGCTTCACGTGCCATGATCAGGAGTTTACGGGCCACGTCCATGCCGCTCAAGTCGTCACGTGGATCCGGCTCGGTATAGCCATTTTCTTTTGCTGCACTGGTAGCCTGAGACAAGCTCATACCTTCTTCAAGCTTACCGAATACATAGGATAAGCTACCGGATAAGATGCCTTCGAACTGATGCAACACGTCACCGGCAGCGAACAGTTTCTGCAGGTTATCGATAACCGGCAAGCCCGCACCTACGGTAGTTTCATATAAATACTGGCGATTTGTATTCTGCGCGGTTCTGCGCAGCTGACGGTAATACGCCATGGTGTCGGTGTTGGCTTTTTTGTTAGGCGTCACTACGTGGAAGCCCTGCTCCATCATATCCACGTACTGTGAAGCGACTGCTTCGTGACTGGTACAATCAACAATCACCGGATTTACCAGACTGTTGCTGTTAACAAACTGGTGCAAACGCTCAACACTTAACGACTCTTCAGAAGCTGCCAGTGCAGACTGCCAGTCGCCTGACACATCAATGCCCTGCGCGTTAAGCAGCAGTTTGCGGCTGTTGGCAATACCGTATACACGTAACTGAATATTGCGCTTCAACAGTGCAGGTTGCTGACGGGAAATCTGACCCAGTAACTCTTTACCTACGTTACCGCAGCCAACCAGGAATACGTCAATGGTGTGGCGATCGGAGAAGAAATTCTGGTGAATAACCCGTACCGCCTTCTTCGCCTTTTTCGCTTCGATAACCGTAGAGATGGAACGCTCTGAAGATCCCTGAGCAATGGCTACGTTATTCACACGGGCTTGCGCCAGCGCAGCAAAGAAACGGGCTGCCAGGCCTTTCGTATGACGCATTCCATCGCCGACCAGGGTAACAATGGCTAAATCGTGACGCACTTCAATCTGATCAAGCAACTGGTTTTGCAATTCCAGAGCAAAGGCATCTTCCAGCAGTTGCTGTGCACGGGCCGCATCTTTTTCCTGTATACAGAAGCTGATGCTGTATTCCGAGCTGGACTGGGTGATCAGGCTGATGGAAATATTGGCGTTACTCATCACCTCAAACACACGGCTTGCCATGCCTACCATGCCTTTGAGACCTGGTCCTGCAACATTAAACATCGTGATGTTATCGAGCTGCGAAATACCTTTCACTGACGTCCATTTCTCGCTGGCTTCGTTACTGATTAGCGTGCCGGGCGCAGAAGGATTCAGGGTGTTTTTGATCAGGCAGGGAATGTGGTGCTGAGCGATAGGACCAATGGTTTTCGGGTGCAATACTTTGGCACCGAAGTAAGACAGCTCCATGGCTTCCTGATAAGTCAGCTTATCAAGTAATACTGCCCCTTCAACCTGATTCGGGTCAGCGTTATAAACCCCGTCGACATCCGTCCAGATTTCACAGCAGTCTGCATCGATACAGGCCGCAAGGATGGCAGCAGAGTAATCAGAACCGTTACGGCCAAGCGTGACTTTCTCACCCTCTTCATTAACAGCAACAAAGCCGGGCATAACCAGTAATACTGAACCGTCGTTCTTTACGTCACTGAAACGGGCTTTACTCATTGCCACATCAGCAATGCTGTCGAGATATTCGCCGTGTGCCAGCACGTATTCGACCGGGTCGATGATACTGTTAACCACACCTTTACTTTGCAAAATCGCACTGAACAGCGTCACACTGATGTATTCGCCGATACTTAAGATGCCGGCAGCCACAGAATCCGGAGCACAACCAAGCAACTTAATGCCTTCCAGTTGTTGCTTAAGCGCAGACAAGCGCTCTGAGATAAATGAAGAAACGTGGTCGTGGGCGAAGTTATCTAAGGTGGTGTTTAATTCGTCAGCAATACCCTGAACAGTTTGCTCTAACTTTTCGAACAGAGGCTGGAAGTCATCCCCTGCGGCAGCCTGTTCACAAAGAGAAGAAAGCGCGTTGGTCACGCCCTTTGGCGCAGAAAGCACTACTGCTGCGCCATCGGTTTGGTGGGTGGTCATACAAATCTCAGTCACACGCAGGTATCGGGGTGCGTCGGCCAGAGAAGATCCACCAAACTTTAAGACTTTCATGTAATGCTCCTTTCGGTTTTATTTTGCTACATCAACGCTCAATTGCGTAAAAAAAAACCCGCTCCTGGTGAGGGCGGGCTTTCGATGTCTGGTTGCAATGTTGCGCACTAGCCAGCGACCGCCCTCAAAGAGGTGGTAATAATCATCGTGCCGGTGGTGCTAATCATTGTTTTCATACGGACAATTTGCCGTATAGACGTCTATCTGTCAACCGCGATTTTGCTTTTTCTGTGTAAAACACCGTCAGAACAGACAATTTACTCCTAAAGAGAGCCTTTTTCTGCCTTTTCATATTGCAATTCATCATATTTTGACAGGAAAAACGGGAATTTTATTGCGTACATTTTGCCGGAGCATTCCGTAATTTTTTCTTCCTGAGCTCAATGAACACCCCGCTCAGGCCAGGGCAATGAAATTCAGCCCGGGAATAACTTTATATTTTTCATATTATTAGTGAATAAAAAGCGCCGTACTCTCCGGTACAACGTCCGGCGCGTTGCGGCACTGTCTTTGCTATCTCAGCTTACACATCCCTATCAGATTTTATTTTTCCCGGAGAAAGTCCTTATGTCAGCGTTTAACGGAGTTTTAGGCGTCAGCCAGGCAGAGTCAGGTTATCAGTTTGCAGTGTGGGCGCCGAACGCCAAATCTGTATGTGTAACCGGAACATTTAATGAATGGGACGAGACTGCAAATCCTCTTGAATCCCGTGAAGGCGGAATCTGGGTTGGTTTTGCTGACAACGCGAAAAACGGTGATGAATACAAGTTTGCTATCACCACCTTGCAGGATGAGCTTTTGCTGAAGAACGATCCCCGTGCCCGTAAGGTCACAAACAGTGTGGGAAACAGTGTTATTTACGATGATGAATATCAGTGGCAACACACAGAATTTGACTCTGCCCCCCTCCATGAGCGGGTCATTTATGAAATGCACATTGGTACGTTTAATAAGCCCGAAGATGGCCACGGCACATTTGCATCAGCTATAGAAAAGCTGCCTGAACTGAAAGCGTTGGGCGTGACGATGGTTGAACTCATGCCTGTGAATGAATTCGCCGGCGATATCAGCTGGGGCTACAACCCTGCCTATCCCTTTGCAGTAGAAGAGGCCTACGGCGGTCCTGACGGACTTAAGGCCTTTATCGATGCAGCTCACGGCATGGGGATCGGTGTAATTCTTGATGTGGTTTACAACCATTTAGGCCCGGGCGACCTGGATATCTGGCAGTTTGACGGCTGGCACGAGAACGATAAGGGCGGCATTTATTTCTACAATGATTACCGCAGCGCCACGCCATGGGGAGATACGCGACCTGACTATGGCCGTCAGGAGGTGCGGGACTATCTCACCGACAATGCACTGATGTGGCTGAACGAATTTAAAGCTGACGGATTGCGGATGGATATGGTGCCTTATATGCGCAGTGTGTCCGGTGCCGATACCGGCGATGACGATATCCCTGAAGCCTACTATCTGATTAAAACCATCAATCACCGTATTCAGACGTCCTGCCCGGGTAAAATGACCATTGCAGAAGATCTTCACAGTCATGAGTACATTACCGATCCTTTAGACAAGGGCGGTTGTGGCTATACGGCACAGTGGGCCGCAGGTTTCGTTCATCCTGTCCGCGATACACTGACAAAAACCGAAGACAGTCATGTCGATTTGAGCATGGTGGTTAACGCGATTACCAGAGTGGTCAGCGGAAACCCGTTTGCCAGAGTGGTCTATACCGAATCCCATGATGAAGTCGCTAACGGTCAGGCCAGACTGGTTGAGGAAGTAGCGCCGGGCGGTGTGGATGACAACTACTTTGCCCGTCAGAAAGGCATTTTAGCCGGCGTCCTTACCCTCACAACCGCGGGTATTCCCATGCTGTTTCAGGGGCAGGATTTTAAAGAGTCCGGCTGGTTTGATGATACCAGTGATATTGACTGGGAACGCAAAACCCGCTTTGCTGAGTATGCAGAAGCATTTACGCAACTGGTCGGTTTACGTACCAACAAAAACGGCAACAGTGCAGCATTAACCGGCGGTGACACAGAAATTGTGCATAAGGACGATGACAACAAAGTGCTGATCTACAAACGAAGTAATGGCCTTGATGACAAACATGTCTATGTCATGATTAATTTTTCAGGCGCTGATGTGGAAGGCTACCGGTTAAATGGCATGCCGCCGGATGCAGCCTGCCTGTTTGCCTGGCAGGACGGCATTACAACAAACGATGTGCAACTGAACGACAACCTTATCCATCTTACGGCTTACAGTGCGATGATTTTTTCCGGCAGCTGAGGCCGGAACGAAAAACGCGGTGCATTGTGCACCGCGTATATCACGTTGTTATTACCTGGTTCACATCATCAGAAACGGTAAGTGATTTTTCCGTAAACATAGCGGCCGGTAAAGCCGTAAGACGAAAAGCCTGAATAAGGCATGATGTAAGTAAAGGTGGTCGGCGCTTCTACCGTGTAGCGGCTTGCCTCAGGATACACATCAAATACGTTGTTTGCGCCCACAGACACAGACAACCCTTCCGTTAACGCTACATTAATGTCCAGATCGGTTACCCACTCCGCCGGAATGATTTCATTCAGCTCAGCGGTGGAGGATGGATCTTCCACTTCACCGTAACGGGTTGTTCTTAACGTTGTGGTGTAGCGGTCAAACGACCAGGTGACGCCTAAATTAACTTTACTTTCAGGCGAAGCCGTTTCGAACCGGCGCAACTCAACATCAGAGAACAAGTTACTCTGGTCAAAACCGGCGCCCTGCAGCACATCCGGTGCATCGATAACGCGGGTGACTTCATTGTCGTTAAAGTTTATGCCGGCATTGAAGTTAAATGCGCCCCACTCTGCTGTGTCCAGCGTATACGTCGACACAATATCGACACCCTGCGTACGGGAGTCAATCGCATTTAAGAAGAAACGCGCGCTGGTCGCACCGGTGCCTTCAAGTAACGCGGCTATTGCGTCGCCGGACAGGTTGTTTGACAACACAATGCGGTCGTCAATATCGATGCGGTAAAAGTCTACTGTCAGGTTAAAGTCTGCAGACGGTGAATAGGTAAAGCCTGCGCTGTAGTTAACTGATTCTTCTGCATCCAGACCGGGGCTGCCCAGCGCCTGCGCAACATCACTGGACGGTGCAAAGGTACCTGTTTCTACCGGAACACTGTCTACAAAAACGGTAGAAATAGCAGTGAAATGTTGTTGCTGTAATGACGGAGCGCGGAAACCGGTAGATACCGATGCACGTAAAGCAAACTCATCGGTGACAGTTACCCGGTTAGACAACTTCCAGTTAAAGGTGCTGCCAAAATCGGAATAGTCTTCAAAGCGGCCCGCAACGGCAACGTTCCACTGCTCAAGTACATCTGCTTCCAAATCGACATACAAGCTGTAGTTATGGCGGCTGCTCTTGCCCGCTGATTCCGGTGTGAAACCCGGAAATACCTGGGAACCCGCCGCACCTAAGGAGCCATCTGCAGAAACCGCACCGCCGGGACCGAACGTACCCTGAATGTAAGAGCTTTCCTCACCTGCGGTAATTTCATAGCTTTCATGACGATACTCAGCACCCATTGCGAAGTTCATTTCGCTGTAGAATACACCGGTATCAACCAGGCGTGACGCATCTGCATTCACTACAGTGGTTTGATACTCTAAAGAGCCGGCGTCAAAACTTGTCTGGCTGTCAGGGCCCAAAGACGTATTCAGGGAATTGGCTACACCGTATTCCAGCTCGTTTTCACCATGAGTGACAGATAAATCGTAATTCCAGACTTCGTCGTAACCTTTGATACCGGCCAGTACAGACGAATCTTTGATATCAGTGGTAATTTGCGGCAGGAAACCGTCAGGATAAATGGATGTAATATTCCGTGAATCCTTTGCTCTGCGGTAGAAGCCGCCGCTGACAGAATTACGCTTGCTGGCACCGGCTGTACCGTAAAACTCAACCTTATCATTAATCGCTTTTCCGGCATTCACAAACAACGCATAGTCTTCCACGTCACCGTTACCGAATACATGGTTGTAACGGTCCACCGTTAACTCACGGGGATCAAGGTTCCCTTCTTCGTCGCGGGCATAGTTTTCACGGGGATCGTAATCGGCACGGTTGGCCTGGCCCCGGTCGCGGTATTCAGCAGACACATTTACAAAGCCGTCATTGCCCCATTCGAAGCCGATGTTGCCGCGCAGTGTGGCTGTCTGACCATCCGTTAAAGAGCGGTCGGAGCCGGTCTGGAAAGCAAGATCACCATCATCACCGACACTGACTCCGGTTAACTCCGGCACACCATCCATAGTTGTCACGTTGGCACCGTAGGTAGCAGACACTTCGCCACCTTCGCTGGCATCTTTCAGTACGATGTTAATCACACCTGCGATAGCGTCAGAACCGTACTGGGCAGCCGCACCGTCACGTAAAACTTCGATACGTTTAATGGCGTTAGCCGGAATCGCATTTAAATCCACCGCAGAAGAACCCCGGCCAACAGAACCGTTCAGGTTTAACAGTGCGCTGGTATGCCGGCGTTTGCCATTAACTAAAACGAGAGTGTGGTCAGGAGCCAGACCGCGCAGCTGTGCCGGACGCACGTGGTCAGTTCCATCAGTCATAGAAGGTTGCGGAAAGTTAAAGCTGGGCAGCAGGTTGTTCAGAATCATGTTGGTTTCAGTTAAACCTGTCGCAGCAATAGCGGACGCATCAATGATATCGATAGGCACCGGTGAATCATTCACTGTGCGTCCCACGCGGCGTGAACCCACTACCTGAATTTTTTCCAGACTGGCATCTGCAGCCGGATCAGTTTGCTCCTGTGCGACGGCCTGAGAAGAAACGGCTAACGGTAATCCGATGATTGCGGCAGAAAGAAGAGATAGTCGAAATGCAGACGACCGGGATTTGTCCTGTAACATAAAAAGTGTTCCCTAAGAATTTATTATTGAATCGAAAATACGCCTTATCGAAGTTGATAAGCGGGATGTCATGGCATCCGTTTCTGAAGTCAGGGTACGGCCCGAAAGCCCTTTGATGAGCCTTGATGAGACTCTTAGAATTATATGCGTGGCAGCATGAAGAACGGTCAGGTCAAAACCTGAACAACTGGTCAGTAGTGCTGCGGGCGGAGTAAATCATAAATCATGAGTTAACTGAAGCGGGAGTTTGAAATATTAATTTATTCCTCGGCAGATAAACAAAAATAACCGATGAATCTCTGTGGAACGCGGGAACTAAGATGTTCAAATACAAGAAACAATTCAGGAGCAAAACTGATGTCAGCAGAAATCAAAACCCTGTCGAGCAAAGTGGTGTATGAAAACAAGTGGATGCGGGTAAGGGAAGACGCCATCGAACGCCCGAGTGGTCAGCAAGGCATTTACAGCGTGATGGAAAAACCGGACTTCACCGTTGTTATCCCCGTGCAGGACGGATATGTGTACATGGTAGAACAATACCGTTACCCGGTTGAAAAGCGTCAGCTGGAATTCCCCCAGGGCACTTGGGAAGAGAATGGACAAGCCGATCCGGCAGAACTAGCTGCCGGCGAACTACAGGAAGAAACAGGCCTGCTGGCAAAAAACTGGACTCACGTGGGTTATCAGTATTTAGCTTACGGTTTTTGTAATCAGGGGTATCACATCTGGATTGCCACAGGTTTCACCATGACCGAACAAAATCTCGATCCTGAAGAAGAAGGCCTGACCTGCCACCGCATTGCTTTATCCGATCTGGATGGAATGATTAAAAAAGGTGAAATTCTTGATGCCACCACCTGCAATGCGCTGGGATTGGCGCGTCTGAAAGGACTTATTTAGTTTTATTGCTGCGCGTCACACTTCCGTTGCTCTATTCAGCGGAAACAGGCTGTTCTGGCAGGCATTGCTGTAGCCGGTGCGCTATAGTGGATAGGTGTTTTTCAAAAAACTGTCAGCAAGGAGCTACCATGCGCATAAGAAAGAGCCATTTTCTGGCCCTTACCTTCCTGCTTTCAACCGCGACCAGCGCAAATGGTTTGCGGTGCGGAACAAAGCTGGTACTGGAAGGAGAAAGTACCTATGACGTCATTCAGAAGTGCGGCCAGCCGGATTCGCAGGAAGATCTCGGTTTTATTCGCAAGCGGGAGGATTACGTCAAGGTGACCCGCTACATTTATGACATGGGTAACGGTAAATTTCTGCGCCTGCTCGATTTTCACAATGGTAAATTAATCAAAATCGCTGACGGACCACGTCAGTAGTCATAGGAAATGGCTTACGGGAAGTGGCATGCTCGAGATTGCCACTCTGTAAGCTGGAATTATAAAAACGGGCGCTTTTGCTCCGGCCATACCGTCATCATGAACAAACGCAGGACCATGCGCAGACTGTCTCAGCTCAAGGGTTTTATCCTCAAAGGAGCCACCTTCCTGCAACACTTTATAATGCCTGGTTTCCGTTTTAAACGGCAGCGTTTCACCGTCATACACATAGCCATCGTCTTTCAGTGTCAGAAAATAGCATGCCGTTCACTGTATTGGAAATGCCCATATTCTGGTTGAAGGCAAAGCGGCTGTGCTTCTCCTGCGATACATAGCTGATACTTTCGAAATGAATTTTGATAAGAGAGAGGCAGATTTTAAACCGCGCGCTTGCGTGTTTTTACTTACTGCCAAACGGAAGAATACAGAACTTTCTTTATTATTTTCAGACACAAAAACCCCCGCCAGTGAATGACATTCATGATTAAGGCAAGGTATTTCTTATTTGAAACCAAACTATCATTACTAAGAGCAGGTTAGCAATAAAAAATGGGCATGCTGCTGCCCTGTCAGTTGAATCATGATCAAACCTTCTCTCCCATAAGTACCAACACTAACTTGAAAAAATTCACCCGAGAGGAAGGAGTTGACGATGAGTAAAGTGGTACTGATAACCGGCGCATCCAGTGGCATCGGTGAAGCAACAGCCAGAAAGTTAGTTGCCGGTGGACATAGATTGATTATCACTGCACGAAGTAGCGATAAACTCGAAAAGTTAACCGATGAACTTGGCTCTCAAAACGTCCTTGCTGTGGCTGCTGATGCCACCGATTTTGAGGCACTTTCACAGGTAGTAAAAACTGGCGTTGACCATTTCGGACGCCTGGATGCCGTTTTCGCTAATGCCGGCAAGGGTGTGAACGCCGCCGGTACTCAAAATGGAGATCCTGAGGAATGGGATACCATGGTTGATATCAATATTAAGGCGCTGCTCTGGACGGCTAAGCTAACGCTTCCACACCTGAAAGAAACAAAAGGCCATTTCCTGCTCACCAGTTCTGCGGCAGGTAAAGTGTCAATTAAAGGGTCAGTCTACGGAGCGACTAAGTGGTTTGCCTATGGCTTCGGGATGAACCTTGCAGAAGAAATGAAAGAATGGCAGGGCCGGTGTACCACAATATGCCCCGGCATGGTCAATACGCCGTTCTTTGACGAACCCAAAGAAGACAAACTTCAACCTGAAGATGTGGCTGATGCCGTTGCTTTTGCCATCAATGCAGACCCGCGCAATAGTGTACGGGAAATCTATCTGATGCCGGCCAACTGAGTGGCACAGGTAGTAATATAAGTCTGTCTGATTGCTGACAGACTTATAATTACTATTCACCAGAGTGTTACTGCCCTGACACGCCATGTGCTAGGGTTATGGTGTAAAAGTTTAATGAGCACCGGCCATGACAGATACCCGCCTGGCGAAAAAAATCGCATTTCAAATTCTTACCCACTTTGATAAAAGTTACCGGTGGTTCACCCGTATAACCCGTGGCGCAAAAGAGCGCTTTGAAAATGGCGAGTGGTCTGCCACCCAAACCGCGTCCAGAGACAGACTGAACATTTATGAGAAAAGTGTTTCCGACGCGGTAGCTGATATCTATCACCTGGTGGAAGTCCACCAGCGGGATCGCAGCTTCTGGCAGGAATTAAAGGAGTCATTCACCCGCCACCTTGAAACCCATCCCCAGTTTGAGTTGGCTGAAACATTCTATAATTCCATCATCGGCCGTCTGTTCCGTCACCAGAGCTTTGATAATGACGTGATGTTTGTACTGCCCAGCCGGTGCTTTCTTCCCGGCCGCGACAGGGCGCAGGTGATTAACAGCCTCGACACCACGACCACCGTGGCACAAATGTATGAATCTATTTACAAACTTTACCGCTTCAACCTTGCCTTCGAAGATTATCCCCGTGATATGGCTCACCTTGAAACAGCGCTGCGCAAGCGTCTGAACAAGGAACAACTGGCCAGCGTGGAACTGGTGGAAATCCTTAAACCGGTATTTTACCGCGGCAAATCGGCGTACCTTATCGGTCGTATCTGCATGCCCTGCGAAACTCTGCCCTTTGTCATCTCCATGCATACCAATGACAATCAGGAAATTTATGTGGATGCCCTGCTTACGGACCGTCAGGATCTGAGTGTTATCTTCGGGTTTGCCCGCAGCTACTTTATGGTGGATACCCAGTATCCCGCCGAAATCGCTGCCTTTTTGCAGGAGCTGCTGCCGCATAAGAAGCATTTTGAATTGTATATGTCGCTGGGCCACCACAAACACGGCAAAACCGTGTTTTACCGCAATTACCTGCAGCATCTGGATAACAGCGACGACATTTTTGAGCGGGCACCGGGAACACGCGGTCTGGTGATGATGGTGTTCCATCTGCCGTCATACGGCGTGGTGTTCAAAATCATCAAAGATGAATTTGCAGAAAGCAAAAAGATTACCCGTCAGCACGTGAAAGACTGCTACAAGATGGTAAAAATGTCAGACCGTGTGGGCAGAATGGCTGATACCCATGAGTATGTGAACTTTCGCTTCCCCCTGTCACGCATGCATCCGGACCTGATTCAGGAACTGAAAGACACCTGTGCATCCAGCCTGGAATTTACCGGTGACGAACTTATCATCCGTCACCTGTACATTGAACGGAAGATGACGCCGCTTAATCTGTATCTGCTTCAGGAAACCGATGAAGACAAACTGCGTCACGCTATCTACGAACTGGGTTTGTGCATAAAACAAATTGCGCTGGCGAATATTTTCCCGGGCGATATGCTGCACAAGAACTTCGGCATCACCAAAGGCGGTCGGGTAATATTCTATGATTACGACGAAATTTGTCTGATGAAAGATCGTAACTTCAGAACACTGCCCAAATCCGACGATCCTTACGCTCTGGATACCCTTTCCGTGGCACCCGATGATGTATTCCCCGAACAGTTCGAACACTTCATTGTGGGTAAAAAGCAGTTCAAGGATATCCTCAAAGAATATCACGGCGATCTGATGACGCCCGAATACTGGCAAAGTGTGCAGGCAATTACGGCCCGCGGTGAAGTTCAGAATTTTACCCCGTACAATCCGGCCATGCGCTTCAGTAACCGGCGCACCTGAACCATCAGTTTCTCACAGTCTGCTATCATTAAAAGATTGTCATAAAGACTAAATTTAACTGGAAATCGATTATTCTGGTGATCAGGCAAGTACGTTTATGGCGTATTAGTTACTGACATTTCTGATGGTAGAACCACACGTATGAGAGCATTAATAATTGAAGATGATCACACCGTTGCAGATCACATCCGCAATGGTCTTGAGTCGGCCGGACATGAATGCTTTCATCAAAGTGACGGTAAAAGCGGACTGAACCGTGCCCTTGATGAGCAATTCGATCTGGTCATTTTAGATATCATGTTACCTGAGATGGACGGCTTTACGGTGTTGGACAACATCCGTTCTTCGTCTTCCGGTTTACCGGTACTGCTTTTAAGTGCCAAGAGTCAGGTTGATGATAAGGTGCGGGGCTTGCGCTCAGGCGCAAATGATTACCTCACCAAACCCTTTGCCATTGAAGAGCTGCTGGCGCGGGCTGAAGGCTTAACCGGCCGCACTGCCACCAGTGCAAAAGAAACGGAATTATCGGTGGGCGACCTGACCCTGGATTTGCTGCGCCGGAAAGTAACCCGTGGCGAAACGGAAATCGATTTGCAGGCCAAAGAATTTCAGCTGCTGGAATGTTTGCTGAGAAACCGCGGAAAAGTGGTGACCCGCAGCATGTTGCTGGAACGGGTATGGAATTATCACTTCGATCCGCAAACCAATTTAATAGACGTTCATATCAGCCGGTTACGACAAAAAGTAGATAAAACGTTTAATATCCCCCTCATCGAAACTGTTCGCGGTACCGGTTACCGCATTTCAGAGGGTATCGCTTGATAGCAATTGGTGCGTTTACCCGCAGTTCCAGCTTCAGGGTAGGCGCATTATTTACCGCCCTGTCTTCTGCGGGCATTTTATTTATTCTTTATTTCTGGTCGTTGTCGGACGACGACAAACTGCTTACAGAAGCCCGCGCAGCCCTTGCCGCAGAACGTTTTGCTTTTGGTGAAATTTACGCACAGGGCGGACTTTCCGCACTCACCTCCAGTCTTGAAGGCCGCGCCGCCAGTTCTGACAACGACTCACTCCTTGCATTGCTCGGGCCGGACAACACCATTCTGGCCGGAAACCTGTCGAAACTTCCCCCGCTGACCACTGACACCATGCCGGCCATAGTACCGGTGTCGCTACCTGATTATCTCCGTGAAGACATGTCTCTGCGCACAGAAAATCCGGACGCTAGTAACCTGTTGTACGATGTAGTGACCCTGGGCAATCATAAGATCTTTATAGCCCGCAACGTTGAAGCGCTGTACAGCAAACAGAAAATTGGCCGTGCTCTTGGCTGGATCTTCGCCGTCATGCTGGTGATGATTGCTGCACTCAGCTTCGGTGTTGCCCTGTATGTGGTGAACAGAATCAACCGCATGTCTCACACGGCCAGCGACATCATGGATACCGGCGATCTCAGTGCCCGCATGGAAATCGACAGCAACTGGGATGATTTAAGCAAACTGGCTATCGTGTTTAACAAAACTCTGGATAAGATTGAAAACTCCGTCAAAAATATCAAACAGGTTTCAGACAATATCGCCCACGATTTACGCACCCCGCTTTCCCGCTTACGCAGCAAACTGGAACGCATGGATGAAGGGGAATTACGGGACGAGGCGCTGGCTGAAGCCGACAACCTTTTGGCTATTTTTAACGGCCTGCTACGTATTGCCGACGTGGAAAGTGAGCGGCAGCGTGCCGGATTCGACAACGTGGCCCTGCATACTGTTGTTGCCGATGTGGTGGATTTATACGAACCTCTGGTGGAAGATCAGCAGGTATCTCTGACCAGCAATATTGAGCCCGTTGAAATTGAAGGTGATATGCACCTGCTGTTTCAGGCATTGAGCAATTTGCTGGATAACAGCCTGAAACATGCCAAAAATAACTGCCGTATTGAAGTTAACCTGATGAAAACCTCACACCGGATCATCATCGCTGTTTTTGATTCCGGGAAAGGCCTTCCTCCCCGCGAATTTGAAAACCTCGACCGGCGCTTTTACCGCGCAGAGCAAAGCCGTACAACGCCCGGCAATGGTCTGGGCTTATCCATGGTCAGTGCTGTCACATCCCTTCACTATGGCAAGCTCTGGTTCATCGATAACCCGCTGTGTACTCACAGCGGGTTCGGTGTTGTGATGAGTTTGCCCCTGCGGCAGACAAAGGCAAAACGACCGTCAGCAGATTAATCAGCCGTGATTCAAAATAGCCGGAATGCCGGGTAGCAAACCAACGAGCGCCATAACACCGGTCAGAACAACGAACATGATGCCGGGAATGATCCAGCGGTTCATTTTTGACAGTTCCGCGCTGCGTTCTTTACATCCGATTAAGCCCAGATTGTCCAGTAACATGGTAAGTGACCAGCCAAATGCAGGGTTTACAAGTGATGAGGCAAATACCACGATGGCTGCCGACTGGGTGGTTTTTCCTTCTCTGGTCATTTCCATGCCCGCTTCAAGTAACGGCACAAATACGCCCACAATCAGTGCTACACACAGCACAGGCTCCCAGATAGCAAGATCCATGGGATAACCCAGAAGCCCTGCAGCAACACAGAACAGCGCCGTTAAGATAGCACCGGCGGGAATCGGACGTTTAGCAATAGCAGCAGGAACAATGTACGTCCCCCAGGAAGAGGTGAAGTTAGCGCCTCCCATGAGTGAACCGGCTACCTGACGGGTGGCTGCACTCACCATTGTGTCATCAATGTTCATCTGTACTTTTTCAGTTTTTGCCGGATAACTGATTTTCTGAAACACCTGATGTCCCAGAAAGTCCGGTGACCACATTGCCACAGCCAGTACTGCGAAAGGCAGCACCACAATGAACTGCTCAATCCCCGGCAAGCCCAGCATCCAGCCGGTGTTTTCTCCCCACCAGTACGCCGGATTCATATTTGGTAACCCCGGAGAGGTATGAAACTCAAACGGTGCGCCCAGCAAAAAGGCCAGCCCGCCGCCAAGCAGACAACTGAGCGGCACTGCCAGCCAGCGCTTCTTCCAGTGCTCAAGTAAGGCATAGAGTACAATTGTGCTGAGTATTACCACAAAGGCAATGTGCGCCATGTCTATGCCCTGCGCCCATGCAAACAGCTTTTTCACCTGCGAGGTAGTGCCGATGAACCCCAGATACAGCAGGAGTCCCCCGCACACCCCTTTACTTGTCAGGTTAGCCAGCAAACTTCCGCCTTTACTGATGGCCAGCAGCATGCCGAAGATCCCGATGAGCAGTCCGAATGCCATGGGATGTCCGCCGGCTGCAACCACAATAGGGATAAGCGGAATTAACGGGCCGTGAGTACCGGCGAGGTTTGCGGTGGGCAGTAAAAAGCCGGAAAACAGTAATATGAAGAACGCCACAATCACCAGCTCGTAACGCACGTTCTCCAGAATAAACGCATCACCAAGCCCCAACTGACCGGCAAACGTGGCAGCAATGGCACCTACCATCACCACCTTACCAATGGTGCCGGCGAGTGCCGGAATCGTGTCTTCCCACTCAAAGCGATAATCCCTGAATGGCAAATTCGGCCGCCACCTTTTGGGAGACATGATTTGTAACTCATGCTCAAGGTATTCATCCCGGCTTGAAAACTCTGAAGAAGGCTTGTGTTGTTCTGCGTAATCTGAAGTTGAAGGCTGTTGATGATTTGAAGATGGGTTTGTAAACCCGCTACCTGATCCCATACTTTCTCCGCATGTCTGGCTTAAGAAAAAAGCCATCCTAGAGCAAACACCACCCGCCAATTGTTAATATAACTTGAAAAAATAAACATAAAACAAACATTAAAGGACATAAATGGTCGTCGCCGAACAATGAGCAACGGGGAAACCTGCGTTAACAAAGCACAGAAAAGAAGTAACAACGAGAACCTTTAATTAACATTTATATAACACCACGATATAAGCTATTAGTCGTATAGATGCTGTTAAGCGTAATAACTGGACTGATCATCTATCTCTTACCTGCCCGCTGAACCAAAACACCGCCATGCCGTAACCAAAATTGTAACGGGCAACCGCAACATCTGAATGCGCAGCCCGCTTCCCGTCGCGTCGTTCTGTGCGCGCCCTGTTTCAGACCTCTGCATCAGAGGCCTTTTCTTACAATTTTTAAGAAGGATTTTACTGTGACGACTTCCAGTCAGACTTCTGCCAGCAAGTACACATTATTTGTGTCTTCCCTGCTGGTTTTATGCGGTCTGCCATTGCTTGTTGGCGGTGGCTGGCTCGCTGCCGCAGGTGGCAGCTGGTACTATCTTCTTGCGGGTATTGGCATGCTGATATCTGCTTTTCTTCTGGCCAGACAATCACGTGCCGGTGTGTGGATGTATGGCCTGGTTGTGCTGGGCACTGTTTTATGGTCCGCATGGGAATCCGGGCTGGACTACTGGCGCTGGGTACCCAGGCTTGATGTAGTGATGGTGCTGGCGCTCCTGGTCGCCTTAACCATGCCCCGGTTAAAACAACCATTCAGTAAAACGTTGTCTTACACGTATGCCGGCGCATCTGTGGCAATTTTTGTTGTAGCCTTTGCCCTCGCTTTTGTTCCCTACGGCTTTAATCAATACGATGCCGTTCCCGCTATGGCAAAAAACTCTTTTTCAACTTACACCGGTCAGCTTGATAAAGCGGATCAACCTGCCAGCGGAGACTGGCCGGCCTACGGACGCGATAATGCAGCTACCCGGTACTCTCCCCTCACACAAATTAATACAGGTAACGTATCCGGCCTCACCCGAGCCTGGGAGTTCAGAACCGGCGAGATGGATGTAAAAAGCTGGGGAGCGGAAACCACGCCTATCAAAGTGAACGACCGGCTTTATCTGTGCTCTGGCCTGAACAATATGTTTGCACTGGATAGTAAAACCGGGAAGCAAATCTGGAAGTACGATGCCGGGCTGGATCAAAAAGACATTCCTTACACTGCCGCCTGCCGCGGAGTGGCGTACTACGAAACACCGGCCAGTGCGATGACAGAAGGACAGACAACCTGTAAAGCCCGTATTGTCGAAGGCACCCTGGACGGCCGTATTATCGAAGTGGATGCGGATACCGGCAAACCTTGCGAAGATTTTGGCGACCACGGCCAGGTAAGCATCAAGGAACATATGGGAGAAACTCCCGACGGTTATGTAGCCATTACCGGTGTGCCAAACATTGTTCAGGGAGTGATTATCACCGGCCATCAGGTTATCGACGGACAAGCCCGCTACGAACCGTCAGGCGTCATTAAGGCCTACGATGCAGTGACCGGCGAACTGAAATGGGCATGGGATATGGTTCGCCCGGACATAGACACCATTCCTCCTGAGGGTGAAACCTACACCCGAGGTACACCGAACATGTGGACTACAGGTACGGGCGACAACGAACTTGGTCTGGTTTATTTGCCTATGGGTAACTCAACTGCTGATTACTACAGCTCCATGCGCCGCAAAGAAGAGCATGAATATTCAAGCTCACTGGTCGCTATTGATGTAAACACCGGTAAGCCCGTCTGGCATTTTCAGACCGTGCATGCCGATGTGTGGGATTATGATTTAGGTTCTCAGGTTACTCTGCTCGACTTCCCTGTTGAAAACGGTACGGTGCCTGCGTTGATGCTGCCATCCAAACAGGGCGATTTGTATGTGCTTGACCGCAGAACAGGCAAGCCTCTCACCGGGGTGACTGAAAAACCTGTGGCTCAGGGTGGTGTGGAGCCGGAAGAGCGCTCAGCCACGCAGCCGGTAAGTGAATATCATGCTTTGCGCAAACCACCGCTGACAGCGCAGGATATGTGGGGGATCACTCCATTTGATCAACTGGCATGCCGCATACAGTTTCAGGAAGCCGCTTATGACGGTATGTATACGCCTCCCACTGTCAATCAACGCTGGATCCAGTATCCGAGCTACAATGGCGGTTCTGACTGGGGAAGTGTAGCTATCGACCCTGAGCGCGGCGTTATGATTGCCAATTACAATGATATGCCCATGTATAACAAACTGGTTCCCCGCGACATAGTTGATAAAGAAGGCTGGCTGACCCGTGCAGAAGAGAATGAAAAGTTCGGTGGTCCTGCAGGCGGCGCTGAAGGTGCAGGCGATCCACAAGTAGGCACGCCCTACGGCATTGATGTGAATGCTGGCTGGCGCCTGCCATTTACCGGATTACTGTGTAAAGAACCGCCTTACGGAGGGATCCGTGCCATTGATATCGCCACCGGCAAAACCCTGTGGGACAGACCTCTTGGTACCGCCCGTAATAATGGTCCGTTCGGTATTGCCTCTCACCTGCCAATTAATATCGGCACACCAAACAACGGTGGCGCAGTAGTGACAGCCGGTGATCTGATTTTCATTGCGGCAGCCACTGACGGGCTTATCCGTGCTATCGACATTAATACCGGTGACACGGTATGGCAGGATGAACTTCCCACCAGCGCTCAGGCCAATCCGATGGTGTATGAACAGGACGGCAAAGAGTATCTGGTGATCATGGCAGGCGGCCACCATTTTATGGAAACGCCGGTGGGTGACTATGTCATAGCTTATGCCTTGCCCGATAACATCGCCCGCAGTGCTTCCGGTGCAGGCAGTATATCAGAGCAGCTGTGATAGCTGTTTAGTAAGGGGTCTTCTCTCTAATCTCAAAAGCTTCCCTTCTCCGCATGCCGGTGAGGGAAAGCTTTTGCCAGTTTATGTACCGGTCTCTGTTTTACGGGATCAATCCCGGCAAACGGAGGAACTTAAACAGCCGTCAAACACATGCCTTTAGTTTTGAAGAAACTCAGCTAATCTTTGCTTTTGTCGCCCTGCTGCATCGAAGTTATCAGACGCAAGCCAGGCTGCATATCCGGCCCGCATTTTTGCATACTCGTAATCCAGGATCGCATACCATGCGGTATCACGATTTCGCCCCTGTGAGACCAGCATCTGGCGGAAAATGCCTTCAAAAGTAAAGCCGAAACGCTCCGCTGCTGCTCTGGACGGGGCATTTAATGCATCGCATTTCCATTCCAGCCGGCGGTATCCGAGTGTGATGAACACATATTCAAGCAGCAAAGACATCACTTCTGTAGAAATCGCCGTGCGCTGCATCAAAGGTGAATAGACCAGATGGCCGGTTTCGATTACGCCATTTGTCACATCGATTCTCATCAGAGAAACGGTACCGGCTGCACGACCTGAGACTTTATCGATTATGGCAAACTGATAAGGGTCTTTTTTAGCCTGTATGCTAAGCAGAAAGTCGCGGTATTCCTGCAATGACTCAAACGGTCCGTAAGGTAAATAGGTCCAGCTCCGCCCGTCATCACTTTGCTGAAAAGCATGGAAGAGACTTTCAGCATGACGTTGTGCATCGAGACGTTCCAGACAGCAAAACTTGCCATCAATGCGTAATGCTGCAGGCGGCTCCACAGGTCGCCAGTCTGGCAAAGCATCGCCAACAGGCTGTCCGTATTCATTCAGTTTCATTTTATACTTTTGCGGGAGTTAATTTGAACTGAAAGTACGCTACCACCGGAACTGTAGTAAGTGCCACTATTCTTTCACTTTAAAGCACCATCAGCTGGCGACGACTGAAATTTAAGTCGCCGCTTACCGGTATAGAACAGCATGCAGGACTTTGCAGTTATAAAGCTCTATTGCTTCTGCATAAAAATAGTCACTTCCGCCATGGTGATGCCAAATTTCTTTATATAAGAACGATTCATCATGGTGTCTTCAGACATGCCAAAAAACCAGTCATCAAAAGCAACTTCGTAGGTGGTGTCGTCAACAGGCAAATCCATGCTGTAGGTAAAGTTGAAGGCATTGCCGTAACTGGTGCCCTTTGCGGTGCCCAGAATATCGCCCGCTTCACCGGCGTACCGGCCATTTCCCTGCGGAGTAATGCGCCAGGTGCGCTTTTTCACGCCGTCACCGAGCTGATAAGTGAAGGCCTCTTCAAGAATGAGTACATCGCCTTCCTGACGGGCATTTATATCGACGATAAAGCGCTGCACCACTTCACCAGAACGGTCCTGCACAATGCCCCAGGCTTTAACGTCACCGCTGAAAAATTGATACAAATCGAATGCAGGCGTTTGCTGACGGTAGGTATCGCCCTCAGGCGCGCCGGCGCAACCTGCCAGTCCTGTAACAAAGGTAACAGCAACTAAAATACGTAAAACTGATTTCATTTTCTCTCTCCGGTCAGGGCTTTGCGAACAGCAGGCTCTGAGGTGTTTTCCGCCAGCCAGATAGCAAAAAATGCGTCAGTAAACGCTTCTTCCTCAACTTTGCCCAGCGGTTCGTCGTTATAATAAAACTGTGTATTTCCCTGACTGTCAGCCACCCCTGTCAGGCGGTCCCCCTCTTCAACATCAGGAAACAGCGCTTTCATTTCCTTTTCCCAGCGTTCGAGAACGGCTTTGTCAGAGATCCCCTGCCCCTTCATCTCTTTCACCGACCGCTCTGCAATGTCTTTGCCGTTAAAATCGCGCAGGTAGGTGAGCTCAAGGGCGAACGGTCGCTTATCCTGCCAGCTGCCATCAGCGGTAAACAATCTGATGTCGTATACATCCCAGAACAGATAGCTGAGCCGTGATTCTCCGGCCAGTTTTGCTTTGTCCGGCCAGAAGCCTCTCTCTGGATCAGAAACTGGATCTGCAGCGGCAGAATACATAAATACCGACAATGCCAGCGCACCGGCCGTTTTCGTAAACATGGGCAACCTCCGTTATCCGGAACAGGTAACTAATAGTGATTACAAGCTTTGCACCCGGCCTGATCATTCATTAACATCTGTTAATGTAGCTGTTCAGAACAATTTGTATTAATGACCTCACCAATTTCTCTGCACGATACCGGAGAGCTATTGCTGCCTTCACCGTTGCAACCATTCCACCCTGACTGGCCGGGTGCGGAAAAACTGAATCTGTATATAAAACGGGATGACCTCATCCATCCGGTTATATCAGGTAATAAATGGCGAAAGCTGAAATATACCTTCGATGCTCTGCCAGCCGGTTGCGAACGCATCATCAGTTTTGGTGGCGGCTTTTCTAATCATCTTCATGCCTGCGGCTTTTTATGTGCATTGTCAGGTTTACCATTCACGGCAATTGTGCGGGGAGATTACTCAGCGAACCTTACTCCCATGCTGGAAGATTTGTATCGCTGGCAGGCGGACATCCGCTTCGTTGATAAGAAAACCTACAAACTGCGGGATGATCCTGACTGGCTCTCGTCTTTATCTCAACGTTATCCCGGTTCAGTAATTATTCCGGAAGGTGGCAGTCAGCATCTCGCGCTGAAAGGCGTGGCAGAGATTATTGAAGAATGTGATGTGGAATTTGACCATGTCATCGTCCCCGTAGGCAGCGGCGCGACCCTGGCAGGGTTAATTACCGCACTAAAAAAAACACAGAGCGCAACAGGCATTGCAGTGCTGAAAGGTGAAGCGTACCTTGAATCTCTGGTAGAGAGCCTGCTTCCGCCGGACACCGCGATGCCTGCATGGCAAATTCATCATCAGTATCATTGCGGTGGTTATGGCAAAGCGCCGGAAGAACTGAAAGCGTTTTGTAATGATATGCAGCGCAGCTACAACATACCTGTTGAGCCGGTCTATTCAGGGAAAATGTTTGCTGCCGTTAAAGATATGATTGCCAACAGTCAATTTTCCTCTGGTTCTGTTGTGGTATTAGTGCATACTGGAGGTCTTCAGGGCGCACGGTGATGTGATCTGTACGGGCATTTTCTCCGTTTCAATGCACATATTCTGTCTGCTAAAAGATTATGCGCAGGGTTATCTTTTTAGTTGAATTTTTACACTTAAAAATCAACACGTTTTATCAGGAGAACCAGATTGATTAATAATCCGCAACAATTGCCCGAACCACTGCAATTGCTGGTTAACCGCTCACTTCATCTTTGTGAACTTATGCTTCCTCACTGCAGCGCGTTGTATCCTTTTGCTGCAATTTATGAAGATGGCCGCGTCGGCTGCCTGTTTGCCGACGACCGTTGCCACGGCGAAAATGAAAGTTACCTTATCGAACAGCTTCAATGGCGAATCATCGATACCACCACTGACACCGACAGCTACAGTGTGCTGGTATACGCCGCTACCGTTACCACAGACAGACACAAACAACTCAACGCCATTGCCATCAATGCCGGTCATCCAAACGGCGATGAAACTATGCTACTGTATCCCTACTTCCGGGTCGGGAAAAAGATTGTGGTATCCCCGCCAATTCCGGGCTGAAAAATTGCTGGTTACCGGCTAACTTTGCTTGCCAAAAAGTTGATGTCTGCTAGCATTCAGCGCAAATTTACCTAACGTCACGGGAAATAAAAATATGTCTCGCGTTTTAATTATTGGTGCTGGCGGTGTTGCCGCTGTAACAGTGAAAAAATGTGCCCGCCTGCCAGAATATTTTGATGAAATTTATCTGGCCAGCCGTACTGTATCCAAGTGCGAAGCCCTGCAAAAAGAAGTCGGTGCGGATCGCGTAAAAGCGGTTTATGCCGTTGATGCAGACAATGCTGCTGAAGTTGAAAAACTGATTAACGAAGTAAAGCCTGACTTGCTGATCAATCTGGCACTGCCGTATCAGGATCTGCCAATCATGGACGCGTGTCTGGCAACCAAAACAGATTACCTGGATACTGCGAACTACGAACCCAAAGACGAAGCTAAATTCGAATACAGCTGGCAATGGGCTTATCAGGATAAGTTCAAAGATGCCGGCATTATGGCGTTGTTAGGCTCAGGGTTTGATCCCGGCGTAACGAACGTATACACCGCTTACGCTGCAAAGCACTACTTTGATGAAATCCATTATCTGGACATCGTCGACTGTAACGGCGGCGACCACGGTCAGGCATTCGCGACTAACTTTAACCCTGAAATTAATATCCGTGAAATCACTCAGCGCGGCCGTTTCTGGGAAAATGGCGAATGGAAAGAAACTGATCCATTGAGCGTACGTGAAGATCTGGATTACCAGAACATTGGTGTCCGTGCGTCTTACCTCATGTTCCACGAAGAGCTGGAATCGATTGTTAAGCACTTCCCTACCCTGAAACGTGCCCGTTTCTGGATGACTTTCGGTGATGCTTACCTGAATCATCTGCGCGTGCTTGAAGGTATCGGTATGACCAGCATTGAGCCTGTTGATTTCCAGGGTCAGAAAATTGTCCCTCTGGAGTTCCTGAAAGCGGTATTACCTAACCCGGGTTCACTGGCTGAAGGCTACACAGGTCAAACGTGTATCGGTACCTATATTACCGGTGTGAAAGACGGCAAAGAGAAAACTATCTTCATCTACAACAACTGTGACCACGCAGTCTGTAACGAAGAAGTGGGCGCTCAGGCCGTATCGTACACCACCGGTGTACCGGCAATGATTGGCGCAATGATGATGCTGCAGAACAAGTGGAAAGCGCCAGGCGTATGGAACATGGAGCAATTTGATCCGGATCCGTTCATGGAGCAGCTGAACATTCACGGTTTACCGTGGCATGTTATTGAGTGTGACGAAAGTCCGTTCAAACGTTAATTGGAGACAACAGGTTGACTGATTTAACACAGCGAAATGATATTCCTTCTCCCTGCTATGTGCTGGAAGAGGAAAAGTTAATTCGTAATGTGACGTTGATGAAGCGTGTTCAGGATGAATCCGGCGTGCGTATTATTCTTGCGCTCAAAGGGTTCTCCATGTGGTCCAGCTTTGACATCATCAAACCTTACCTGCACGGTGCAACAGCAAGCTCAGTATGGGAAGCTAAACTGGCCGCAGAGATGGGCAAAGAAGTCCATGCTTACTCTCCGGCTTACAAGCAGGCTGATATTGCTGAGCTGAAAAATCTGGTCAACCATATCTCGTTTAACAGCATCAATCAGTGGCATACCCACCGTGAAGCGCTGGGCGGCATATCCATGGGTTTACGTATCAATCCTGAACATCAGGAAGCTGATACCCCGTTATATGACCCGGCTGCCCCCGGCTCCCGCCTGGGGATCCGTGCTTCTGAGCTTGAAGGTGTGGATTTGACAGGTATTGAAGGTTTTCATTGTCACAACCTGTGTGAGTGTGATTCCTTCGCCACTGAGCGCACATTGAAGGCCATTGAGGCACGGTTCGCTAAATGGCTGCCGTCACTGAAATGGCTCAATCTGGGCGGTGGTCACCTGATGACCCGTGCTGGTTATGATGTTGATCATTTAATTGCAACGCTGAAAGACTTCAAAGCCCGTTATCCTCACCTCGATGTAATTATGGAACCGGGTTCTGCCGTTGCCTGGCAGACCGGACCATTGATCGCCGAAGTAGTCGATATTGTCGAGAATGAAGGCAAAATTGCCATTCTTGATATTTCCGCCACTGCACACATGCCGGACGTTCTTGAAATGCCTTACCGTCCTGCCATTTTGGGTGCCGGTGAACCGGGCGAAAAAGCTCACGACTACCGTTTAGGCGGTAATTCCTGTCTGGCGGGTGATGTGATTGACACCTATTCCTTTGATAAACCGCTGGAAATTGGTGACCGATTGCAGTTTGAAGACATGATCCATTATACAATGGTGAAAACCACGTTCTTCAACGGTGTTGAGCATCCGGGGATTGGCATACTGCGGTCAGACGGAACCTTTGATCTGATCCGTCAGTTCAGCTACGAAGATTTTAAAGGCCGTTTGTCTTAAAACGCGCCGGCAATAAACGAAAAGACTGCCTTGAGAAGTCAGCAGTCTTTTTTTATGCCTGCAAGCTGAACTTCCGCCGGCGGGCTCAAAGCAGGAAATCCGTGACGCCCTGGTGAAAAAGAACGAGGTTTAGATAACACAGCTACCGCGGCAGATACCGGTGTGGCTGACGCGGTCGTCCAGCAGCAATTCTCCGTCCAGCAGAATCTTAAACTCCGTCCCTTCCGGAGCACTGATACTGTACTCCAGCCCGTACATGTGCTCTTCGTGCACATGGATCTTCGCTTCTTTATGCGGGTAAATCAGATCATAAACACCGTCATCATTACGCTCGGCCACTACGTCGAGCATCCATGTTCCCTTGTTGATTTCGATAGACAACGTCTTTTCAATCATGGTCGCTCCTGTTTTCCTTGATTACTATGAAGATTTGTATCCACATGCATGAACTGCGGATCAATAATCTTCATCTGTGATGGATGTTTCTCCGTTTTCCGGTTATTCCCCGTCCATCTCCAGACCAGCCTGATACAGTGCATTCTTTTTAAGGTTGTAGTGTTCCGCAACAATGGCTGCCGCTTTTTTCAGCGGCAGCAACGGCTTGAGTGATGCCAGCAGCGATAATGCTTCCGGCGGCAACGCTTTTTGTTGAGCAGCAGCCGGGCTGATCATCAGTACAAATTCCCCTTTCTGACGCACCGGGTCTTCCTGCAGCCACTCAGCCACATCCTTTGCTGCACCATCAACGTAAGTCTCAAAGGTCTTGGTCAACTCCTTTGCCAGTACAATATGACGGTGTTCGCCAAGGGTCTCACAAATATCCTGTACAGTATCCAGTACCCGTCTTGGCGCCTCGTAATACACCGTTGTGAATGTCCGTTCGCTCAACCCTTCCAGTACTTGTTTACGCGGTCCGGTTTTGGGTGGCAAAAAGCCTTCGAACATGAATTTATCGGTGGGCAAACCGGAAGCACTCAGCGCGGTTATCGCGGCACAAGGGCCGGGTAATGCCACAACAGGGATCCCCTCTTCACGGCACCGGCGAACCAGTATAAACCCCGGGTCGCTGATAAGAGGCGTACCGGCATCACTGACCAGAGCAACAGCTTCCCCGTCTTTTAAACGCTGGCATAACATGGCAGTGCGTTTATCTTCATTATGCTCATGCAATGACAGCGTGCGTGTATTCACGGAAAAGTGCTGCAACAGTTTATGAGTATGCCGGGTATCTTCTGCTGCAATCCAGTCCACTTCCGACAAAACGGTTAATGCCCGGGGTGAAATATCATCCAGGTTGCCAATCGGAGTGGGAACAATATAAAGCGTTGCAGATTCAGACATAGTGTTATCTCATACAAAATAAAAAGCGCAGGTAACTGACATTAGCGGCGGCGCTGAAACCGGCGCAGCGGATGCATAGCCCGTCGGGCAGCCTGGCAGGAGCTGTTGTATCCGGATTGTAGCATGACGAAGGGACAGTTTATCGCTGCAAACATAGATTTTCTGTGTGTTTTCGTTACACTGACGTGGTTTCTCATCAGAAGGAATTTTCGGTGAATTTGTCTGCAGGTTGCCTCCGCTTCTCACAACTCACTCTCATTGCCAGCGCGTTAGTACTCGCCGGTTGTGGCAGTACACCTAAAACCGTGCAATCCCGCACGCCGGTTGAATCAAACACTCAGTTACCTGTAGTGAACATAGACGACTCTCCGGAGTCGCTGATTAAGAAAGCGCGGTCTGCATGGGAGGACAACCATGATGCCGTTCAGCGTAACCGCTATCTGCTTGATGCCGCAGACCTGTACCTGCAAGAATATGAAAGCAATAAAGCACAGGCAATACTGCTGTCATTAAAAGAAGATGGCGTAGCAGAAGAAAACCGCCTTCGTTTGAATTTCCTGATTGCAACTTTGTATAACGGCGATGACGCTGCCAGCGATGACGAATTACTGTCACTGCTGTCTCCTCTTGCTACAGCCGGTGATCTGAAGCGCCGTCAGCAGGCGCTGCGTGCAACGATACTTGAGCGAAAGCATGACTGGACGGGAGCAGCAGAAGCGTATGCAGAATCACTGGAGCCTTCTGCAGAAAGTGTGGAGAAAATCTGGGCACTGGTTAACCGTGCCACACCGTCTCAGCGACAACAGGCTCAGACCTCCTCAGCCACTCTCCGGCCTTACCTTGCTCTGTATGACCTGGCAGCAACGGAAGGTTTATCTCCGGCAGGCTTGAGCCGCGCACTGGTTCAGTTCAATCAGGTTTATCGCGGACATCCTGTTAGTGAGTATATACCCGCCAGTGTCGTTGCCGGTGCGGAATTACGCACAGAGCACCCCCGGGAAGTTGCCGTATTATTGCCTTTAAGCGGCAAACTTGGCGCAACGGGCACAACAATTAAAGAAGGTTTGCTTTCTGCTTATTACGACCAGGCCAGCGCTCTGCGCGCCGGTGAACAGCCGGTATCACTGAACTTTATTGATACACAGAACAAAACAGCGGATGAATTGCTTAGCGCAATTCATGGCTACAAATGGGTGATTGGACCGCTACTGAAGGAAAATGTCGAAGGCATTATGCACCGTATTCCTGCCGGCACTCACCTGCTAGCCCTTAACCGCGCCGACGCGGTAGCAGCCAGTGATAACCAGCAAAGCGTAACAGGTAATACGTTGACGTCCGATGTCCCTTCGCTGGCAGACATCACTGAACAGGCCAGGAATGCCCTTAATCTTCAGCCCGCAGCCAACAGTCAGCACGCTTTCTTTGCCCTTGCACCGGAAGATGAAGCAACCCAGCTTGCTGATTATATTTACCAGAACGGATTTAAAACGCCAATCGTCGTTTCTGCCCGGAACAGCATCAATCAACGTATGGAAACTGCGTTCACTACCCGCTGGCAGGAATTAAATGGCAATAAAGCACAGGGAAAACAGGTTAAATTAACCACCGTGCAATTTACCGACAGCAATAGCCTGCGTGAAGGCATTACTCAGTCGCTGGACGTGGCTCAAAGTCACGACAGAATTAAGCAGATTGAGTACATGGTTAACGAAAAACTGTACAACGTGCCCCGCAACCGCCGGGACGTAGACGCCATCATTGTTTTTGCATCGCCTGAGCAGACTGAATTGCTGAACCCCATGGTAGAAGCCAGCCTGAGCCCTTTCAACGGGCAGACAGTGCCGGTTTTCGCCACCTCCCGTTCTATTGAGTATGATGACACCAAAAACCAGTGGCGTGATTTGCAGAATGTGCGCTTCCTGGACATGCCCTGGATGTTGCCACAGCATCAATGGCAAACCTTGCAAAGCCGCTCAGAAACCCTCTGGCCACAGCGTTCAACGCAAATGTCCAGGCTGTTCGCCTTCGGTGTAGACGCGTATAATCTGCTTCCTTACATGCCATCCATGATGGCTTTACCGCAAACGAAACTGTCCGGATTAACCGGTACACTCAGCATTAACAGTCAGGGCGATGTAGTTCGTACCCTGCCCCAGGCAGTGATCAGCAACGAAGCGGTTCAAATGCTCTCCTCAGGAAAGGCTGCCGCACCGGGACACTGATATTATGGCCACTGCCAGAGATACCGGTTTACGGGCTGAGCAAACAGCCCGCCACTACCTCGAAGGACAGGGCCTGCTTTTTTTGTGCTCAAATTACACTGCGAAAACCGGCGAACTGGATCTGGTGATGCGGGAAAATGACACCCTAGTCTGTATTGAAGTAAAGTATCGCGATGACGACGGCTACGGAAGCGCTGCAGAGTTTGTTACGCCTTCCAAGCTCAGAAAAGTCAAACGCACCTTTGAACATTATATACTGTCATGTGGTCTTAACCCGATACACACACTCGCAAGAGTGGATGTGGTAGCATTGGATGGTGATAAGTTACAATGGCTTAAGAATGTGTGAAAACCGTGAGTGGTTCGCTGAACGTGAACGCCCGCGGACGTTCAGTGAAATACTATGATAGAAAAAATAAAAGAAAATTTTACCGAGAGTATTCAAACCAAGATTTCTGCTATCGAGGTATTACCGGAAGCTATTGGTAAAGCCGCGTATATGATGGTTGATGCGCTGATCAGAGGAAATAAAATTCTGAGTTGTGGTAACGGCGGCTCGGCCAGCGAAGCGCAACGCTTTTCATCGGAAATGCTTAACCGGTTTGAAAGGGATCGTCCCAGCCTGCCGGCCATCGCACTGAATACCGATACCTCAACCATGACCTCCATCGCTAATGACGCCAGTTATGATGAAGTGTTTGCCCGTCAGGTACGTGCACTCGGTCAACCGGGTGATATCCTGCTGGCCATCAGCAGCAGTGGCAATTCAAGAAACATCATTGCAGCCGTGGAAGCCGCACTTTCCCGGGATATGACTATCGTCGCACTGACCGGAAAAGATGGCGGTGAAATGGCCGGGTTCCTCAGTGAGCATGATGTTGAAATCAGGGTGCCGTCTAACAGAACGGCGCGAATTCAGGAAGTTCATCTACTTGTGATTCACAATTTATGTGAATGTATAGATGATATATTATTCCCTGCAGATCACGGAGACGAACATTAATGTGGTGTAGTACAAGGAAGGCAGCATCCGCTCTGGTTATATTTTCTCTGCTCAGCAGCGTTCAGGGCTGCGCAGTGGTGGCCGTTGGCGCAGCCGGCGCGTTGACAGCAAAAGTCGCCAATGACCGGCGAACAGTAGGTACCCAGCTGGACGACCAGACAGCAGAAGGTCAGGTGTCCTATCAGTGGTCCAAAAGTGAAGCGCTGAAGAAAGGGGCAAATCTTCAGGTCGATATTTACAACGGTGTCGCCCTCATCACAGGACAGGCTCCCAGTCAGATCCTCATCGATGAAGCCATAGCCGGTGTGGAGAAAGTAGAGTACGTTAAAAAAGTACACAACCAGATCCGCCAGGCAATGCCCATTGACGCCTCGACACAGGCCAACGATATCTGGCTGGCATCAAAAGTAAAAACCAAGCTGGTTGCCGACGAGCGGGTTCCTTCTTTGCAGGTCAGGGTGATTGTTCAGAACAGCGAAGTGTTCTTAATGGGCAGAGTTACAAATCAGGAAGGCACCTATGCGGTCGACATTGCCCGTAACGTAAATGGTGTTACACGGGTCATCCGCGCCTTCGAGATCATGTAAGCGTCAGCTTATCCGGGTCGGATACAGACTCATAAAAAATGCTGGCAGTGCCAGCATTTTTTATGAGTAGTCGTTTTTTAAGTTACTTATTATCCGGTTTATTTATTTCCGGCTTTAACTTCCGGACCAGATAATTTTTAACTTATTTTGTCCGCTGCGTGGATTAACTGTTTACCACTTCCTTAACAAAGGCACTCAGCGCTTCGTCCTGACTGTTGCTGAAGAAACATTCCTGGAACTGCGCACCGCCGGTTGCCGTTTTCAGTAAGTCTTCAGGTAAGGCTGCCAGTGCTTCAAGGATTGGCTTGTTTGTCGCCGCCTTCACATCATTCAGAATGATGGCATTGGCATTCTGTGATTCACGACGCTCCGGCGGATAACCCAGCCCGGTCTCACCGGTAAACGCTTTTTCGAACATATAGCGCACATTCAGTTCTGCACCCCAGCCAAAACCCTTAGCAAAAGGCAATGCCAGCGCGTTACCGTTATTAATCTGGGCAAACAGATAGGCATCAGCGGGATCGATACAATAGCCACAAACAACACCCGGCCAGGCGTTCAGTGACATCAGCGCGCCCTGCCCTGTACCGCAGCCTGAAATAACAAAATCAACCGCTTTGCTGTTCAGCAATAAAGCGGAAATAATACCCAGATGGATATAAGTCAGACGGTGGTCGTTGTCATCTTTCATTCCCACATTGAACACTTCGTGACCCTGCTCAGCAGCCACAGACTCAAGTTGTTCAAGTACAACGGCGTTTTTGGACGCCTGACTAAATTCATTCATTAATGCAATACGCATGGAAAATCTCCAAACAAAGTTATGGCGGAAATGGTGGCGATAATTCCCGCCAAAGTAAACGCCCGGCGGTGTGTTTCGCCGTTTCGTTTCATATATGGAAAAATCCTCTCAAAGGTAATCCTGTCAGCAATGTCGGCGTCTTATGAAATAACATGTACAATAGTGTTTCTGCGGATTCAGAGCGCCTTCGGGGCGGTTCTTTTGAATGTCATTGCACCGGAGCGAAATTGACATGGCCGCAGACGCACAAAAGGTGAATAATGGATAAATACCTGATCCCCAGCGTAACTCACGCCTGCCAGATCTTTCGCATACTTGCAGCTTCCTCACAGGGCATGACCATGCACGACATTGAGCAGCAGCTCGATTTACCACGCACGACGCTGTTCCGGTTGCTGCGTACCCTTTGCCATGAGCAGATGCTGGAGAAAAAAGGAAAAATTTACCGCTGCGGAAATGAACTGACACGCCTTGGTTTACATATGATCAATGCAGACCATATGCATCAGCTTGCAATCCCGCACATTCAGCGGCTTGCACTGAAAAGTGGTCATACTGCACACCTTGCGGTACCCAATAACGGGAAAGTGCTGATCGTGGAAGTTGTCGACAGCCCGAACCCGCTGATGGTATCGAAACGTCCCGGCGGACAGGCTCAGATGCACTGTTCGTCCACCGGCAAGGTGTTTCTGGCCTTTTTGTACAGAGAGAATCTGGATTTATATATTGCAGAGCATCCGCTGGAACGACATACCGCTTACACGATAACAGACAAAGCCAGCCTGGAAGGGGAACTTCAGCGCATTACGGCTCTCGGCTACGCCGTCGACGAACGGGAGCTGAATGAAAATGTGCGTTGTCTGGCGGTGCCGGTGCGGGACAACCGCGGCATTGTCGTGGCAGCAGTGGGGATCACGGCTCCGGCAGTAACTTTTACTCAGGCATCAGTCCGTGAAGTCGCAGAGTTAGCGAAAGAAGCTGCCCGTGGTATCTACAGAGATGCTTATCAATTGCGTCGTCAGAACGACGGCTGACCAAAAATTTAAACGGAAATAATGAGTAAATTTGACCGCAAAACAGCAACCGCACTACTGGTTGCCGCCACACTGTTTATGGAAATTCTTGACGCAACGGTGATCAGTACAGCACTGCCCATCATTGCTGCCGACTTCAATGTTGCTGCCGCCCATTTGTCCGTAGGCATATCAGCCTATCTGGTAGCCGTGACGGTTTTCATTCCCATCAGCGGCTGGGCGGCTGACCGGCTGGGTCCCAAAACGGTTTTTTGTGCGGCAATCTGTGTATTCGTGATTGCTTCGGTACTCTGTGCCATCAGTACAAACCTGTATACTTTCACCGGAGCCCGAATTTTACAGGGACTCGGCGGAGCCATGATGGTGCCCGTAGGCCGGCTTGTTGTATTACGGGCGTTACCGAAAAATCAGATTGTAAGAGGCATGGCAATCCTTACCTGGCCTGCCCTCGCTGCACCGCTCATCGGCCCTGTGCTGGGCGGATGGATAGCGCAGACATTCAGCTGGCACTGGATATTTTTAATGAATGTCCCCCTTGGCATCATCGCTCTGGCCATAGGCATGGTATTGATTGAAAACCATAAAAGTGAGCCGCACCGCTTCGATGTCACGGGATTTCTTTTAAGCGGGATTGGTTTCGGCCTGTTCATGGCGGGACTGGAATCATTCAGCGGCCGGCCTGACTCTCTGCTGGTGCCCGGCCTTCTCACCTCATGCGGACTCGTACTGTTAATTCTCACTTTCAGACACATGGCTGTTTCACCCGGCCCGCTTTTTTCACTGAAGGCGATGTCTGTAGCCACATTCAGAATAACCGTTATCGGCGGTTCAGCAATCCGGATAGGCTTATCCAGCGCACCGTTTCTTATTCCCCTGATGCTCCAACTGGCGCTGGGATTCACACCGGTAGAAGCCGGTACGCTGTTGCTCTGGTTATTTGCAGGTAACCTGGCCATCAAGCCGGCAACAACCTGGATCATGAATACATTCGGATTCCGCACTGTACTGTTGGCCAATACTGTATTTATTGCCGCCGGATTCGCCGCTATCGCCCAGTTTGATGCTTCCACTCCGTCATGGTTAATGGCGCTGGTACTGTTTATCAGCGGCATGAACCGCTCAATGCACCTCACCGTTCTGAATACCATCAGCTTCGCAGATATTCCGCAGAATGAAATGCGGGATGCCAATACCTTAGGTGCTGTACTCATGCAGATGACACGTGGTCTGGGTATCACCACCGGTGCCCTCGCCCTTGCGCTGGCCACCGTGATCACCGGCTCCTCAACGGAAAATCCGTCAGTATTTGATTTCAGCCTGACCTTTTACATGATGGCCGCAGTCTCTTTACTTGCGCTCATAGACAGCGCAAAACTACCTGCTAACGCAGGTGATGCTATTCTAAATAAGCGGGCCGCAAAGGTGTCCTGAACCGTAGTATCACTTAAAAGTATAAATTAAAAAAAAGGCCTGCTTAAAAGCAGGCCTCAAGTAACGACAACTTATCCGGGTAAACTATCTGGCATGTTCACTCGTGATATGAGTTACGTTCGCATTACCATCTTCAACACGTTTAAGCGTTGCCCGCGCCTGCTCAATGTATTTCGGCGGCACAGGTTTTGAAGTTGCATCATCTCTGGCTACAGTTTTCATTGTATTCCACTCTTCAATTCTGGAATCCATAGAGTCTGCCACGCCCAATATGATCGGCCCCCAGCCTGTGAGGTTGAGTTTAAGATAGTAACTCTTACCTGCTTCCAGTTCACCTTCAGCAACAGCCCAATGGCCTTGCAGACTAACCATAAAAGTATGTTTCCCCGGCGTAGTCTGATACTGAATCAACGTACCAGCTTTAAGTGTGCCAACAAATTCATCACCATCCCACACTTCACTATTTGCCCCATCCGCCATGAAGATAGAACGGCGAACGAAGTTTACTGTAGCCTGATTTTGTTCCGGAGCTTCTCTAAATTCAATTTCCTTCATATTGCCCAAACCTGCGCATCCGGCAAGATTTAGTGTAAGCATCAAAAATGCAGCCATTCCAATAATTTTATACATATACATCCTTATTATAACTACTAAATTTTTTTATATTTATTGCCGCAATGCCAGAAGATTGAGATCACCTTCATAGTTTCATTTTGTGGCGAAGGCAGAATACGCATTATCTCATGTCCTCGCAACAATCCGACTTAAACGAGTATCAGGGATTGTCGACAATCGACCACCATTTGGTTGACTATCTCTCCAAAACCGCCTACATTGTCGACACTTTAGGCATATTTATTGTGACTGACAGGTTTATGGAACTCGCTTTTGAAAGCCCCGTTACACAGGCGGATCGCACGTTTATCAAGCTTCGCAACGACATTGTTGAAGGGGTCATTCCGTCAGGTTCCAAGTTAAGTGAAACCGAATTGTCGACAAAATACGACGTTAGCCGGGCCATTATCCGTGAAGCAATAAACCGTCTTACCGCCAGCCATCTGGTAGAACGCAAGGCCAATGTCGGTGCCCGGGTCGTGACTCTCACACCGCAAGGTTTAATTGAGCTGTATCAGGTACGGGAAGCACTTGAAGGCATGGCGGCGCGGCTGGCAGCACAGAATATGTCAGATCAGGACATTAACGCGCTGCAAGGCCTGCTCAACGATCATTTTGACGAGGTAAAAGGCGGCGAGTCTTATTATCAGGAAGCCGGCGATGTGGACTTTCATTACCGCATTGTTCTGGGCAGTAAAAACACCCACCTGATTACCGTTTTAATTGACGGTATTTATCATCTGGTGCGCATGTACCGCGTGCAGTTTGGTATGGCCGGTCCCCGCGTCACCACCGCTTACGACGAACATCGTCACGTTGTTCAGGCCATTGCAAACCGTGACGGTGAGCTGGCTGAAATACTCATGCGCAGACACATTTTGTATTCGAAAAACAATATCGAACGCAAGTTACTTATCACATCACAGAGTTAACCGGAGAACAGTTCATGCACAGTGCAGGTAAGAAATTCCGTCAGGCGTTAGCTGACAACAAGCCGTTGCAAATTGTCGGTACCATCAACGCGTACACCGCCATGATGGCAAAACAAATTGGTCATCAGGCAATTTATCTGTCCGGTGGCGGCGTAGCCAATGCCTCATACGGCTTGCCGGATCTCGGTATGACGTCATTAAACGACGTGCTCGTTGATGTGCAGCGCATTACCTCTGCCTGTGATTTACCCCTGATGGTAGATATCGACACCGGTTGGGGCGGCGCTTTTAATATTGCTAAAACCATTCGTGATATGGAAAAGGCCGGTGCAGCGGCGGTACACATGGAAGATCAGGTGGCGCAGAAACGTTGTGGTCACCGCCCTAACAAAGAAATCGTGTCCACAGAGGAAATGGTCGACCGGATCAAATCAGCGGTTGACGCCCGCACCGATCCTGACTTTTTCATTATGGCCCGTACAGACGCCTTCGCACAGGAAGGGCTGGAAAAAGCCATTGAACGGGCAAAAGCCTATGTTGCAGCAGGTGCTGACGGCATTTTCGCAGAAGCCATTCAAACCGAAGCCCACTACCGCGCGTTTGCTGAGGCGCTGGATGTGCCCATTCTTGCCAATATCACCGAATTTGGCAAAACCGAATTATGGAATAAAGCGCAGCTCGGAGAATGGGGTGCTGACATGGTGCTGTATCCTTTAAGTGCTTTCCGCGCAATGAATAAAGCCGCTGAACGGGTTTATCAGAGCATTCTCACCGATGGCGACCAGAAGGCAGTTGTCGATACTATGCAAACCCGCATGGAGCTGTACGACTATCTGGGATATCACGATTACGAGCAAAAACTCGACGCGCTGTTTTCAAAGTCAAAGGCGTAATACGACGAAATTAATAACACACCACATTTGACCCTACACACGATGAAAATCGGGAGACAAGATCATGGCTAAAGAATTAAGCGGCGCCGGACTTCGCGGACAAGTTGCAGGCAAAACAGCACTTTCCACCGTTGGTCAGTCAGGCTCAGGACTGACGTATCGCGGATATGATGTGAAAGACCTGGCAAATCATTGTCAGTTTGAAGAAGTCGCCCATCTTATTCTGAAAGGAAAATTACCGGACTCCGGCGAACTGGCAGCTTACAAAGCAAAATTGAAAAGCCAGCGCGGGTTGCCACAAGCGCTGAAAGAAGTCCTCGAACGCATCCCCAAAGATGCCCATCCGATGGATGTGTTGCGCACCGGCTGCTCGGTACTGGGCAACCTTGAAATGGAACAGGATTTTTCTGAGCAGGCTGCAGTCACCGACCGCATGCTGGCTTGTTTCCCAAGTATCATCTGTTACTGGTACCGCTTCAGTCACGATGGCGTACGCATTGATACCGAACTTGATGATGACTCCATCGGCGCTCACTTCTTACACATGCTGCATGGTGAAAAGCCCCGTGAACTTCACGAGCAGGTTATGCATGTTTCCCTGATCCTTTACGCGGAACATGAATTCAACGCTTCCACCTTTACTGCCAGAGTGTGTGCTTCCACATTGTCAGACATGCATTCCTGCATTACAGGTGCAATCGGTTCATTGCGCGGCCCGTTGCACGGCGGCGCAAACGAAGCAGCCATGGAAATGATCGAAGGCTTCACCTCGGCGGACGATGCTGAAGAACAGATGATGGGTAAGCTTGCCCGCAAAGAGAAGATCATGGGCTTCGGTCATGCCATTTACCGTGAATCCGATCCGCGCAACGAAATCATCAAAGGCTGGTCAGAAAAACTGGCTGCAGACGTTGGTGATAAAGTGCTTTATCCGGTATCTGTGCGCTGTGAAGAAGTGATGTGGCGTGAAAAGAAACTATTCTGTAATGCCGATTTCTTCCATGCCTCTGCCTATAACTTTATGGGGATCCCGACGAAGTTATTCACACCAATCTTTGTTATGTCCAGACTCACCGGCTGGGCTGCCCACGTGATGGAGCAACGGGCGGATAACCGCATCATCCGTCCGTCTGCCGAATATACCGGCGAAGAATTACGTCCCGTTACCCCCATCGAACAACGCTGATGCGCTGCGGGCGGGCCGCCACAGCCCGCCTTTGCCTGCCGGAGAAGACCGACTATGAATATGGACTATCGCAAACCCTTTTTAAAGACCGGGTTAGATTTCTACGATACCCGTGAAGCCGTAAACAGCATTAAAGCGGGGGCTTATGAAAAGCTGCCGTACACGTCCAGAGTGCTGGCGGAAAACCTGGTAAGAAAATGCCAGCCCGAACACCTCACTGCTTCACTGGAGCAGTTAATTTATCGCAAGCGCGACCTCGATTTTCCCTGGTTCCCCTCCCGCGTGGTTTGCCACGATATTCTGGGCCAGACCGCACTGGTCGATTTAGCCGGATTGCGGGATGCTATCGCTGAGAAGGGCGGCGATCCGTCTAAAGTGAACCCCGTCGTACCGACTCAACTGATTGTCGACCATTCACTGGCTGTAGAACATGCAGGCTTTGAAGCGGAAGCCTTTGAAAAAAACCGTGAAGTGGAAGACCGCCGTAACGACGATCGCTTTCACTTTATTAACTGGACCAAAACGGCGTTTAAAAACGTGGATGTGATTGGCCCGGGTAACGGCATCATGCACCAGATCAACCTGGAAAAAATGTCCCCTGTGATCCACGCCAGAGACGGCGTTGCCTTTCCTGATACCCTGGTCGGTACAGACAGTCACACCCCTCATGTTGACGCACTTGGGGTCATAGCCGTGGGCGTTGGCGGCCTGGAAGCAGAAAGTGTCATGCTGGGCCGCGCCTCCTATATGCGCCTGCCTGACATTGTCGGCGTAGAATTAACCGGCAAACCACAACCCGGTATTACCGCCACTGATATCGTACTGGCGCTGACAGAATTCCTGCGTAAAGAGCGTGTTGTATCTGCTTATCTGGAATTCTACGGCGAAGGCGCGTCGGCGCTGACCGTGGGCGACCGCGCAACGATTTCAAACATGACGCCGGAATACGGCGCCACAGCTGCCATGTTTTATATTGATGAGCAAACCATCGACTACCTGAAGCTTACCGGTCGTGAAGACAAACAGGTTGAGCTGGTTGAGTCTTACGCGAAAGCCACCGGCCTTTGGGCTGATGACCTGGCGACAGCGGAATATGAACGGATACTGACCTTTGATTTGTCGAAGGTAGGCAGAAATATGGCCGGCCCGTCTAATCCTCATGCAAGACTGGCGACGGCAGACCTGGCAAGTAAAGGCATTGCCGGTCATGTTGAACAGGAAAATGGCAAAATGCCGGATGGCGCAGTCATTATTGCGGCTATCACTTCATGTACCAATACCAGCAACCCCCGCAATGTTATTGCCGCCGGATTGCTTGCCCGCAATGCCAATGCCAGAGGACTGATCAGAAAGCCCTGGGTAAAAAGCTCGCTGGCGCCGGGCTCTAAAACAGTAAAACTCTACCTGAAAGAAGCCGGCCTGTTATCTGAACTGGAACAGTTGGGCTTTGGTGTTGTCGCGTTCGCCTGCACCACCTGTAACGGCATGAGCGGTGCCCTCGATCCGAAGATTCAGGAAGAAATCATTAAGCGTGATTTATATTCCACTGCTGTCTTGTCAGGAAACAGGAACTTTGACGGCCGTATTCACCCCTATGCCAAGCAGGCATTTTTAGCCTCTCCGCCGCTGGTTGTGGCCTATGCCATTGCTGGTACAGTGCGGTTCGATATCGAAAAAGATGTGCTGGGTACAGACAGTGACGGTAACCCGGTCACGCTGAAAGATATCTGGCCTTCAGATGAAGAAATTGATGCTATTGTCGCCAGCGCGGTTAAGCCTGAGCAGTTCAGACAAGTGTACGAGCCCATGTTCGATCTGAAAGTCGACTATGGCAAGGATTTGGATCCGCTTTACAAATGGCGTCCGAAGAGCACTTATATTCGCCGTCCCCCCTACTGGGAAGGTGCGCTGGCAGCAGAGCGTACGATGAAAGGCATGCGTCCCCTTGCCGTGCTGGGCGATAACATCACCACTGACCACCTATCACCTTCAAACGCCATACTGGCGTCAAGTGCCGCCGGTGAATATTTGTCAAAAATGGGCGTACCGGAAGAGGATTACAATTCCTACGCCACCCACCGGGGTGACCATTTAACCGCCCAGCGCGCTACGTTAGCGAACCCGAAGCTGTTTAATGAAATGGTAACGGAAAACGGTGAAGTGGTTCAGGGCTCACTGGCGCGCATCGAACCGGAAGGAAAAGTGGTACGCATGTGGGAAGCCATTGAGACCTACATGAACCGCAAGCAGCCTTTGATCATTGTAGCGGGTGCTGACTACGGTCAGGGGTCATCCCGTGACTGGGCAGCAAAAGGCGTAAGGCTTGCTGGTGTGGAAGTGATTGTGGCAGAAGGCTTTGAGCGCATACACCGCACCAATCTGATTGGTATGGGTGTATTGCCGTTGGAATTCCAGCCGGGCACAACACGCAAAACCCTGCATATCGACGGTACTGAAACCTTCGATGTAGAGGGGGATATTTCACCCGGCGCCACTTTGACGTTAATCATCCATCGCGCCGGCGGCGAAACGGACAAAGCAGAAGTGAAATGCCGTTTAGACACCGCTGAGGAAGTTTCCATTTATTCCGCTGGCGGTGTGTTGCAGCGCTTTGCTCAGGACTTCCTGGAATCAGAAAACGTCTGACAAACACCCCGCATCATCTAACAAGAGAAAAGACCCATGACATTCGCCCCACAAATCAAAATTCCGGCTACCTACATTCGCGGCGGAACCAGCAAAGGCGTGTTTTTCAAACTCACCGATTTGCCCGAAGCCGCACAGCAACCCGGCCCGGTAAGAGACGCGTTATTGCTGCGGGTAATTGGCAGCCCTGATCCGTACGGTAAACAAACTGACGGCATGGGCGGTGCAACGTCAAGTACCAGCAAGACCGTTATTCTGTCGAAAAGTGAACGGGAAGGATTTGATGTGGACTACCTGTTCGGACAAGTGGCTATTGATAAACCCTTTGTAGACTGGTCAGGAAATTGCGGCAACCTCACCGCCGCGGTGGGCGCATTTGCCATCAGCAACGGGTTGGTTGATAAGGACTCAATACCACACAATGGTATCGTCACCGTGAAAATCTGGCAGGTGAATATCGGCAAAAGCATTATTGCAAAGGTGCCCGTGACCAATGGTGAGGTACAGGAAACCGGTGACTTTGAACTGGATGGAGTTACCTTTCCGGCGGCAGAAGTAGAAATCGCTTTTGTGGACCCGGCGGATGATGATGGCGCGATGTTTCCCACCGGCAATGTGGTTGATGATCTCGATGTCCCGGGTGTTGGCAGGCTCAGAGCAACGATGATCAATGCCGGTATTCCGACAATTTTCATTGATGCTGAAAGTTGCGGCTACAGCGGCACAGAGTTACAGGATGCCATTAACAGTGATGAAAAAGCGCTGGCAATGTTTGAAACTATCCGGGCTCACGGCGCGGTGAAAATGGGCCTCATCGGGCACATTGATGAGGCAGCCACGCGCCAGCACACGCCGAAAGTCGCGTTTGTCAGCCCGCCTGCAGATTACACGGCATCCAGCGGGAAGCACATAGCGAAGCAGGATATTGACCTGAATGTCCGGGCCTTATCCATGGGTAAGTTACATCATGCCATGATGGGTACTGCTGCTGTGTCCATTGCTACTGCCGCCTGTATTCCCAGCACACTGGTTAATGAAGCAGCCGGTGGCGGGGAACGCAGTCAGGTGGTATTCGGCCATCCTTCCGGCACACTGAAAGTCGGCGCACAGGCTGAATATCATCACGGCCAGTGGCAAGTGAAGAAAGTGATAATGAGCCGCAGCGCAAGGGTGCTGATGGAAGGATGGGTGCGGGTTCCCGCTGATGTTCTGACGCCCTGAAAACCGGGTGAAAAAACGGTGCCAAAAAACCGGCGAAAAAACAGGCACACTATTTGTAATGAGGACTTCAAAGGCCGCCGTTCAGAGCGTCCGCTGTCAATAACACATTGAAGGTAAGAGGTCCTTATGCAGGCATTACTCGTTGAAGATGATTACGTATCATCAGCTGCACTGTTTACCGCACGCAAGTATGCATTAGCCGGTCATTTACGCCGCCACAATGGCGCAACCTTTATCCACCATCCGCGGGAACTGGCGGTACTGTTAAGTAAACTTCCCCACAACCGGGAAATGCTGGCTGCGGCCTGGCTGACACGCTCCATGCAGGACGACTACGCAGACAGTGATGAAGTTGAGATGTGTTTTGGTCAGAAGGTTGCAGACATGGTATCTGCCATGCGCAGTTTCAATTTGCCGGACAGCGGCGCCCCCGAAACCCTTGCACAAACGAATTTCCCGGCGATTCAGGCCTCTCCGGCCCTTTTACAAACTATGGCACTCGCTGACGTGTTTGTACTGGCACAAACGGTTACCGAGTTTGAATCCGGCATGCTGCCCGGGTTTAGCCAGTGGCTTGCCCGGCATTTACCACTATTCCCGCAAGCCAATAGTGCATTAATACAAATGGTAGAACGATGGCTGGTTAACCAGCCTGCCTCTCCGCTTGCATTGCATCAGGTGAGCTAGCCAGTCTGAACAGCAAATTACTTGGCAACCTATTGATTTCCTGTATATAACTTGTATTACACAACATTTTTCCTGTTCTGTTTGTACCTTTCGGGATATCTGTGAAGAATGGAAACCACACAGATACCCGGACAAGAACAATGAAAAAAACATGCCCTTGCTATTGCAATGACAGCCGCTCTGCTGAGTGGTTGTGCTGCAACGTCCTCTTCTCACAACAATACTGAATCAACACCGTACACGTTAAAAAGCGGCGGTGAGATCGCCCCGTATCAAAAGGGATTGTCGGTTAGCCACGCCAGACTCAATTTTTCCTTCGATTTTACGAACGAAGTGTTATTTGGTGATACCACACTCACGCTTAACTCAGACAACCCGCAAACACATCTTTCTGTGGATTTAGATACCCGTTTCACCATCACTTCGGTGTGGTTAAACGGAAAAACACTACCCGCGACGACAACGGCGTCACCTTTACGTGGAAGACTGAAAATGACTTACCATTTCCTATGCCTCTCGACGTCAGCATCGACGGAAAAGTCACAACTATCGATATGGTGAAAACCCGTCGTGTACCGGCGCTACCGAAAGATACCGTTGTTGCCGATCCACACAGCAAAGTGCTGCGTTACGAACAACGTTATGAAGATTTTAAAGCGTGGAAAGCAGAGCAAGCAGAGAAAGAGGAAACGAAATAGGGCTGTTGCTACATCCAGGAGCGGCGGCCTGATTCGGCATGCCACAGCGCTTTGTCAGCCAGCGCTGTGGCAACCGCATAAGGAATGTATGGTATGGTGATACTGCCACTGGCCAGAATAAAATGCACGTTGGCCAGCCCTCTTCTCTGCATCAGCACACTTTGAGTCAGTGCCACCTGCTGAACCTTAAAGAGTGTAAAACTGTAGCGGTCAATCCCTGCCATACCTTTTCTGATATAACAGTAAGTATCATCGCAGGCGAATCCCCATCGCCGCCAGCGCAAATAAATCCCTGCACAGGCGAGCATAAAAGCCGGAATGGTGACAAGGAAAATGTGCCAGCCTTCACGGGCATAGCCCATGGCCGACACCAGCGCACAGGCAGGCAGTGCCAGTGTCAGGATCCAGCGACTGATAAAGCGGGTGCTGATCCTGCTATAGCCGGTGTGATACACCTTGTTATCCGGCATTGCATCTGTAGCCAGAGCCTGTGCCTCAGCAAGTGTGACGGACGGCACCAGCATCTTGTGAGTCGCATGTAATTCCTGCTCCTGTTTGTCACCGGTCTTATTCTGCTCAAAAAAGAAATTAGCTCGCTTAAGCAGATAATCCAGCCAGTCCTGTCTGACGGAAATCATCTGTATACGGGACTCACGCATACTGACTTCCTGCAAACTGAACAGCCCTGAACGACGGATATACCGGTCCGATGTGCGTGTGAGCGTGTAGTTATAATACGTGATCACCGAGCCGGCTACCGACACCATGGCCATCACACTGAGGATCAGCAGCATGGTGGAAATGACATACAAACCGACCTGCCACCAGAGTACTTGCTGGTCAGCGAACAGTGCATCCATGGATAACCCGAGATCATCCACAAAGTCGTAAACAAAACCGGATATCTCGTCATAAAAAGGCGTCAGTGCACCAAGCAGGATCCACACCCTGTTATTGGTCAGTCCGTGAATGATGAGATCGGAAAGGCTGCGGCGGTTAATCACCTTCTCATCATCCGCTAGCGGTGACGTCGCGGTGTCAACTGCCTCTGGCTTGTTGTCCTCTGTGGTCCTGGCCTGATGCTGTCTGCCGGAGATCAACACCGCCTGACGGAGCTGCTGCGCATAATCCCGTTCTACAGCAACAATTTTCGCTTCCTCTCCGGATGAACCTGCTGTATCCAGCACCACCACGGTGTAATGGGTAAGGCGAAAGTAAAACGGTTGTTCAATTTTTACATTCTGAATGCGCCAGAACGGCAGATTAATATTACGACGCCTGAACAGTCCGCTACGTATTTCAATGTGTTCATTGCGGATGCGGTACTGATAAAACCAATAACTCACAACGCCACTGACGATAGTTGCCAGAAAGATAGCCACCATGACGGGTATAAACCAGAACGACTGCTGATAGTCAAAGCTGCTGGCAGACCAGGCAAGTACAGAAAGCACCACAATAAACTGGCGGATAAAACTGAGAACATTGGAGACAATGAAATAGATAACCGCAACCGGTGCCAGTCTGCGCCAGTTAACGCCGGTGGAGACAGCGGCTTCCTGTTGTGACCGCATCAGCGCGCTCCCACATCCTTGTGATCAAGAATGAACTGGCGGATTTTCTGTGCCTGAGCCACGGGCAGGCCCGGGATTTCAAAGGTATGCCCTGCTCCACCGGCAGAAAAGACCTGCAAAGTTGCCAGTCCGGCCAGCCTTTCCAGCGGACCGCGCTTGAGCTCAATATGCTGTATGCGAAGTACCGGCTGGCAGGTGATGCTGCGGAATATCAGTCCCTTGTGAACAGATAAATCCTGCTCTCTGAGTGAGAACTGCAACAACGGATCAGCAAGCCAGTGATAAACACTCAGCAGTCCCCACAAGGCTGCGAGACCCGCCGTCACGAATGGCCAGGCAAATAACAGTCCTTCCGGCAATGTGACAAAAGGCTGAAAGCGGATGAAGTTTACGACCACCAGAAGGGTGATGAAGATTGCCGCCGCGATAGCAAGATTCAGTGTTCTGTAACGCGGCGACAAAGGCTCATAAACCAGCGTGTCCAGAGACGGCAGTTGGTCTGCAGAGACAACCGTATTTGAAAAGGCTTCACCTTCCGTGGTCATGCTTTGTATCAGTCCTCAATCATTTGTGAGTTAAGCCACTCTTGCAGTGCTTTCATGTCGTGAGCAACTGCCATCTGAAGCTCCTCAACCCAGTCATGCACATTTTGCCACCATGCAGGGTGATCCCCCTGCTGGATCTGATTGGCAATGCGTTGCACACGGGCAAGACCGACAGAGCCGGCGGCACCTTTTATTTTATGGGCCTGAGAACACACTTCAGACTTTTCGTCAGCACTCAGGCTTAACTGCAGAATTTCCATGTACTCCGGCATTTTATCCTGGAACACTTTTACGCTGGCGCGGACCATATCTTCACCAATGGTATCCACCAGCATTTGCAGCAATTCAATATCCAGAATATTGGACAGCGCTTTACTGTTATCAGTTTTCTTAGGCTTGTTTTCCACTTCTGTATGCAGCGGTGCGGCCGGTTCAGCAAATAAACTGTTGAACACCTCAATCACACGGCTCTTCTTGATAGGTTTGGCGATAACGTCATCCATACCGTTTTGCAGGTACTCTTCACGCTTTTTAATCACGTTAGCCGTTAATGCCACCATCGGCGTACCCATAACCAAATCTTCATCGCGCAGCGTGTTGGCCACATCAAACCCTGTCATATCCGGCAACTGAATATCCAGCAGGATAAGGTCGTAGTGATTTTCGCGGGCCTTATCGATCGCTTCCTGACCGGTCATGGCCACATCGACTGTCTGACCTAATTTCTCAAGCAGCGCTTTTGCCACCATCACATTCAGCTCAATGTCTTCCACCAGCAGAATGTTGAGATCGGTCACCAGCAGTTTGGAAACCTGCATAGGACGGTTAGAAATCTGTAACGGCAGCTCAATTTCAAAGCGTGTGCCCTTGCCGACTTCTGACGTAACGCGGATATCGCCGTTCATCAGATCGACCATTTGCTTACAGATAGCCAGACCGATACCGGTACCTGTTGCAGACTGATGATCCGGATGGTCTACCTGATAATACATGGCGAAAATTTTCTCAATTTCGCTGTCAGGGATCCCCACACCTGTATCTTCTACCACGTAGGTCACCACAGTCATATTGTCTTTTGCCGGCGTTGCCGACACACTCAGTTTCACATTCCCTCTCTGCGTAAACTTCACGGCATTAAACAGAATGTTCCACAGGATCTGACGCAGACGGGTACCGTCAACCTCCACCAGTTGCGGTAACGGCTCCTGAATATCGGTTACCAGCTCCAGCGATTTGTCTGCCGCTAACAGACGGATAATGCTGGACAACTCCTGGGTGAAATCACGCAGCGATACCGTTTTCAGGCTGAGCTCAAGTTTATCCCGGTCCAGCTTATCCAGATCGATGATGTCGTTGAATATATTGCCCAGTGTAATTGCGCTGGCATAAATAGTACTGACCCAGTTGAACTGCTCTTCACTCAAATCCGTGTCGCGCAGCATACGGCTTAAACCCACAATGCCGTTCAGTGGCGTTCGCAATTCGTGAGAAATCGTGGCAATGAAACGGGTCTTATCGGTACTGGCTTTCGCAGCGGCATTCTCGGCCTGTTTGCGCTCTGTCATATCCCGGCCAAAAGCCAGCAAACCTAAACGTGTGCCTTCGTTATCAAAAAACGGTACCCGCTTCATTTCGAAGTAACGGCGTTTTCCGTCAGCAAAGCGCAGCCACAACTCTTCGGTCATGCTGGCATTGGTTTCCAGCACTTCATGATCAGAGGCAACAATCTGGCGGGCCAGTTCTTCTTCAAACACATCATGTAAGGTCAGGCCTACCAACTCAGCTTCGGACTTCCCGGTGAGCATTTCCGCAATGCGGTTACAGCCGGCAAAACGCCCTTCTTCATTACGGTAGTAAATCAGATCCGGTGAGGCATCGATGATAGAACGCAGCAGGGTAGATAAGTGTCGTGCCTGCTGTTCTGAAAAAGACTTCTCTTCAATCTCTTTTTCAAGATCTTTAAACACCGCTTCACGGTCGTCCTGCGCTTTTCGGCGCTGTTCCATCTCATGGTTAAGCTGGCGGATATTGCTTTGCAGTTCGCGGTTAAGGAATACATCTTCCTCACGCAAACGTTCTAGCTGGCTGACCACTTCTTTTAAGTTCGTGCGGGAAGTTTCCAGTTGTTTAACCAGTTCACTTAAGAAGTAAAGCACCCAGGGGGCTGACATCATGGTAAGCACAACAGCGATAATAAAATCGTCAGGTTGAACCTCATTGCCCATGGTCACCCGGATGACGTATGAACCGCCAAGGGTGAAAACCAGCGTAACAACAACAAACAGCAAACTTAGTTTCAGTGTGCCAAAGCGCTTTATAAACTGCGCAAACTTTATCGCCCACGAATCATTTGGAGAATCTTGATGCATAACGAACGTACTGCAATTTCTAAATAACTAAACTTACAGCACTTATAACACGGTCGCGTTGGAAAACCCACAAATCTGCCTGCACGTTATACTAATTTGTGACACTCCGGTGACTATCCTGACATATTCACTGACGGGCAAAATTCGTCATAGCGATAATTCCCTTCATTTATATGGATACGCCCGGTGACTTTGCTAATGCTCCGGCACAGAGGTATATTAGATTTTATCTGGTCGGGCTTGGCGGGTTCTGACAGGTTGCCGTAAAAGTGATATTCATTCAGCCACACCCTGCATTTCCATATAAATAAACATTTTTTATGAATGATTATTCACAATTAACCTCTTATTCTTTTTTAGACTTTAGTATAAACATACTAATTTGATAAAAAAGTGAGCGTTCAGCTCAAAATCCAATCAGCGGCGATTTCAAATTAAGATGTTGATTTAAAATGATTTTATGTAACTTATTCAAAATACATAAGGTCTTCACATTTTTATCATTTGATTTTATATGCCAATGTATGTATTTTGTACGGCCCGCTAAGCAATAGTGCATAAAAATGCGGTTAACGACTGGCGTCCTACTAATAATAATTAACGACATAAAAAGGCGCTTAGAGTATGGTGAAAACTGGCTCGTAAATAGACGTCTACACTAATGTTGCGATGCGTGTCCTGCGCGGAACACGATCCAACACATGCCTTGTCCAGTCGAAGGTTGAAGGAGTTTTTAAGATGAGTTTATATAATCCCAATGATTCCCGGGATAACTGTGGCTTTGGTCTTATTGCCCACACTCACGGGGAAGCCAGCCATAAACTGGTAACGACTGCAATCCAGGGCCTGGACAGAATGCAGCACCGTGGCGGTATTGCTGCCGACGGTAAAACCGGTGACGGCTGCGGATTGCTACTGCAAAAACCGGATGCCTTTTTTCAGGCTATCGCCGACGAGAACGGCTGGAAGCTGAGTAAGAAATATGCCGTAGGCATGATTTTTTTGAGTCAGGACGACACACTGGCACAAGCTGCCAGAGACATTCTTAACGAAGAGCTGGAAAAAGAAACACTGAATGTTGTGGGCTGGCGCAAAGTGCCGGTAAACCACGATGTATTAGGTGAACTGGCTCTGACCGGTGTACCGCAGATTGAGCAGGTTTTTGTGAATGCTCCTGCGGGCTGGCGTAAACGCGACGTAGAACGTCGTTTGTTTATGGTTCGCCGCCGTGCCGAGAAACGTCTGGAAAAAGACAAAGACTTCTATGTAGCCTGTTTATCCGGCTTAGTCACCATCTATAAAGGTCTGGTGATGCCGAAAGATCTGCCTGCCTTCTATGCAGATTTGGCTGACGAACGTCTGAAAAGTGCGATTTGTGTATTCCACCAGCGCTTCTCTACCAACACATTACCTAAATGGCCTCTTGCGCAGCCTTTCCGTTTTCTTGCGCACAATGGTGAAATTAACACGATCAAAGGTAACCGTGACTGGGCGATGGCCCGTACCGGTAAGTTCTCAACGCCTTTGATTCCGGACCTGAAAGATGCTGCACCTTATGTAAATACAACAGGTTCTGACTCATCTTCTCTGGATAACATGCTGGAATTATTCCTGGCAGGCGGCATGGACTTATTCCGTGCAATGCGTCTGCTTGTGCCACCAGCGTATCAAAATAACAAAACCATGGACGAAAGCCTGCGTGCGTTCTACGAGTTTAACTCAATGCACATGGAACCATGGGACGGTCCTGCCGGTATCGTACTGACAAACGGTCGCCACGTTGCCTGTAACCTTGACCGTAATGGTCTGCGCCCTGCCCGCTACGTGATCACCAAAAATGGTTTCATCACGCTGGCTTCAGAAGTAGGTATCTGGGATTACAGCGAAGCTGACGTGGTAGAAAAAGGCCGCGTTGGTCCGGGCGAAATGCTCGCCGTTGATACCTATAACGGTAAGATCTGGCGTTCCAATGAAATCGACGCAGAGCTGAAAGACCGTCACCCGTACAAAGAGTGGCTGGAAAAACACATCCGTCACCTGACGCCAATTGAGCAGATGGATTCTTCTGAATTAGGTAAGCGTGTCTTCGATGACGACACCATTGAGGTTTACCACAAGCTGTTCAACTACAGCTACGAAGAAATTCAGCAAGTGGTGAAGGTTCTGGCCAAAGATGGTCAGGAAGCAGTGGGCTCTATGGGTGACGATACCCCGATGGCCGTTCTGTCTTCGAAGTCCCGTACTGTTTATGACTACTTCCGTCAGCAGTTTGCACAGGTTACTAACCCGCCAATCGATCCGCTGCGTGAGAATCACGTCATGTCGCTGGCTACCTGTATCGGTCGTGAGCAGAACGTATTCAGCGAAACTTCGGGTTACGCCGACCGCGTATTGTTCTCATCGCCGGTGCTGGTTTATACCGACCTGAAGCAGTTGCGTGAGTTTAATCCGGATAACTACTATTCAGAGAAAGTTGACCTGCAATATAAACAGGAAGAGGGCTTGCGTAAGGCCATCGAACGTATCTGTAACGAAGTGGAATATCTGGTTAAACAGAAGCGTGCTGCATTCGTTATTCTGTCAGACCGCAACATCAAGAAAGACAGACTGACCATTCCTGCCGCTATGGCGACCGGTGCGGTGCATCGTCGTCTGGTTGAAAAAGCACTGCGTTGCGACGCAAACGTTGTGGTTGAAACTGCTTCAGCCCGTGACCCGCATCACTTTGCTGTACTCATTGGCCTGGGTGCAACGGCTGTTTATCCGTTCCTTGCCTATGAAACTATTGAGCAACTGTGCGAAAAAGGCGAGCTGACCTGCTCTGTCACAGACGCAGTATTGAATTACCGTAAAGGTATCAATAAAGGCCTGTATAAAATCATGTCAAAGATGGGTATCAGCACCGTGGCCAGCTACCGCTGCTCCAAGCTGTTTGAAGCCATCGGTGTCAACAAAGATGTGGTTAACCTTTGCTTTAACGGCGTACCTTCACGTATTCAGGGTGCCGGCTTTGAAGATTTCGAACAGGATGCGATTAACCTTAACCGCATTGCCTGGCTGAAGCGTAAGCCTCTGTCTCACGGTGGTCTGCTGAAATATGTTCACGGCGGCGAGTATCACGCCTACAACCCGGATGTGGTGAAATCACTGCAAACTGCAGTGGTTTCCGGTGAATACAGCGATTATCAGGTTTATGCAAAACACGTCAATGAGCGCGCACCAGCACACTTCCGTGACTTGCTGAAGCTGAATTCGCCCAATGAAGCCATTGATATCAGCGAAGTCGAAGGGGCGGAAAAACTGTTCCCCCGTTTCGATACCGCAGCGATGTCTATCGGTGCATTGAGCCCTGAAGCCCACGAAGCGCTTGCCATTGCAATGAACCGCTTAGGTGGCCAGTCGAACTCTGGTGAAGGTGGCGAACACCCTTCCCGCTTTGGCACAGAAAAGAACTCTAAAATTAAGCAGGTGGCTTCCGGCCGCTTCGGTGTAACCCCGCACTATCTGGTTAACGCAAATGTTATCCAGATCAAAGTGGCACAGGGTGCAAAACCGGGCGAAGGTGGTCAGTTGCCGGGTGACAAGGTTAACAAGTACATTGCGCAACTGCGTTTCTCTGTACCTGGTGTAACCCTGATTTCACCACCACCTCATCACGATATTTACTCTATCGAAGATTTGGCTCAGCTTATTTTTGACCTTAAGCAGGTTAACCCTACCGCCCTGATTTCAGTGAAACTGGTATCAGAGCCGGGCGTAGGCACTATCGCTACCGGTGTAGCGAAAGCGTATGCTGACCTCATTACCATTTCCGGTTATGACGGTGGTACAGGTGCAAGCCCGCTGACGTCTGTTAAGTACGCCGGCAGCCCCTTCGAGCTGGGTCTGGCGGAAACACAACAGGCACTGATTGAAAACGGTCTGCGTCACAAAGTACGTGTACAAACCGACGGTGGTCTGAAAACCGGTCTGGACGTTATCAAAGCAGCCTGTATGGGGGCTGAAAGCTTCGGTTTCGGTACTGGTCCGATGGTCGCGTTAGGCTGTAAATACCTGCGAATTTGTCACCTGAACAACTGTGCGACAGGTGTTGCAACTCAGGATCAAAAGCTGCGTGAAGAACACTTCATCGGCTTGCCTGAGATGGTAATGAACTACTTTAAGTTCATTGCTCAGGAAGTGCGGGAACTTATGGCCGCAATGGGCGTACGTAAGTTCGATGAACTGGTAGGGCGCACTGATCTGTTGAAAGTTATCGACGGCATTTCAGCGAAACAAAACAAACTGGATCTGTCACCACTGCTGGCAACCCCGGTTGAAGGCGAGCATACCCGTCTGTTCTGTTCAGAAACCACTAACCAGCCGCTGGATAAAGGTGAGCTGAATGCGAAGATTCTGGACGATGCCCGAAACGCTGTGCGTGAAGGCAAAGGTATCCGTCTAAGCTACCCAATCCGCAACACTGACCGTTCAGTGGGCGCCATGTTGTCTGGTGAAATCGCCAAACATCACGGAAACCATGATATGGAAGATGTGCCGGTTGAAATACAGTTTACCGGTACTGCGGGCCAGAGCTTCGGCGTATGGAACGCAGGTGGTCTGCACATGCGTATTGAAGGTGATGCCAACGATTACGTGGGTAAAGGTATGACTGGCGGTAAGCTGGTTATCTATCCGCCTAAGAACATCAGTTTCGATGCACATAACAGTGCCATCATGGGTAACACCTGTCTGTACGGTGCTACCGGCGGTAAACTGTTTGCTGCCGGCCGTGCCGGTGAACGTTTCGGTGTGCGTAACTCAGGCGTAACCGCCGTGGTTGAAGGTATCGGTGACAACGGTTGTGAATACATGACCGGTGGTATTGTTGCTGTACTGGGCCCGGTTGGCGTTAACTTTGGTGCCGGTATGACAGGTGGCTTCGCTTACCTGTACGACGAAAACGGTGACCTTGATAACCGCGTTAACCCTGAACTGGTTGAAATCATGGATATTGGCGACAAGGCCATTCTGTCAGAGCACTTACGTGGTCTGATTAACCAGCACTATGAAGAAACAGGCAGTGAACACTCATTGTCATTGCTGACGAACTTTGCTGAGTCGGTAAAACGCTTTAAGTTAATTAAGCCGAAAACCAGTGACGTTAAAAACCTGTTGGGCCATATCAGCCGTTCGAGTGACGAGCTGCGGATCCAGGCGCAATAAGAGAGGTAGGTGAAGTAATGGCTAAAAATGTATACCAATTTGTTGACGTTGAACGGATTGACCCGCCGAAAAAACCTATCATGGTGCGTAAGGGTGAGTTCGCTGAAATTTATCAACCGTTAACGCAATCACAAACCGAAGGCCAGGCAGACCGCTGCCTGGACTGCGGTAACCCTTATTGCGAGTGGAAGTGTCCGGTTCACAACTACATTCCGCAGTGGCTGAGTCTTGCGAATGAAGGTCGTATTATTGAAGCGGCAGAACTTTCTCATAAAACGAACAGCTTGCCGGAAGTTTGCGGCCGTGTCTGTCCGCAGGACCGTTTATGTGAAGGTGCCTGTACGCTGAATGACGAGTTCGGCGCTGTGACTATCGGTAGTATTGAAAAATACATCACCGACACCGCCTTCGAAATGGGCTGGCGTCCGGATATGTCTGACGTAGTCTGGACAGACAAGAAAGTCGCTATCGTTGGTGCCGGTCCTGCAGGTCTTGCCTGTGCAGATATTCTGGTACGTAACGGTGTGAAGCCGGTTGTTTTCGACAAGTACGAAGAAATCGGCGGCCTGTTAACCTTCGGTATTCCTTCGTTCAAGCTGGAAAAAGACGTGATTAAACGTCGTCGTGAAATTTTTACCGAAATGGGTGTGGAGTTCAGACTCAATACTGAAATCGGTAAAGATATCGACTTCCAGGCGCTGCTTGATGAATACGATTCAGTGTTCCTCGGTATGGGTACGTACAAGTCCATGCAAGGCGGATTCGACAATGAGCACGTGGAAGGCGTTTTCGATGCCCTGCCGTTCCTGATTGCGAATACTAACCGTGTAATGGGGCTGGAAAAAGATCCTGCTGATTTTGTCGACATGAAAGACAAAACCGTTGTTGTGCTGGGTGGTGGTGATACCACTATGGACTGCGTACGTACGTCTATCCGTCAGGGCGCAAAACGCGTAATTTGTGCTTATCGCCGTGATGAAGAAAGCATGCCCGGTTCACGCAAGGAAGTACAGAACGCGAAAGAAGAAGGTGTGGAATTCGTCTTCAATGTACAACCACTGGATATCGCGCTGACCGGTGAAGGCACTGCAGCCGGTGTTAAACTGGTTAAAACTGAAATGGGTCCGCCGGACATCAACGGTCGTCGTCGTCCTGTTGAGGTGGAAGGTTCAGAGCACGTGCTTGAAGCGGATGCGGTTATCATCGCCTTCGGTTTCCAGCCAAGCCCTGCCAGCTGGTTTGCTGACTACGGTATTATCCTGGATGAAAAGGGTCGTGTTATCGCCCCTGCCGGTGGTAAGTACGCTTATCAGACTGCTAACCCGAAAATCTTCGCCGGTGGCGATATGGTTCGGGGCAGTGATCTGGTTGTAACCGCCATTGACGAAGGCCGTAAAGCGGCCGACGGCATCATGGATTACCTCGGCGTTTAATACGGCTCAAAGCAAAAAAACGAAAGCCACGGGATGAGAATTCCGTGGCTTTTTTCGTTTCTGAAGATCAACCGCCGATACTTGAGTGTGTGCCGGTATACCTATGCTTTATTGCCGGTTAAGGGGTTCTTGCCTATAGTTTTACTCATCTGTTAAGCATCCATTCCGCTTAATAAAGGGAGAGTAAAAATGAACAAAAAGACGTGCAGTATGATTGCAGCGACTCTGCTGTGTACGGCTTCGTTATCTGTGGCTGCAGCGCCTGACACATCCGCCTGTCCGGCAGACTTTCACACGCTGACCATGCCGGATGACGCAAAGCAATGTCAGGTTTTCGACAGCGGACTGCCTGCCACGCTGGTGTTTTATTCCGCGACACCACAGCAAACACTCATCGACTACTACACGGCGCAGTATCCCGGTATGCAGGTCGCAGCAACAGTACAGGGCAGAACGTTACTCACTGCAGCTAACGACAGTGTGCGGGTTATCATTTCCCCTGATCACGAAGGTTCTCAGGTAGATATGATGATTGTTAAGGCCAACTGAGACCTGTCAGCCTCTTCCCAGCTCCTCTGTGCCGGACGCTCTCCCGACCTTGCAAATTTTTAGCGGTCTGGCACTTCCTTTGCAAAATCCAGCTTGTTGACTAATTCACGACACAAAACGTCACTTTTTTGACGTATGTGATTTTGCTTTCGCGGGGATCAATATGGAACTGGCTATAATTTTAATGATGTTACTGATTGTGGTGGCTCTGGGCGCCATGAAATTGTCGGACAGCGGTGTAAGCTTTCCTTTTCGCAGTAAACCTCAGCTGTTCACACCGGTAGAACATAATTTTCTGAAACTGATTGAGCAGGCAGTGGGCCGTGAATTCCGCATCGTTTGCAGGGTTCGCCTGAGCGATGTACTGGCAGTAAGAGCAAAAGCCAGTAAAAAGCAGGGCTCCAGCGCCATGTCACGGGCGTCTTCAAAGCAACTGGATTACGTGTTGTGTGACCGCGACGACATGACGCCTGTTATGGCTATCGACCTTGTTTATAACGATGGCAAGAACAAATACAAATCCCAGCGCGACTTTTTTGTCAGCGGCGCGCTGGATGCAGCAGGATTGCCTCATGTGCGCATTAAGGTGAAAACCGGTTATACCACTGAAGAGATCCGCGAATGTATCGAAAGCAAGCTGGTGCCTTACCGCCGCAAACAGCAACGTATTGCGCAGGCGCCGACGCTTAACCCTGCACCGAATAAACGCCCGACACGTCCGGTGCGTTCAAGCCGGGCAGCGGCTGCTTAATTTACCTTTTACTCTCCGGGTCGGTATTCTCCCCAAGGTACCGACCCATTTTCCCCTAATTTCTGTCAGTTTCTTCACTTTCATATTACCATTAACAATCATGACTTAACGGACCCGCGCACACCCAGTTCGCCGGGCGGTACATCGACGGAACATATTTATGAAAATCGGTATTCTTGGCGCAATGGATCAGGAAATTGCACTGTTACAGGCATCTCTGACAGATTGTGAAACCCGACAGTGGAAACATCTGACCTTTTACACCGGCACCCTGCATGGCGCTGAAGTCGTGCTGGTAAAATGCGGTATTGGTAAAGTTGCTTCAGCCCTTGCCACAACAGCACTTATCGAGCAATACACGCCTGATTATGTTGTTAATACCGGTTCAGCCGGCGGCTTCGATCCGGCGCTGAATATCGGTGATGTGGTCGTCGGCAGTGCAGTGAAATATCACGATGTGGATATTACCCATTTTGGTTATGAACTTGGGCAATGTGCCGGTATGCCGCCACAATACGACTGCGATCCCCGGCTTGTTGAAGCTGCTACCGCCGCGGCACAGGACATCACCCATATCCAGAACACCACTGGCATGATTTGTACCGGCGATTCCTTTGTCGGTTCAGATGAAGCGGCACAGAAAATTAAAGACACTTTTCCGGCAATGAAGGCCTGTGAAATGGAAGGCGCAGCCATCGGACAAACCTGTTTTATGCTGGAAACACCGTTTCTGGTGATCCGTTCTTTGTCTGATATCGCCGGCAAGACATCATCAGTGTCCTTCGAGGCATATCTGGAAACCGCAGCGAAGCACTCTGCTGAACTGGTTATGGGAATGATTGCCCGTCTGGCCTGAGCATAGTGTTAAGCATGGACGCCCTGCTCCACAGCCCCTTATTACAAAATCTCGCCCTGCTGTTGGTGGTTATCGCCATCGACAGCCTTTGGCGCTGGCCTCCCAAATACCACCCGTTAACCGTATTCCGCCTGCTGGCGGCCGGGATGGCGACAAAAGTAAAACCCAAATCCACTGACAGCCCTTCCCAACACCGGATATCCGGCGCACTGGGTGCCATTGTACTTATCGTGCCTTTCACTGTGCTTACCGGTTTGCTGGTTACCATGGCTGAATATCCGCTGTTTTTCGAAGCAGTCATTTTGCTCTGCGTCATGGACTTCGCTCAGGTGAGATGGCACTACAATGCTGTCGTCACCGCCCTTGGCAGAGAAAAGAAAGTCCTTGCCAGAGAAATGGTGTCCCACTTCGTCGCCCGCGACTGTGCTCGTCTGTCAGATATCGGTATTGCTAAAGCTGCCATGGAAAGTTTACTGCTCAGGTTCTGCTACCAGTTTTGCGGTGTGGTTTTTTGGTTTCTGATTGCCGGTCCGGTGGCAGCACTGCTGTATCGTCTGCTGCTCTTATTCAGCTGGCAGTGGCACTGGCGAAACCCCGGCTTCTACTGGTTTGCCCTGCCCGTTCGCAGGGTCACCCGGCTGCTCTCGCTGGTCCCTGCATTTACCGGTGCAATATTACTGGCACTGTCAACACATCCGGTTGCCGGATTTAAAGCGCTCTCACAGGCAAGATCCAGAGACAGCACCTCACTGCTGCTGGCGTTATGTGGCGGGAGCTTAGGGATCCGGCTGGGTGGCCCGGCCATTTACTCAGGGAATATGATCCGGTACAGCCGGGTCGGCGGCCACCGCGAGGTACGCTTTTCAGACATGACACATTGTCGTCAGGCTGTTACCAGAGCGGTTTTACTGCTGCTGGGGATCACTGTTGTGATCTTTTCTGCCCTGCACGCACTATATGCTTTTTAATACTGTGCAAACTGCCCGGGATGTAAAAGGGTTCTGCACGCCTTGTTCAAATAGTGTACACTGCACCGGAAACACAGGTTAAAACAGATATACGGAACATAGTGACGGATAACCTCATGCGCAAAATCATTGTTGTTTCTGCTCTTATTATCGTTGCCGTTGTTGCAACAACCTTTTACTGGCCAAAAGAAGCCGAAGCCGACGGATTCCGCTCAGTTCAGGCAACGCCTTTCATGCTGGAAAAAGTGAAAGCCGACGAGTGGTTACTCATCGACGTGCGTACTCCGCAGGAATACGCTGACGGCCATATTCCCGGCGCCATCAACATGCCTCACGAAGCCATCGGCGACTATGTGGAACAGCTGAATGATGCCAAAGACAAACCTATCATTATTTACTGCCGCTCCGGGCGTCGGGCGCAAATAGCAATGCAGATGCTGGAACAGAAGCAGTTCACCGGTATCAGTCACCTTGAAGGCGATATGCTGGGCTGGACAGAAGCCGGTTTGCCCGTAGAGAGAATGTGATTGCTTGCCTGTATGGCAGAAACCGGATTAAGCTGGTAGTATTCCGCGCTTTCATTTTAAGCAGATACGTCAATGCAGATAGATATTGCTACGCCGGCCATGTTGTTTCCGGCGATTTCACTGTTGCTCCTGGCTTACACGAACCGCTTCCTGACACTGGCAACGATAATCCGTAACTTTGCCCGTGAAAACCGCGACGAAAACACACAGGCGCAAATCCGTAACCTGCGCCAGCGCATTTTATTCATAAAACGCATGCAGATAGCCGGTGTTGTCAGCTTTTTCCTGTGTGTCTTATCCATGCTTGCCATTTACCTGACGTATCAGCTGGCCGGAAACTGGATATTCGCCTCCAGTCTGGTGTGTCTGATGTATTCATTGTGGATGTCTGTGCGGGAAATCCTGATCTCTGTTGAAGCACTGGATTTCCATCTGGATGGCATAAAAGATAATAAAAAATGAAAAACAATAAGCCATCAGCCAGCGATATTACTTACGTCCCCCTTGCGCCGGAGCACTTTGAAGGCGTGTTGTTATTAGGCAACCGCATTCAGGGTGACGGTTATCTGTCTCATTTCTCTCTGGAAGAAATGTATCATAAGGGCTGGCACGACAATATTAATGCCAGCTACGTTGCTCTGTACAACGGTGAGATCGCCGGATTCAGACTGACCTTTGCCCACTCCCACTGGCAGCCTGACGAATGGTGTTCTGTGGCAGAGTGGCCGGTGGATCCGTCACGGGTGTGTTATTTCAAATGTAATACGGTAGACGATCGTCTGCAGGGATGTGGCATTGGCAGCCGGTTGCTGGAAATCGCCACACAAAAAGCGAAGGAACAGGGTGCCCTGGCGGGCCTGGCCCATATCTGGCTGGGTAGTCCGGGTAACAGTGCCTTTCGTTATTTCAGTAAAAACGGCGGTAAACTGATTGCCAGACACCCCGGCAAATGGCGTTATGCTTCCATCCATGAAGGCTATGATTGCCCTGTTTGTCCCGGTTATTGTGAATGCGAAGGGGCAGAAATGATGATTGTATTTCCGTAATCAGCCACTGCCCGCTACGGTAAATACACATCAACAGCCATTAAAAAACCCGCAATCATGCGGGTTTTCTTATTTCTGCGGCGGACACCGGAAAATTATGCTGTCAGTGTAACTCTGGCAAACTTACGTTTACCCACCTGATACACGGCTTCACCGGCTTCTGTGATCACCAGACGGGTATCTTCGACTTTTTCACCGTCAATCTTCACCGCGCCCTGCTTAATCATACGCATGGCATCAGAGGTAGAACCCACCAGCCCCGCTTCTTTCAGCAGGTTACCGATGGCAATCCCGTCAGCTTCCATGGCAACAGACACTTCCGGCATGTCATCAGGGATGGCGTTTTTCTGGAAACGCTGAATAAAGTCCTGATGCGCACCTTCTGCTGCAGCTTCGTCGTGGAAACGGGCGATGATCTCTTTTGCCAGTTCGATTTTGATATCACGGGGATTCGCACCGGCTTCAACCTTCGCTTTCAGTTCTGCCACTTCTTCAAGAGGACGGAAGCTCAGCAGGTCATAGTAACGCCACATCAGATCATCAGAAATCGACATCACTTTACCAAACATATCGTTCGGCGCATCAGTAATACCGATGTAGTTATTCAGCGATTTAGACATTTTCTGCACGCCGTCTAAACCTTCCAGCAGTGGTACCATCACTACCGCCTGCTGGCTCAGACCGTTCTCTTTTTGCAGCTCACGGCCCATTAACAGATTAAAGCGCTGATCAGTGCCGCCCAGCTCAACATCTGATTTCAGTGCAACAGAATCATAACCCTGAACCAGCGGGTACAGGAATTCGTGAATAGCGATTGGCTGACCACCGTTGTAACGCTTTTTGAAGTCATCACGCTCAAGCATACGGGCTACCGTCTGGCTGGCCGCCAGTTTGATCATACCAGCCGCACCCAGCGCATCCATCCACTCAGAGTTAAAACGAATCTGCGTTTTCTCTTTATCGAGGATTTTGAATACCTGTTCCTGATACGTTTTAGCGTTTTCCAATACCTGTTCTTTGCTTAAAGGCTTGCGTGTCACGTTTTTACCGGTAGGATCACCGATAAGACCGGTGAAATCACCGATCAGGAACACAACGTTATGGCCTAACTGCTGAAAGGTGCGAAGTTTATTAATCAGGACGGTGTGACCCAAATGTAAGTCTGGTGCCGTAGGATCGAAACCAGCCTTGATGGTCAGCGTCTTGCCTGACTTGAGTTTTTCAATTAACTCTTCTTCAGGCAGGATCTCATCCGTACCCCGTTTAATTTCAGCTAAAGCGGTTTGCCAATCGGTCATGCTCGTTCCACACTTATTACATTTACTGGGAAAATTTAATCGGGGCATTTTACGCATCCCGGTGAACCTTTGAAAGACTTGACCGTCAAAAATCGGCTTCCTGTGCGATCTAATCATGAAATTACAGGTGCTTTGGTGGAAAGTCGTGCTGTAACACGATATTCTCAGGCTGGGCAGTAATATGAGATTGAAATTTACCGTGGTTCTGAAAACATTCAAAAATCTTCCCAAACCACACCGGACCGGATTGGTGATCGCCAGTTTTTTACTGGGTGGTCTTATTCTTCTTCCTTCTGAACCGGTCGAAGCAAGTCGTCATCAGGAATCCCTGATTTTAGACGCAGGTGTGCGTTACCCTGTTGCGCTTTCAGTCATTGAAACGCCGGAAATCTATGTCGAAGAAGACGAGGGTAACTGGGAAACATTCAAAGTGGGTCGTGGCGACACACTGGCTAAAATATTCAAGCGTGCAGGTTTTTCTGCCCGCGATACTTATGACGTGACTCAGGCAGGCGAACTGGCAAAAACCCTGGTCACCCTGATTCCGGGTGACGAGTTGCAGTTGCGCGCCGGTGAAGATGGCAGTTTTGACGGACTGCGTTACGCCATTTCTTATAAAGAAGCGTTGCTTATCAAGCGCAATGCTGAAGACGATGGCCTCACCGCTCAGCTGGAAGCGAAAGAAATCGAAACCCGCTACAGCTTTGCACAGGGTGAAATCGACTCCAGCTTCTGGAATGCAGGTGTTGATGCCGGTCTGACCGACAATCAGATCATGCACCTTGCGGGTATTTTCGGCTGGGATATTGACTTCGCTATGGGTATCCGTCAGGGCGATTTGTTCAATATCGTGTATGAAGAAAATTATATCGACGGCGAATTTGTGGGCTACGGCGATATCGTTGCCGCTGAATTTGTGAATCAGGGTGAGCGCTTTGTTGCTATCCAGCATGATGACGGCAATTACTATACGCCGGAAGGCCGCAGCATGCGTAAAAGCTTTTTACGTGCGCCGATTAACTTCAAATACGTGAGCTCTAACTTTACTAAAGCCCGTTTCCATCCGGTGCAGAAACGCTGGAAATCTCACAACGGTACAGACTACGTGGCAGCCGTCGGTACGCCAATCATGGCCGCCGGTGACGGTAAGGTTATTGAAGCGTCGTATAACCGCTTTAATGGTAACTACGTGTTCATTCAGCATGGTGAGAAATACGTCACCAAGTACCTGCACCTTAAAAAGCGTGGTGTGAAGCGTGGTGACACGGTGAAACAGGGCCAGACAGTAGGCTATCTTGGTTCAACAGGTATGGTAACCGGCGCTCACCTTCACTATGAATTTCTGGTAGATGGTGTACACCGTAACCCCAGAACCGTAGAGTTGCCGAAAGCGCGTCCTATCGACTCATCAGAAAAAGACGCCTTTATGAAAATTGCTGAGGTACGCTTAGGTCAGCTGGATAACACCAAGCGTCTGATGCTGGCGATGAAATAAGCCTGTCGCGCAGACAATGAACATACTGAAAATGCCCGCTATGCGGGCATTTTTGTTCCCGCACAATGAAATATAAACAACAACCGGTATGCCCTATGAACACCCATAAGCTGGCAGTGCTCAGCAATGAAGCGCAGGAATATGCGCCGTTGATCCCCGCATTACTCCCTGACAACGTGGTACTTGATTGCATTACAACGGAACCGGTGGATGTGGACAAAGACAGTGTCACCATTCTGCTGGCGGATCCTGACCTTGCTGCCCTGGTGATCCCCCAAATGCCGGCACTGAAATGGTGTCAGTCGGTTTGGGCGGGCAACAGACCCTTACTGGCGCTGGACAGACAAGACTATCTGCTGACAGCAGCAAAGGGGATTTTCGGGGTACAGATGAGGGAATATGTATTTACCTGGCTGTTGCACTATTCCCGCTCTGTTGATGATTATGCACAAGCACAACGCAATGCTGTCTGGTCACCTCCCCGCTACGCCCGTTTGCAGGGTAAAACGCTCGGGATCACCGGCGCGGGTTCCATTGCGGATGCAATATTACCGGTGGCAGAAGTATTCGGGTTGAATATCATCGGGTTAAGCCGCAGTGGTAAACCGAAAGCAGGTTACACGGCGATGTACACGCAGGCGTCAGTGCATGAGTTTGCCGGCCGGTGCGATTTTGTACTGAATCTGATGCCGGATACGCCGGACACAAGAGGTTTACTGAATGCTGATTTCTTTTCTGCATTGCCCGGTGAATGTGTACTGATTAATGCCGGGCGGGGCTCTGCCATCGTAGAAGAGGATGTGCTCTTTTCACTGGATAACGGGCAATTGAAAGCCGCGGTACTGGATGTCTTTAATGAAGAACCATTGCCAGCCTCACACCCATTCTGGCAACACCCCAAAATCAAAATAACGCAGCACACCGCGGCGGAATCCCGCCCTGCCGATGTGGCTGCGCTATTTGCAGATAACTTACAGCGTTATTTATCCTGTCAGCCCCTGATGCATCAGTTCGATTTTACACGGGGCTATTAGTGCTTATCCGCGGGGATCAGTAGCGGTGACCTCTATCCGGTCAATGTGCTGTTCGCGGAAGGCTTTCAGCGCATCAAGACCGGAAAGGGGATGCAGTTCACGGAACTCAACCCAGTCAATAAGTGTAAATAACGCCACCGACGGATAACCCCAGCCATCAAACTCGCCGGCACTGACCATTTCATTCAGTAAGCCAAGCGTAGAAGCAATACGTTCTTTCTGCAGGCGGACAAACAACTGATCGTTGGTGGCCTCAATGCCTGAACGCTTCAGCATGAAAAGCTGAACAAACGAGTCGTTGGCACCGTCAATCATCGTCAACTGGTTTTCCTGGTCCCAGCTCAGAGGTGGCAAATCCAGCTTTGCCAGCAAATAACTGTGGATCACACGGGAGTCGAAGATTAACTGACCATCATCTTCAAGACACGGCACTTTCAGAGTAGGATTTTTAGATGCCAGTATGTCCCGGCCCTCACCCTCAAAGATGTTCAGATTAATAAATTCGTGCTCTGTAGCAGACAGCACGATGCGTATGCGGCGAACATAAGGCGATGTAACGGAGCCGTACAGTTTCATCATAAAATTCCTCAGCAACATTGAGAACAAAGTAATGACGACACAGTAACGGGTATAACCGGAAAATGGTACAGGGTGCACAGGTTAAATCAGACCGGTGCACCTGAGAGAATGATGAGTTACAGGATATTCAGATACTGAAGCTTGAACCACACCCGCAGGTGGTTGTGGCGTTGGGGTTATCCACCAGGAAGCGGGAACCTTCCAGACCGTCTACATAATCAACGGTACCGCCCACCAGATATTGCAGGCTCATAGGATCGACCACCAGCGTAACGCTGTCTTTTTCGATGGTCATGTCACCTTCATTTACCTTCTCGTCGAAAGTGAAGCCATACTGAAAGCCCGAGCAGCCACCGCCAGTGACATACACACGCAATTTCAGATTCGGATTTTCTTCCTCTGTGACCAGCTCTTTCACTTTCTTCGCAGCAGAATCAGAAAAATCGATTGGCAGCGCCATTTCTACAGACATAGTTACCTCGCAAAATACCACGGGCTTTCGCCCTGAAAACATCCCTGAACGTCTCACAACCCTGAACAGGCCGGGACCACACATCAGCTCAGTAGCAGAGCCGGTGAACGGGATATGGCTAATTATCTAATACCTGACCAAATCAATCAACTAATCCGCGCAATCCTGTGCTCCGCGACTCTGACCGGAAACTGCTGAAAACAACATTCGTTTGCACCACACGAAGACGAGCGCACCAAAACAATGCAACCGACATGGGCAACGTGTCCGGGTGAATTTCTAACTCATTGAAATCATGAAATAAAAAAACAGGCATGGTTTTCGCTAACTCTATGTCGGGTTAACATCCCATGCTTTCCAGCATAATGAGTTTTTACCACAGAGCCGGCCGAAGACCGGATGTGACACAATCTGTTATCAGGCAATGATGCCCGGCGTTGAACTATCAGCGCCGGGTTTTTTTATTTAAGGGCACAATCAATGAGTGTTGAAAAATTTAATCTTTTCTCCTTCACCGGAAAAATGAAAATTCTCCACCTGTCATGGATGGTCTTCTTCGTGACCTTCGTGGTGTGGTTCAACATGGCACCGCTTAAACAGGTGATCATGAATGATATGGGGCTGAGCATTGAAGAATGGAAGACCTTACTGATCCTCAATGTGGCGCTGACCATTCCGGCCCGAGTGATCATTGGTGCACTCACTGATAAATACGGCCCCCGCATCGTTTATTCCGCATTGCTTGCCGTCTGCTCTGTCCCCTGTTTTGTATTTGCCTTCGCCGACAATTTCACTCAGTTAGCTATCGCCCGTTTTGCTTTGGGCTTTATCGGCGCTGGTTTTGTCATTGGTATCCGTATGGTCAGTGAGTGGTTCCCTCCTAAAGAGTTGGGCACTGCCGAGGGTGTGTATGGTGGCTGGGGCAACTTTGGCTCTGCGGCTGCAGCATTTACCTTACCGGCGCTGGCGCTGCTGTTTGGCGGTGATGATGGCTGGCGCTACGCCGTTGCCCTTACCGGAGTACTTTGCCTGATCTTCAGTGTGATTTACTTCACCAACGTCACAGATACGCCCAAAGGCTCGACTTACTTCCGTCCGAAAAACCTGGGTGGGATGGAAGTCACCAGTAAAGGCGATTTCATCTTTCTGCTGGTGATGAAAACACCTATGTATGCCGCGCTGGCACTACTGAACTGGAAATTATCCCCGCAAGGCGTAGCCATGCTCAGCGAAAGTGTAGCGGTAACCCTCTATGTGCTACTGGCTGCGCTGTATCTTTTTGATGCCTGGTCTACCTTCAAAGTGAACCGCGAAATATTTAAAACGCCGGTTGCTCCTGAACACCGTTATGAGTTTAAACAGGTTGCGGTTCTGAACATCCTGTATTTTGCGACCTTTGGTTCAGAACTGGCCGTAGTTTCAATGTTACCGGCTTTCTTTGCTGAAACCTTTGAACTGTCAATGGCAACAGCCGGCCTGCTGGCGGGTATGTATGCATTTATGAATCTGATGTCCCGCCCCGGCGGTGGCTTAATTTCTGACAAGTTCGGCCGTAAGAAAACCCTGCTTATCCTCACCGCAGGTCTGGCACTGGGCTACTTCACGTTAAGTCATATTACCGGTCAATGGCCCGTCTGGCTGGCAGTCCTTGCCGTTATGGCTTGCTCTTTCTTCGTGCAATCCGGTGAAGGTGCTGTATTTGCCGTGGTGCCGCTCATCAAGCGTCGCCTGACCGGCCAGATAGCAGGAATGACAGGTGCTTACGGTAATGTGGGTGCGGTGACATATTTAACGGTTTACTCTTTTGTCGATGCCTCCGTCTTCTTCCTGGTGATCAGTGCCACTGCTGCACTGGGCTTTGTAGCACTGCTATTCATGCGTGAACCGGGAGGTACTATTACCGAAGTCAATGAAGATGGTACAGTTGAACTTATTCAGGTAGGTTCACACTAAGGCCCTTCCGTTTGTCTCAATTAGATCTCAGTTTTGGCGGTTACAGTACGCAGGGCATCAAAGATGAAAATCAGGATGCCTTTGCGGCCTGGCAAGCCAGAGACCACGCAGTAAAAGACAAAGGTATCGCCGTCGCCATTGCCGACGGCGTGTCTGCCTGTACACGGGCAAAGGAAGCGGCCAACACAGCCGTCACCAACTTTATTCACGACTATATGCAAACCCCGGCAAGCTGGACCGTTCAGCGCGCCGCCGGTCAGGTACTTAACAGTCTCAACCGCTGGTGTCACGGGCAGTATGACTATTCTCACGGTGGCTACAGCCAGATGCTCACCACGCTCAGCAGCGTGATATTCAAATCCCGCTGCGGATTTATGCTCCACGTGGGAGACAGCCGGATCTACCGCTATTCTCAGGGCAACCTGGAACAACTCAGCCGTGATCATTCAGCCAGACAGGGCAGCAATATTGTCCTCACCCGTGCCATCGGGCTGGAGGCAAAACTGGATGTGGATTTTTCCCGCTTTGCGCTGAATAAAGATGAAATTTACGTACTGACAACCGACGGCGTTACTAACTTTTTGTCTTCAAGGCAAATCCGTCAGCATCTCGACAGTCACACCAATGATCTCGAACAAACGGCATTTAATATCGTCAGTGCAGCCCTGAAAGCCGGCAGTGACGACAACACAACCTGTCTGCTGGTGAAAGTGAATGATTTACCCGCCGGTGATGCCGCGGATGCGGATGCAATGCTGGATTTCTTGCGCCTGTTACCGCCGCTGGAACCCGGCCACAAAGTTGACGGTTACCGGGTGATTGAACAGTTTTTTAATGGTACCCGCTCCAGTTTGTATAAAGTCGCCGATGAAAAAACCGGTAAAGTGTACGGCTTAAAAACGCCTACAGAGTATTTTGAAGACGACCCCACCCATCTGAAGGGTTTTCTGCGGGAAGAGTGGATAGGCAAACACCTGGATAACCCCGCCGTGATGAAGGTCTTTCCCCGGCCTGACAATGCCAGATTTATTTATCACATCTGCGAATACGTTGAAGGGATCACCCTGCGACAGTGGATGATTGATAATCCGAAGCCCGCCCCTGAACAGGTACGCCGCATCGTTAAACAAATAATTGCCGGACTCAGAGTATTTCAGCGCAATGATATGGTGTACCGCGACATCAAACCGGAAAACATCATGCTAACCGATACCGGTGAAGTCAAAATCATTGATTTCGGTACTGTACAGGTAAAGGCTCTGCTGGAAACCGGTGAACAGGAGCAGGAAGACTACCCGGTGGGATCGGTAAACTATATTGCGCCGGAATTTTTGATCGATAACCACAGCGATTTTCAATCCGACCTGTTTTCTCTCGGGGTTGTGGTGTACGAAATGTTCACCGGCGAACTCCCCTACCAGCCCTTTAAATTTAAGGATTATATTCCGGCCAACGTTTTTGAATACAAGTACCGCAGCCTGAAGTCATTTCGTCCCGATCTGCCGGCGTGGCTGGATATCTGCCTGAAAAAAGCCACGCAACCGGAACGGGAGAAGCGGTTTAATGCCTATTCTGAGTTCGAAACCGCGTTAAGTAATCCGAAAGATCTCATTGTCAGTGAACAAACATTCTCTCCTTTGCTGGAACGTAATCCTGTCCTGTTCTGGCAAATGATTTGCGCCGTACTTTGCTGGGTCATAGTGTGGATGACCTGGCTGCTCAACCGATGAAGCGTTAACCGTAACTGAACTTATTCTTTAGTTTTCTGTAAAAAACAGTGATGTTATGACAGCCTGACAATCAGGCGCAGGAGACACTAATGAATAAAGTTACATCATTACTAATTGTTGCCCTTACCCTTACGCTGGCCGCCTGTGCCAGCCAGCCTGCATACCGCGAAGCCTCGAATGGCGGCTTCGGTTATACGGAAACCAAACTTACCGATACACAATACCGCGTGTACTTCAAAGCCAGAGGCTCAGATAAAACCAGAGCCATGGATTACGCCATGCTTCGTGCTGCTGAAATTACGCTGGAAAATCAATATGACTGGTTTACGGTAACGGAGCGCGAAACACTCGTGGATAAAGAAACCGTATCGACGGGTCCTGAGACGATGTTTTCACAGCGCTACGCCCGGGTGACTGAATGCGGTGCACTTACCTGCCGGACAAGCTGGCAGCCTCAGACCATGGTTTCCACCGGAGTTTTCATTGGCGGCCGTGAGCAGAGTCAAATTGAGAGTACGCTGAATATAAAGATGGGTAAAGGCACCGCGCCGGAAGACAACGAAACCTTTAATGCAGAGCAGGTAAAAACCAATCTGCTGATGCAACTGGAAACAGAATAAACCTGACGTTTAACTGTCCAGACTCCCCTCCTCTGGCGGGGAGTCGTATACATCAATCCAGTTTACGCTGTTGATATACTCCCCCCGTTTGCTTTTCCATTGAAATACCTCTGTGGAAAACACAATCTGTTCAGGAATAAATCCAGCCGGTAGTGTGAACTCCTCATCAACGGTCTGGAAAAACTTAAATCCCCATTTGATGTTTCCATTGGGTAGAAATCCCCCCTCACCAGCTTTAATTTCGTGAGGTTTTCCGCCCAGGCTCCCTTTAATGAGTACCGCAAGCTCACCTTTCAGCATGGCTTTATTTTCATTTTGCTGGAGTAACACCGCCTTGAGCCGGTAACGGTTATCACTGGCCAGGGGAGATACCTGGATCCCGTCGATAAAAAAGCCGTCCTGAGTCACTTCCGGAGCAACCACCCGCTGATAAAAGCTGAGCTGTTCTTCTAAAGAACGCCCCTGCTGCTCTCTGGCTTCGAGCATCTTCTTGTACGATGACACCGAGCTGGCAGCCATTACGCTCTCTACCTGTAATGCAGCAACCTGCTTTCGTAACGCTGCGTTTTCATCTTCCAGATATTGCCGGGTCTGCTTTTCACTCAGCGCGACTTTTTCTTCGTTTTGCTGCTGAAACTGCGCCAGCTGATAACCCGTGACCAGCATAAACAACAATCCGGCCACACAGGCCAGGGTAAACCTGTACAGCCCCCATTTTTGGATTAATTCAGCGCGTTGTAACGGTAACTTCATTGTTCTTCTTTATTCAATTTTAAACCAACAAACAGGCACACTACTTGATAGGAAAAGCAGTGACTTATGATAGAATAACGCCACAGCAAAAGGATAAGCCACTTTAATGCGACTTTCAGCACTTCGCCAGGAACTAGCCCATCCCAGAACCTCCGTTCAGGTGTGTATGCTGGGCATTGTGGGTGGCCTCATTGCTGCCGGCCTGATAATCCTGTTCCGGTTATGTGTGGAATGGGTGCAAGGTAGTGCGCTTACGTTGTTAAAGCAAGTGGTTTCCGATGAATGGATGGTGTGGTTTCTGATGCCGCTGTGTGCAGTGGCCTGCATCCTGATCATTGCCTGGATCACGGGGTTCAAACATTACCGCCTCGGCATTCCTTTCGTTATCCACCGTGTTAAACATCATTACGGACTGATCCCGTTCCGAACCACAATTAATCAATTCTTTGGCGGTATGCTGGCGCTGGCCGGCGGTTTTGTTGTTGGCCGCGAAGGGCCGTCTGTACACCTTGGTGCATTTGGCAGCAGCTTCCTTGGCCAGTGGTTACGTCTTCCCTATAACAGTATTCGTATACTGGCGGGTTGCGGCATTGCAGCCGGTATATCAGCTTCATTCAACACCCCCTTCGCCGCAGTCATCTTTGTAATGGAAGTGGTGCTCAGAGAATATAAAATTCACATCTTCGTACCGGTGATGCTGGCGGCAGCCATAGGTTCGGTGCTCACCCGTATGGTGTTCGGGGAAGTGAACGAGTTATCCTTTCTCGCCATCGCCGCCTTTGATGAATGGATGTATTTCTATTTCATTTTCCTTGGCATTGCTCTTGGTGCGCTGGCAACCTTATTTAATTCTCAACTGATGCGGGTAATGCAATTTTTCCGGCCGATTAATATGATCTGGCGACTCATTCTTGCAGCGCTTATCACCGGTACCATCGGCATTTTCCTGCCGGAAAGTTTAGGCGCCAGCTTTGATGATGTGGACCATCTTTTCCACACCCATCCGGGCACCTTACTACTCCTGTCGATTCTTTCGGCCAAACTGATCCTGGCGATTTTTACCATCGGACTGGGCGTCCCGGGTGGTATCATCGGGCCTGTCATGGTGATTGGTATGCTGGCGGGCTCTGTACTGCTAATGCCCCTGCAATCGCTGGTAGATGTTGATGACTACACCAGCAGCTTTGCCCTGCTCGGCGTTGCAGGCATGCTTACAGCAGTACTGCATGCCCCCCTCGCTGCACTGTCGGCGGTGATGGAGTTGTCGTACAGTCCGGAAATCATTCTGCCGGCCATGCTGGTGATTGTGCCGGCATACGTTACGGCCACCCAGTTTTTAGGCAACCGGTCTATCTTTATCCGTCAGCTCGATTATCAGAATCTGCCGTATGCCGTGACCTCTATCCGCGAAGCACTGGAAAAAACCGGTGTGCTGGCAGCCATGACCACGGAATACAAACTGTTTCTGGATGCGCCGGAACAGGCTATCGAAAATTATCTGTCTGAGAATCCCACTTACGTGGTGGTACAGAAATCCCGCACAGAGCTGGATGTGCATTACAAACTGGTTCAATACGATGTCAGTCTGGACCATAATGCACACCCATTGAGTTATTTCAGTATGGAAGGTGTCAGCAGTCAGGCCACGTTGCACGAAGTGTACGAAAAGCTGAAGAACGGCCGTAGCGGAGCGGTGTATGTATACGACCAGTCTGTGCAGGAAGTCAAAGGGGTAATTACCTGGAACATTCTGCAAACCTTCCTGCAAAGAGCACAGTATTAACGGAAACCGGTTATGATTTTGTGGTTAAAAGCGTTACACATCTTTTTTATGGTCGCCTGGCTGGCGGGAATTTTTTATCTTCCGCGGCTGTTTGTTTATCATGCAGAAGCAAAAGAACAAAATATTCGCGATCAATTTAAAATAATGGAAAGAAGGCTATGGTTTTTTGTCACGCCTTTTGCCATATTAACACTTATATTCGGTGTGTCCCTGATTTACGTTTACGGCATGGCCTGGTTCCGGGCTTCAGCGTGGCTACATGTTAAACTAACGCTTTTACTTGCCATTTATGCATATCACTTCTATTTATTTAAACTGGTTAATCAATTTGCCCGCGACGAAAATACCCGGTCGCCTAAGTTTTACCGTTTTTTAAATGAAGCACCCGTATTACTTTTACTGGCAATTGTGATCTTAGCTGTCGTTAAACCGTTCTAAAAACCATTAGCAGGCCAGTTTAACCCGCTTTATCCTAAGCGATATCGTTGTCATAAAATTAAAGGAAGCAATTTTGTGGCGAATTTTCTCCGGAAACGTGACAAGGCAAACCAAGACATGGATGTGAGTAACGAACATTTGAAATCCTTACTGGAAAAGACCGATGAGGCTTTTCAGGCGCTTCTGAAAGAGCCGGATTCAGACGAACTCAACGACGCCTATGAAGCGGCGCGGGTGGAACTGAACAGGTACATCAGCTCAATGCGTCACAATCTCGCCCAACGACTTAAGTAAAGCTTTTCAAGCCGGCGGACGCCCCTACTCTTTCATCTGCACAAAAGCTTCAAATTGATCAGGTAAAACACCGGCCAGTTCTCCGGCCAGATTAACATACTCTTTCAGCATCGCCGGTAACTGTGCAGCCAGTTGCGGAAGATGCTGTTGCAAAGCCGCTGCCTGTTCATCTGTACGCCTTTCCATTGCGAGATCGGGATTCGCCAGTGTTGAAAATAACTTAAGACAGCGGGACAGCCGCTTTGCAGGATCTTCGCTTCCCTTCACGCCTTTATCTTTCTCAGGGTTTGCCACTGCCAGTTGCCATGCTCTTTGCCATACCGGTTCAAGCCTGCCATGGGCGCTGAGCAAGCCGGAAAGCCATGCCGTTAACTCCTTGCGCTCTGCGGCATTGTCATGCCACTGACAAACTCCGGGCAGCAACGACGTATTATTTCTCATCGCCTGCAAGTTCTGCCTTAAACCGTCCATCAGGCCCTCTGCCATGTGTTCAAACGACACATCAGAAGCCGCCACCGGCGCATTCGCCACCAGCCAGGGCATCCATTGTTCAGGCATAGGAATTTCAGGACTGGTTGCCACAGCGAAGATGAATCCGCGACAATGGCATTGCGACGGGAGCAAAGCCGCCAGAGCCGGCTCTGCAAATAAAGATGAAAACGGCGTGCTGTTATTTTCCATTTATTCTGAACACTTTGATTAACCACGAAGAATCGTTATGCTGCATGCACTATAACAATAACACTTAAATGGAGTACGCAGTATGGCAAGTGACAAATCAGGCTATATTGTCGCGGCGGCTTTTATAGGTCCGGGAACGGTGACAACGGCCAGTATGGCCGGCGCAGGTTTTGGTTTTCACCTTGTTTGGGCACTCCTGTTTTCTGTAATAGCCACTATGGTACTGCAGGATATGGCTGCGCGGCTTGGTACAGGAACCGGAAAAGGTTTGTCGGATGCCTTAATGACACTGACAGAAAATAAAGCCTTACGCATTACCATTGCAGCTTTGATTGTGTCCGCTATCGGTATTGGCAATGCGGCCTATGAATCCGGAAACCTTACCGGGGCAGCCATAGGCCTGGATGCCATTACTCCGTTAGGTACGTCTCAATGGGCTGTCATCCTGGGCGCGCTCGCAGCGCTGTTGTTGTACACCGGAAAGTACAAATTAATTGAGTCGGTGCTGGTGTCACTGGTTGCCATCATGGCGCTGGTGTTTGTCATCACCCTGTTTTTTGCCGGACCGGACTGGTCTGCCATGCTCAGTCAACTTCTCCATCCGCAACTTGATGCTGGCACGATTACCATGGTGCTGGCTCTTGTAGGCACCACTATCGTCCCTTACAACCTGTTCTTACATGCCAGCCTTGTGGCACAGCAGTACGGGAAAACAAACGACGATGCCGCTCTGAAGGCCTGCCGGAAGCAATCTGTAACCGCCATCGGGTTCGGGGGCATTATCACGATGATTATCGTTGCCACCGCAATGACCGCGTTTTACGGACAGAGTGAGTCTCTTGATGCCGGTAATATGAGCCGTCAGCTTGCGCCGGTACTCGGGGATTATGCACAGTGGTTTTTTGCCGCCGGTTTGTTCGCTGCCGGTCTCACCAGCGCTATAACCGCCCCTCTGGCAGCATCCTACGCGGTGTGCGGCGCTTTAGGTAAACCAGCGGATATGACAGGCAGGTTATTTAAAGGAGTGTGGCTGGTAGTAATTCTGAGCGGTGTGATTATCGCCAGCATCGGCATTAAACCATTACTCGCCATTTTGTTCGCTCAGGCCACTAACGGGCTGCTTCTGCCCTTTATTGCGGTATTTTTATTAGCCGTCATGAACCGGAAATCACTGCCTGCCACATACAGAAACAGCACGTTCAGCAACCTCTCCGGTGCTGCAATCGTGCTCTTTGTGGTATGTCTCGGGCTGTATAAAGTCGCCTCACTGTTTTTCTGAGGCGCAATATCAGCCGGCCGGATTACTGTTCAGGGTTTACCTGCCAGTCTGCCAAGCACATTGTTCAGCATATTACGGCTGCAACCAAAGTTAATGCGGAAATGATCCGGCGCGAGGAAGTCAGCACCGGGTGATGGCCCCACGCCCCGGCTTTCTGCCCATTTCTGTACATTCGCCACATCCAGCCCGCTGGCATCTATCCATGCCAGAAATGTTGCCTGCGACTGATGCACTTTCAGACCGTCAATGGCATTCACCTGTTCAATCAGTGTTGCCTGGTTACCTCTCAGGTAGGTCAGTAATTCAGAATGCCACTGATCACATTGGGTAAAGGCAGCTTCTGTGGCCACCAGCCCTAAAAGGTTTACCCACGGCATGTGACCGGCTGCGGACTGCACGAACTGCTGACGCAACTGACGGTCAGGGATAATCGCAAATGAAGCACCCAGACCGGCCACGTTGAAGGTTTTACTGGCAGCCATCAGGGTAACGCTGACATCTTTCAGCGCTTCTACTCTGCCTGCCGGAATGTGCTTTACTGTTTCATCAAGGATCAAATCACAGTGAATTTCATCACTGCACAATTTCACGTCATTTTGCAGGCAAATCTCAGCAACACGATCAATCTCCTGTTGGCTCAGCACACTCCCCACAGGATTCATCGGGTTGCACAGAATCAGTAACTTACACTTAGGATCTGCTGCCTGAGTTTCCAGCTCAGCAAAATCCAGTGTGGGCCGGCCGTCTACGTCAACGGTACCGATATCGACACGCTCCATGCCGTTAATTTTCGGCGCAGCCAGCAACGGCGGATAATTGGGCGTTTGCACGATCACTTTATCACCGGGCTTACAATACGCTTTAATGGCAATGTTAAATGCCGGCACGACGCCCGGCGTCCATACCAGCCAGTCGGGATCAATAACCCAGTCGTGTTTGTCTTCAAGCCAGCGCTGAACAGCCTCAATAGCCGGCTTGTACTGTGCCGGCAATACATAACCCATGATGCCGTGATCAACACTGGAAGAGAGTGCATCCAGAATGGCGGGGGCGCAACGGAATTCCATATCGGCAACCCATGCCGGAATGATGTCCTGACCGGCGTATTTCTGCCATTTAAAAGAATAGGTATCCTGACGGGAAGGCGTATCGTCGAAATTGAAAGGCACGTGAGATTTTCCTGTGTTGCTGTGCTAAAAGAGAATGAGAGAAGGCCCCTGCGGGCCATATCTTTGTGCCTGTAACACTACAACGATTAACGGTCAGCTTCAATCCACCAGTTGCTTAACTTTCTGCACCAGGTTTTCTGTTGTGAACGGTTTGGCAAGAAACTGGGTGGCCCCGCCTTTTTTCGCTGCGATTACCGTGTCACGTGTGGCATCAGCCGTCAGTAAGATGAAGGGGGTTTTCAGCCCAGCTTCACGGCACGCTTTCAGCAACCTTAAACCGTCGTATTGGGGCATGTTCTGATCACTGATGATCAAAGACAAATTATCCTGCGGCTGGTTGACTAAAAAGTCAAGCGCCATTTCACTCCGGCTGAAAGCAAACACATTGGCACCCAGCTCCTCTTCCAGTGCATAGGTCACAATGTCTAACGTTATCGTATCATCATCTATCACTGCGATGGTGTATTCAGCCACACTTTACTCCTTAACAGCATGCTACAGCAGCTCTGAACTATTTCTCTTTCCGGACATTCCGGCACTCAATGTACACACATACATTGCCGGCTCCGGCGCAACATGAAGAATAAGTCTTATTCACCGGGATTGAAACAATACTTCAGGCGAAAAAAAAGCGTCCATCAGGACGCTTTTTCAAAAATACTCAGTACTTATTTCGCACGACCGGCACGTTTACGGTCGTTTTCAGTCAGCAGCTTCTTACGAATACGGATGCTTACCGGCGTAACTTCTACCAGTTCATCGTCATCGATAAATTCCAGCGCCTGTTCAAGAGACATCTTCACAGGTGGAACCAGAGTTTGCGCTTCATCAGTACCTGATGCACGCACGTTTGTCAGTTGCTTACCTTTCAGGGCGTTTACTGTCAGGTCATTGTCACGGCTGTGAATACCGATGATCATACCTTCGTAAACTTCAACACCGTGACCGATGAACAGACGACCGCGTTCCTGCAGGTTGAACAGGGCGTTAGTCAGTGCTTTACCCATTGCGTTGGCAATCAGTACACCGTTCTTACGCTTACCGATAGTACCGCCTTTGTGCGGACCGTAATGGTCGAACGTGTGGTACAACAGACCTGAACCGGAAGTCAGCGTCATGAACTCAGTCTGGAAACCAATCAGACCACGGCTTGGAATGATGAAGTCCATACGGATACGGCCTTTGCCATCTGGGTTCATGTCACGCATTTCTGCTTTACGCAGACCAAGCTGTTCCATGATTGAACCCTGGTGCTCGTCTTCACAGTCGATAGTCAGTGTTTCAAACGGTTCCTGCAGCTCGCCGTCAACTTCTTTCAGGATTACTTCCGGACGTGATACCGCCAGCTCGTAACCTTCACGACGCATATTTTCAATCAGGATACCTAAGTGCAGTTCACCACGGCCTGATACGCGGAATTTATCCGGGTCAGCGGTTTCTTCAACGCGCAGTGCCACGTTATGTACCAGCTCGTCCTGCAGACGTTCAAGGATGTTACGTGAAGTCACGTACTTACCTTCTTTACCGGCAAACGGAGATGTGTTTACCTGGAACGTCATGGTTACTGTTGGTTCGTCAACCGTCAGCGGAGGCAAGGCTTCTACTGTATTAACGTCACACACAGTATCAGAAATTTTCAGTTCGCCCAGACCGGTAATCGCGATGATGTCACCTGCGTTTGCAGAGTCGACTTCATGACGCTCAAGACCTAAGTACCCCAGTACCTGACCCACTTTACCGTTGCGCTTCTTACCATCAGCACCAACAACAGTAACCTGCTGGTTCATCTTCACGCTACCGCGCTTAACTCGACCAACACCGATTACGCCAACATATGAGTTGTAGTCCAGCTGAGAGATCTGCATCTGGAATGCACCGGCAGGGTCTGCATTTGGCGCTTCAACCTGATCCACGATTAACTGGAACAGTGGCGTCATGTCTTCGCCTTTGGTGTCTGCATCCATTGATGCCCAACCATTCAGTGCTGATGCATAGATAACCTGGAAGTCTAACTGCTCATCAGTCGCACCTAAGTTATCGAACAGGTCAAAAACCTGATCCATTACCCAGTCAGGACGTGCGCCCGGCTTGTCAATTTTATTGATTACTACGATTGGCTTCAGACCCTGAGCAAACGCTTTTTGCGTTACGAAACGGGTTTGCGGCATAGGACCTTCCTGCGCATCAACCAGCAGCAGTACACAGTCAGCCATCGACATTACACGCTCAACCTCACCACCGAAGTCGGCGTGTCCCGGGGTATCTACGATGTTTATGCGGTAGTCATTCCAGTTAATGGCGGTGTTTTTCGCCAGAATGGTAATACCACGCTCTTTCTCGATGTCGTTAGAGTCCATTACCCGTTCCTGGGCTTCGCCACGGCTTTCCAGCGTACCGGATTGCTGTAACAGTTTGTCAACCAGAGTCGTTTTACCATGGTCAACGTGCGCGATAATCGCGATATTGCGTAATTTATTAATATCAGTGGTCATTGGGTCAAAGCCTTGGAAATCAGCGTTGCAGATGTAAGAAAAACATCAGGCAGATTTGATTGCTAAAACGGAATAGTAAAATGTGCGCGGATTGTACAGAAATTCCTTTCGCTTTGCGCATCTTTTTTTATTTTTCTTTGTGACACTTTTCTGGATTGTGTGCGGATCTAATTTATTCCAATGTTTTATCAATGATCCTACTAGTATCCGGGTTTGCTTTGTTCTAGTCTAAGCATCAGTTCTTATCTTCATATACTGCATTTCTGCATTGTCACAGCCTTCATTCTTCTGCCCCGGTCTGAATCATACCGGTACGGATAAAACACGGCTTAATAATGTTCAGCAGTCCGATAGAACCCGATGAATCATAAAACATCCTTACGCACCAAAACAGAGCTTCACCGCACCACTTTAGTGCATTTGCGTTTGGGGATTTTTGTGCTACTGCCTGCTAAGCCGCGTTTTACCGTCTTCATGTAAGTGGCATGAAAATAGCTTTAATGATTCTCAATTATTTTGGAGTGAAATTGTTCATTCCACGTTTATTCTAATAAATCCGGAGGACACGATGTCAATAGAAAAGGCATTAGAGCTGATCAAAGAAAGCGAAGCTAAATTTGTAGACTTACGCTTTACCGACACAAAAGGTAAGGAACAACACGTATCGATCCCTGCAGGTCTGGTCGATGACGAGTTCTTCGAAGAAGGTAAGATGTTTGATGGTTCTTCAATTTCTGGTTGGAAACACATCAACGAATCAGACATGATCCTGATGCCAGACTCAGAGTCTGTTGTTGTTGACCCGTTTGCAGAAGAAACTCAGGTGAACATCCGTTGTGACATCGTTGAACCGTCTACCCTGGAAGGCTACGACCGTGACCCTCGCTCTGTTGCACGTCGTGCGGAAGAGTTCCTGAAGTCTACTGGTATCGGTGACACTGCGTTCTTCGGTCCAGAGCCAGAATTCTTCCTGTTTGACGATGTGAAATTCCACACTGACATGGCGGGTTCTTTCTTCAAGATCGATTCTTCTGAAGCAAAATGGAACTCCGGTGCAGAATTCGAAGGCGGTAACCTTGCTCACCGTCCTGGCGTAAAAGGCGGTTACTTCCCGGTTCCACCAGTAGACTCAGCACACGACATCCGTGGCGCAATGTGTCTGGTTATGGAAGAAATGGGTCTGGTCGTTGAAGCTCACCACCACGAAGTAGCAACTGCTGGTCAGAACGAAATCGCTTGTGCTTTCAACACGCTGGTTAAGAAAGCTGACGAAGTTCAAATCTATAAGTATGTTGTACACAACGTTGCAAATGCATACGGTCAGTCTGCGACATTCATGCCTAAGCCTCTGGTTGGTGACAATGGTTCTGGTATGCACGTTCACCAGTCTATCGCTAAAGATGGCAAAAACATCTTCGCAGGCGACAAGTACGCTGGTATGTCTGAAGAAGCGCTGTACTACATCGGCGGTATCATCAAGCACGCCCGTGCAATCAACGCATTCACTAACGCTTCTACCAACTCGTACAAGCGTCTGGTGCCAGGCTTTGAAGCACCGGTTATGCTGGCTTACTCTGCACGTAACCGTTCTGCGTCAATCCGTATTCCTTACGTAACAAGCGATAAAGCGCGTCGTATCGAAGTACGTTTCCCTGACCCGACTGGTAACCCTTACCTGGGCTTCACTGCTATGTTAATGGCTGGTCTTGACGGTATCATCAACAAGATTCACCCTGGTGACTCTATGGATAAAGACCTGTACGACTTACCACCAGAAGAAGCAGCAGAAATCCCAACTGTTGCCAGCTCACTGGAAATGGCTCTGGAAGCGCTGGACAACGACCGTGACTTCCTGAAAGCCGGTGGCGTTATGACTGATGACATGATCGATGCATACATCGGTCTGAAGTCTGAAGAAGTAACGACTCTGAACATGTCTACTCACCCTGTTGAGTTCGACATGTACTACAGCGTATAAGACACTCGCTGATTTAAAAAAGCCCGCATCTGCGGGCTTTTTTTCGGCCCGGCTTTTGCTAGACTGAGAATTCATTCGTTGTGAAAATGGTGTCCGATGATACTTCGCATTTTGCTTGTCACCGCTTTATTCGTGCCTTCAGTACAGTCTCAAACAATTTATAAAGTCGTGAAAAAAGACGGCACCGTTCTGTATACAGACGTGCCACAGGACGGCGCAGAGACCCTTGAGTTCGAAGCCAATACCAGTAACGTTGCGGACAGCCCCGACATCAAAGCGACGCAACAGACACAATCCCGCGATAAACAGCCCGACTATAAAGTATCCGTTTCCTCTCCGGAACCGGAAGCCACAATCCGCAATAACAACGGTCAGTTTTCTATAACAGCCGCTACCACCCCGGCCTTCCGTGGCCGTTACCGCCTTACTTTCGACGGCCAGCCAACCCGCATCAACAGTAGCGGTAAGTTTAACCTCGCCGGCATTGACCGTGGCGCCCACACTTATCATATAGACATAATTGATAATAAGGGCAAGACTCTTGCATCATCTCCTCAGCAAACACTTTATTTGCATCAGGCATCAGTGTTTATCAATAACAATTAGCGTTCTTTGGTAGCGCAGCCAGCGCACCATGCGGGTTCATCAGAAAATTTTATTTTGGTGCAATCAACACCGTTTGAACGCGTTAAACTATAATGCACTATAAAAGTGCAAATGAGGAATGCTCGGCATGCAAGCCACCGAGTTTGAAACAAACCATTTATTGAACAACCTGAACACAGCGTTGGTAATGGTCAACGAACGATTGCAAATCGTTTATGCCAATCACGCAGGGGAAGCGTTGTTCGAAACTGGGGTGAAGCAGCTCTCCGGACACAAGCTATCGGACTTTTTTGCGCCGAACGCCATCAATGATGCCCGTTTGCGGGCGGCAATTCGTCATGGCGAAGACTTTACTGAAAACGATTTACGTCTGTGCTTCAAAGACGGGCGTTGTGTATTGTCTGATCTCACTGTCACTAACCTGAATACCGATGACGGCCCTAAACTGATGTTTGAGGTGCGCCGTATCGATCAGCAACGCCGCATCTCCAGAGAAAATCAGCAAAATGCCCAGCATGATGCCGCCAGAGAACTAATCCGCGGCCTCGCCCATGAAATTAAAAATCCCTTGGGGGGAATTCGCGGTGCAGCCCAGTTGCTGGAAAAAGAGCTGACAAATCCCGACCATAATGAATTCACGCAGATGATCATCGAGCAATCAGACCGGCTGCGAAACCTGGTTGACCGTTTGCTCGGGCCCAACGCGCTGCCAAGGCTTGAGTGGAGTAATCTCCATCAGGCGCTTGAGAAAGTGCGCAGCCTGATGAGGGTCGACTCAGATAACCCAATCACTATCATCCGCGATTACGACCCGAGTATTCCGGATCTGAAAGTAGACCAGGACATGATTCAGCAATCGGTGCTGAACATTTTAAGAAACAGTGTTCAAGCGCTCACAGAAGCGAAAACACCGTCACCGCAAATTCGGCTTGTTACCCGTATAGACAGACAAATGACCATTTTGGGTAAGCGGCACTCTCTGGTGGCCAAAATCCAGATCATTGATAACGGACCGGGTATTCCCGCCACAATCAGAGACACCCTTTTCTATCCCATGGTCAGCAGCAAGCAGAACGGAAGCGGGCTGGGCCTGTCTATTGCACAAACATTAATAAATCACCACGGCGGAAAAATTGAGGTAGACAGCCATCCGGGCCACACCGAATTTACGCTATATCTCCCTGTCCCCAGAAAGGAGTCGGATAATGAATAATGAATCCGTATGGATTGTAGATGACGACAGCTCAATCCGCTGGGTTCTGCAAAAGGCATTACAGGCAGCCAATATCGGGTGTTTGAGTTTTGAGAATCCTGAAGATCTTTTACTGCAATTACAAAGTGGTCAGCGCCCTGAGGTTATCGTTTCAGATATCCGTATGCCTCAGATGGACGGCATGACACTGCTGGGGGAAGTACATAATACTGACCCGCTCATTCCGGTCATCATCATGACCGCGCATTCTGATTTAGACAGTGCTGTAAATGCCTACCAGAGTGGTGCGTTTGAATACCTGCCAAAACCCTTTGATATCGACGAAGCCGTTACGCTGGTGCAGCGGGCGCTGGCCCATGCACGGGAACAGAGCCGTCAAAATCAGGTACCTCAGGATGAAGCGGTTACTGAAATTATCGGTGAAGCGCCGGCCATGCAGGAAGTTTTCCGTGCCATCGGCCGGTTGTCCCGATCCTCCATCAGCGTGCTGATTAATGGTCAGTCCGGTACAGGTAAAGAGCTGGTTGCTCATGCCCTGCACCGTCACAGCCCCCGTGCAGCCAATCCGTTTATTGCACTGAATATGGCAGCCATTCCGGCAGACCTGGTGGAATCAGAACTTTTCGGTCACGAGAAAGGCGCCTTTACCGGCGCGCAAACTGCCCGTCAGGGCCGTTTTGAGCAGGCAAACGGCGGTACCCTTTTCCTTGATGAAATTGGTGATATGCCGCTGGACGTTCAGACCCGTTTGTTACGGGTACTGGCTGACGGACAATTTTATCGCGTCGGCGGACATCAGTCGGTGACTGTTGATGTACGGATAATTGCTGCAACCCACCAGAATCTGGAAAAACGGGTGGCAGAAGGTAAGTTCCGTGAAGATTTATTTCACCGCCTGAACGTTATCCGTATCCACATTCCGTCGCTGGCTGAGCGCCGTGAAGATATTCCTCTGCTGGCAAGACACTTCCTGCGCCGTGCTGCGAAGGAACTGGATGTAGAGACCAAGTCTCTGAGTAAAGATGCAGAGAAGCTGATGACCCGCCTGCCCTGGCCGGGTAACGTACGTCAATTGGAAAACGTGTGCCGCTGGCTTACCGTTATGGCAAGCGGACAGGAAGTTTTACCCGGCGATCTGCCGCCGGAAATCCACTCAGAGGGAACTATTGAGAAAAGTGGCGGTACCGCTAACGGCGACTGGCCCGAGTTACTGGCGAGATGGACCGACACTCAGCTTCGTGAAGGACATTACAATATCCTGAATGACGCCATGCTCACGTTTGAAAAAATCATGCTGGAACGTGCACTCAGTTACACTCATGGCCACAAACAGGATGCCGCCAAGCGTCTTGGCTGGGGACGGAACACGCTGACCCGTAAACTTAAAGAGCTGGATGTGAACGGCTGAATAACGCCAGACGCAATTCACCTCGGTCCCGGCAGTCTTCTCAAATAGAAAAGCCCGGTGCAGAAATTCTGCACCGGGCTTTTTACATGAATAAATTTACTGTTCAGGCGGCTACGCCCGGAAGGATACTACGGATTCTTCGTCAGCAGGCTCGTGATGGCCTGATTAAAGTGCCGCACCCATTTCATACTGAACTGCCCTTTGGCAGCCCGGTTCAGTTCAATGACCGCCTGCTTTTTAGACATCCGCGAGTCCTGATTATGTGCCCGTGAGTGGGTCATGGCATCATAGGTATCGAGAATGGCCAGCAGTTTGGCACCGTCACAAATATCATCTTCTTTCAGGCCCAGCGGATAACCACTGCCATCTACCCTTTCATGGTGCTGCATCACAATTTTACGGGCGTGATCCCACTGGTCGAGATGCTCCAGTAAGCGGGAGCTTTTGTACACATGAGAACGCATGAGATTAAACTCGGCGTCAGTGTACGGGTCTGTTTTGTTAAGCAGGTGCAACGGCATGAACGCCATACCAAAATCGTGCACGTAACAGGCAACAGACAACTGGTCGTCATCGATGGGACTGCCTGCTTCATGATTGATGTATAACGCCAGCTTTGCAATCCGGTCGCCACGCCCGGCCCAGTAATTAGAACGGTGTTCGATGGTTTGCATCAGGTCACGGAAAAACAGCATATCGGCCCGTTTGTCGGCACTCAGACCTTTCAGTATTCCGGTATTCGCTACCGTCTGCGGAGGCTTTGCCGGTGGCTTTTCGCCTTCCGCTTCAGCGGTTTGCTCTATACCGGCAAATTCACCGGTATCAATGTCCAGATCCGGGTTCAGCAGCAATACCGCATCAGCCAGCAGTTTGTCGTGATCAGCATGGTTGTCCGGCGTGATCCGCGTGATCGCCAGTACCAGCTGTTCATGAAGATTACCGTCATATTCAGCACACCCGGCATTCATCACATCCTGAACAAAGCTTTTCACCCTGTCCATGGTCAGCAACACCAGGTCACTCATGGTACTGGTGTAGTTAATCTGCCCTTTACGCAGAAAATCCAGCAAATCTTCAACGTGCTGAAGCAAGGGGATCATCGGACTGAAATTAACCAGCCCCAGGTCACCTTTGATGGTGTGGATAGAACGAAACAGGCTGCGTTGCAGTTCATTATCTTCCGGACGCAATTCCAGCTCTATGAGGGTTTGTTCGCTGGATTCATAAAGTTCGTTGATTTCCTCCATCAGGTCACTGAGGATATCTTCTTCAAGTTCTTCCGGTGTAAACGTCTGCATTTTATCTGGTTACCGCATTAAGCATGTATTTAAGTTATATCATCTGATCGGCAGTTTCGCTAATCGGCAATAGTGTTCTTTTGGCTAAATTTTCAGACTGATCGGATAACTGAACTGCTCTCAATCCCGTATACTTCGCGGCAAAACATAAAACAGGAACAGTAGTGTTAGCAATTCTTCGCGTAATCGCGCTCTTTTTCGCATTCATTCTGATAAACATCGTTGTTTTAGTGGTTTGCGTGCTTCGCCCTTTTCACAAGAATAATGTTCATTTCGCCGGCAACGCTTATGCGCAGATGTCCCGGATTATGGGGCTTAAAATCATTATCCGGAAAAGTGATGCGGTGGAGGAAGACACCCCGTACGTGTTAATCGCCAATCACCAGAGCAGTTACGACATCATCACCATTTGTAAGGCGGCCCTCCCCGGCGTAGTGACTATCGGTAAGAAGAGCCTGAAGTGGATCCCCGTATTCGGACAGATTTACTGGTTATCGGGCAACATCATGATTGACCGGAAGAATAGCGGAAAAGCGCGGGATACGTTAAAAATAGCTGGTAAGAAAATCCGCGAAAAAGGGACATCCGTATGGGTATTTCCGGAAGGCACACGAAGCTACGGCAGAGGTTTACTGCCCTTTAAATCCGGCGCATTCTGGCTGGCACAGGCTGTTAAAGTACCGGTTGTCATGGTTACTGCCAGCGACTTACACGAAAAAGTAAAGTGGAACCGCTGGAACAATGGTGTTGTGCTTATCGATATTGATGCGCCGGTAGAGCTTACCCGTGAGCATTCCCCGAAAGGCTGGACGGAACATTTCCATAAAGCCATGGAAGAGAAATTCGCCCGTCTTAACGAAGAAGTGGCACAAATTGAATCTGCAAAGAGATAGCATCCTGCCGTTCAGTTAATTACACTAGGGCAAGTTGACGTTTTTGAGAGATAACATGAATCAGTTTGATGAACGGGAAGAATGGTACGCGTTTAACCAGGAAACCATAGAAGCACTGCTGGAAGACGGCAGTCAGGCGGATGCGGTGTACACCATTGAGCATCACCTTGCTTCCAATGATTTCGATAAACTGGAAAAAGCAGCCGTAGATGCGTTCAAAGCCGGTTTCGAAGTGTCTGATGCAGAGGAGCTGGTATTAGACGACGGCGGTACTATTTTCTGTTTTGACGCGATTGTTGAGCGTGAGCTGGAACAGGATGCGCTGGACAAAGACACGGATGCGCTGCTGAAGATTGCTGATAAGTGCGATGTGCACTACGACGGCTGGGGCACTTACTTTATGCCCCGCGACGAAGAAGCAGAAGAAGACGATGAAGATTACGACGACTGATACGTTGTCTGACTTATCAACCAAAGCCGGTGTTTACTGCATGAAGTATCACCGGCTTTTTTGTTCAGCAACGATGCCGCGCTGATCAGCTACCACCTTCTGTCAGTGAGATAGTATGGTGCAGCAACGCCCGGGTTCCCGGCAGTCCGTGGCCCGGCAACACGATTTTCGCCTCAGGGTATCTGGCTAACACCTTCTGTACTGACGGCCCCCACTCTTCCGGACTGGCATCACCGGTATAACCTAAACTATCCGTTTCTGCGCTGCGGATAAGACATCCGCCCACCAGAATGTTTGCTCCGGCCAGCCAGACCACACTGTTATCCGGCGCATGTCCCGGGCCGGGGTAGAACACTTCAACACCTTCTGCCAGAGCATAGGTTGTACCGGTAATTTCCTGTTTTGCCAGCGGCTTACCCTGCTTCTCCAGAATAGCATTAGTCATTTTCGACGCATGTGTATCTATGCCTTTGCTGTTCAGCAAACCAATGCCCGCGGTACGGTCTTCATGGGAGTGACTGGAAAACGACATTGTTACCGGCATGCCTCGAGCTGCAGCCCAGTTCAGTAACTCCGCGGTGTCCTGCTCTGTCCACGGCGTATCGATAATAATGCTGCCCTGCTCAGACAGAATAATCACGCCGTTGGACTCCACCAGCCCAAATCCGTCTACCTGCTTGTACGACAGATGCAGCCACACATCATCAGACAAAGGTAACAATTGCATTGGTTTTTGCTCCGGCAACGCTTCCCCGTGCAGGGCGAAAGCAGACAATCCCAACGCCAGCAACGCTATCAGTTTTACGAACCGCACCATGAATAATTCCGTAATCAATGAGTCTGCTCATGTTTATATCCCGGCCGGTACATTCCGTCTACAGCTAACCCGTTGCAATGCACAGATAAAGGGCCAAACTGTCAGCGGTTAAGACTGCTTTCAGCAACCGTTCAGTTTACGCAGGCGACACTAAGCCCGTAGTCAGCCAAAGACAAGAGGAATGATGATGCTGAAACAAACAATGAAACCGTTAATTGCTCTGATGGGCATTACCGCTCTGCAAGCGCCGGCACAGGCAGAAACAACGGAACGGACCACTGAAGCCAGAGAGTTTCAGTTCGGTGAAGCGTACACCCCGAAAGACGGCGACTTTATCAGAAACGATACACTGGCCAGCGTTACCAAAGCCACAAAAAGCAGTAAAAAGCGGGCAGCTGTGAATGCCGTTGTGAATACCGACTTCTGGATTTACGATGCATGGACTGAGCGCTTCAACGACGCCGATTATGACGGCTATGCCACGACGGTGTCTGTAAGCTTTGATGCTGATACTGTTTATGCAGAAGTACCGGTTTATGCAGTGCTTTACCTGGGCGATGCTGACAGTTTTTACCCGGTACACGAGTCATCTGTGTTTTATATTTACGGGGAAAGTACCAGCGATGAATTTGTAATAGAAACTGACCTTATCACCGGCTACCGTCCATTCGACTATGACATCATGATTGAGCTGTACGACGCGCAGACAAACGAACTATTGGCTGTTGCCGATCATACCAGCGATGCAGACTTGTCTTATGTGCCCCTTGAAAGTCAGGATTACGACCGGGTCATTGTTGAACAGGAAACCGTGGTGGAAGTAAGAGAACACGGCGGAGCCCTGCACTGGCCTTTCCTTGCCGGCCTTCTGGGCATGGGGATATGGAGAACAGTATCACGCCGCCCACGCAGATAGCATTCTACTCCCGGGGCTGTTCAAAGAGAACAGCCTTTGTTTTAACGCTTTTTTTTGGCATACCTGTCCATTCAGTGCCACAATAAAGTATGACTCAGGACAAAGCGCCACCGGAATGGACAAACAAAAAAAACTGCTGACAAGAAGACGAGTGCTGAAAGGCTCTCTGGCAGGCTGGCTGACCGCCGGCATGGTCCCCTTTGCCATTGGCAAAGAGAAACCTCTGGTAAGAGTGCTTGGCACCCATGTAACCTTGCAGGAAGCCTTGAGACAGCAGGCTATGGAAGACTTAGGGATCCGGCTGCAGTTCGCTCCCGGCGGCAGTGCAACGGTACTTCAGAAAGCCACCATGAACCCGCAGGGCTTTGATTTATATGAGCAATGGTCAAACAGCATCAATGTGCTCTGGCGGGCCAATGCCATTCAACCCATCGATAAACGCCGTATTGGTAACTGGGACGAAATTAACGATCTGACAAAGACCGGCAAGGTCTCTCCCGAAGCGAAAATCGGTGCCGGTGATGCCCCCCACAAAATAATAAATGTTCAGGCCGACGGCTCGCTGGGAGAAAAGCACACGGATGAAATCAGCTTCCTCCCGTACGTGCACAATGTTGATTCCTTTGGCTATCTGGAAAACGCGTTACCGGCCGATATGAACAGTGCAGATGAGAGTTGGGGCTGGCTGCTGGATTCCAGACTCAGCGGAAAAGTGGGTATCGTGAATGACCCGACTATCGGGTTATTTGATTTAGCCCTGGCGGCAAAAGCGAAAGGCTTCATGGAATTTGAAGACATCGGCGCCATGACGCGGGCAGAATTAGACAGCCTGTTCCTGTTACTGATTGAGCTTAAACAGCTGCAGCATTTCAATGGCTTCTGGACCTCCGTTCCGGAATCGGTGCAATACATGCGTACGAAGCGGGTCACCATTGAAAGTATGTTCTCCCCTGCTGTGTCTGATTTGAATGGTCAGGATATTCCCGTTCGCTTTGCGGCTCCCCGTGAAGGTTACCGCGGCTGGCACGGCGTGATGTGTCTTTCTGCTGCCACGCAGGGCCGGGTGAAAGATGCTGCCTATGAATACATGAACTGGTGGTTGTCCGGCTGGCCCGGTGCTTTCATTGCCCGTCAGGGGTATTACATTTCAAACCCGCAACGTTCAAAGCCTTATTTAAGTGAAGCTGAATGGAACTACTGGTACAGAGGTTTACCCGCTTCAGAACCGCTCAGAGGGCCGGATGGAAAAGTGTCTGTCAATCGCGGACAGCAACGCTCCGGCGGCAGTTACGAAGATCGTTTCGGCCATGTCGCCGTTTGGAATACCGTTATGCCGACTTATGAATATAGTCTGCAGAAATGGTATGAATTCATTACTTCTTAGTGGTACGCATTCTTTATGTTTCATTCTATCCGTATTCAACTGCTCACTGTTCTGATCATCATGATAGGACTGATCCTTGTGCAGGGTTTTCTCGGCCGTGCCAACGAGCAGGTTTTAACCGAAGGCATGAATAATACCCGCCAGGCGGTGATTGATGTGGGCATCGTAGGTGAACTGGAGAGAGATGTGGTGGATCTTCAGCGCAATGTGCTGATTTTCCGTGAAACCGCCAGCCCGTCTGCGGTAACTCGTTTTGAGCGCCTGATGATTTCCATCACTGACAAGCTGGAAGCCCTTGAGACCTCTTCCATCTCTTCAACCTATGAATACACAGAAGATGACATTCTGGAGCGCATGCGTACTCATCTGGTGTCTTACAAAGAGAACTTTCACGCGGTGGTGGATGACCGGCACCGCCGGGATCAGCTCATCGACTCGGGCTCACTGGTCGTCGTCAGACAAATCGAGAGCTTGTTGCAGGAAGTCGCGGAAAAACGTGAGATGCCGGCGGCAAAAATTGACCAGCTAAAAATGCATGTAACAGAAGCCGAGAATGCCGCATTGCGTTATCTGGTATCACCGGCACAGCAAAATATCTCCGAGTTTAATGCGTCACTGGCACCAGTTTATTCCCTGCTGGAAAGTGAATCATCCGCTAACGAAGTAGCGATCCGTGAACATATTCAACGACTGGAAGAACGCTTTTTACGGCTGACCCAGATAACCCAAAGCAATATGTTTCTGGTTAATGTGGTCATGGCCGGCTCGGCCAACGAGTTTCTGTATCTCAGCCGCGAGCTTGCCGACCGGGTAAATGCCCGCACCAATCTGATTAACCGCAATGCGCAGAATGCCGCTATCGGGGCTCGGCTCAACGGTGAAATATACTCTGTTATCGCTATCATTCTCGCCTTCGCCTTCGCTATTTTTACTGTGCGCCGGGTCCTCAGCCCTATCCGCTCCATTACTTCTGTGTTTAATCAGCTGGCAGACGGTAAGCAGGTAGATGTATTGCCCGATCTCGACCGTAAAGACGAAATCGGCAAACTGGCCAAAGCAGCCAGCGTATTTAAAGACAAAAATGAGCAGACCCGCTCTCTGCTGAAAAATGCCCAGCAACTGAACGTCCAGCAGGAAGCATTAAACAAAGAACTCGCCGAATCCAAGAAGAAAGCAGAACAGGCCACCGCCTCTAAGAGTATTTTCCTGGCTAACATGAGCCATGAGATCCGCACGCCGCTTAACGGCATCATCGGCCTGCTGGAACTGGCTCATCAGCAACCCATGTCAGCCATGCTGAAGGATTATCTGGACAAAGCATCTTACTCCAGCCAAATCCTAGTCAGTGTGATAAACGACATTCTTGATTTCTCTAAAATTGAAGCCGGTAAGCTGGAACTGGAAAACGTCAGCTTCTCTCTGCACTCCATTCTGGATAATCTGCTGGCGGTGGTGAGTTTGCGGGCACAGGAGAAGAATCTCAGCGTTCATCTGGAGGTCGACCCGAAACTGCCACCCCGCATAGTGGGCGACCCTTTGCGGTTATCTCAAATTCTCATGAACATCTGTACCAACGCCGTTAAGTTCACCCAGCAGGGAGCGATTAATGTCACCATTAAGGGCATGGTGAACCAGCAGGGTGATAAAGTGGTTCTGCGCATAGAAGTCGAAGATACCGGTATTGGCATGACTCAGTCGCAGGTTGACCGCATCTTCCAACCATTTACGCAGGCTGACGGTTCGACAAACCGAAAATTCGGCGGCTCCGGACTGGGGCTGACGATTGTAAAACAGCTTACCGAACTGATGGCCGGTAAACTGAAAGTCACATCAATGCCCAATCACGGTTCTACTTTCGTGATCACTTTACCCATGAAAATTCAGTCCGGTCAGAAAGGTATTCTTGCTGATTTGCCCCAGTTGCCACTGGGCAGCTGTTATTATTCCGACAAGCCGTTGCTGCCGGCAGCCTATATTGAATTATTAAACCTGCGCTCTGCCCGTCAGCCCCTTGCCATGGTGAAAAATGACGTGGGCGTGCCGCCTGCCGTGCTGGTTGAAATTGCTACCTACGCAGAATTCAAATCCCTGCTACCGCAGTTATCGCTGATAGAGCGGCAAAGCATTCCTGTGGGCATTGTCATGGAAACCCAGACCGGGCAATTGCAGGAGAAAATTCTTAGTCAATGGAAAGGTCCGGTTCTGCTTCATCCGTTTACACCGGCACAGTACCGCCGGTTTGTGTTCCGCCTTGCCGACATAGAAGATTTTAAACAGTCAACTGAGGTGCCGGATGAATCCACCATGCTGGAAGGTCACATTCTGCTGGTAGAAGACAACAATATTAACCAGGTGGTCACCGGAGAAATGTTGTCTTCACTTGGCCTCACCTTCGATATTGCCGAAGACGGTTTGCAGGCGGTAACTAAAATCAATAATGCGCCGGTATACGACCTGGTGCTTATGGATGTTCAGATGCCGGTAATGGACGGTTACGAAGCCACCCGCAAAATTCGCCAGAAAGGCTTAAGTGAACTGCCCATCATTGGCTTGTCAGCCAACGCTATGAAAGAAGATGCCCAGCAGGCAATGCGTCACGGAATGACGGATTATCTCACCAAGCCGCTAAAACGCGCAGCGCTGGCCTCTATGCTGAAACGTTTTTTACAGGCCGAGTCCGGCGGACAATCTGCACGCAATAACAGTCAGCATAAATAGCAATCAGCATTTTAGCAGGATCAAAAAAAGGAGCGTTTCCGCTCCTTTTTTATTACTTAGCAAATGCGCTTATAACGCGCTGATTGTGGCGTGCTGTTCTTTCAGTTTTGCCAGCGCCGTTTCAGCTTCTTCCAGCTTACTACGTTCTTTGGCAATTACCGCTTCCGGAGCACTGTTTACAAACTTCTCGTTTGCCAGCTTACCCTGAGCACGGGCCACATCCTGCTCAGCCTTACCCATTGCCTTGGCAATACGGGCAAGCTCAGCGTCCTTATCAATCAGACCAGCCATCGGGATAAGAATTTCCATCTCACCCACCAGCGCGGTGGCACTGGCCGGCGCCTGTTCACCGGCTTTCAGCAAAGTGACAGATTCCAGTTTCGCCAGCTTATCGATGAACGGCGCAGCCAAATCAAGACGGGCCTGATCCTGCTCACTCACATTGCGCAGAATAGCGTTTAGCGGCTTGTTAGGAGAAATATCCATTTCACCACGGATATTACGGATACCGATGATGAAACGCTTCAGCCATTCGATATCAGCCAGTACCTTGTCGTTCTCACGTTCCGCTTTCACTTCAGGGAAAGACTGGATCATGATGCTGGTTTCACCTTCTTTCACGCCTGCATCGCTTAACGGCGCAACACGTTGCCAGATGGTGTCAGTGATAAACGGCATTAACGGATGTAACAGACGCAGTAACTGCTCAAGTACGTTAATCAACGTATGACGTGTACCGCGCTTTTCCGCATCAGTAGACGCATCGCTGTTCAGTACCGGCTTAGTCAGTTCCAGATACCAGTCACAGAACTGGTTCCAAGTGAACTCATACACGGTTTGAGCGGCAATATCGAAACGGTAATCAGCCAGGGCAGATTCAAACTCTTTCAGGGTTTTCTGGAACTGCGCCCAAATCCACTGATCCGCCAGACTCAGCACCAGTTCACCACCGTCACGGCCGGTATCTTCGGTTTCGGTATTCATCAGCACAAAGCGTGATGCGTTCCAGATCTTATTGCAGAAGTTACGGTAACCTTCAACGCGGCTCATATCGAAATTGATATCGCGGCTGGTTGAGGCCATGGCTGCAAACGTGAAGCGCAGAGCATCGGTCCCGTAAGCATTAATACCGTCAGCAAATTGCTTGCGGGTATTCTTCTCAATCTTCTTCGCCAGTTGCGGCTGCATCATGCCTGATGTGCGCTTGCTCACCAAAGATTCCAGATCGATACCGTCAATCAAGTCGATAGGGTCAAGAACGTTCCCCTTCGACTTAGACATCTTGTCGCCGTTCTCATCACGGATAAGACCGGTAATGTAGATATCTTTGAACGGGATCTTGCCGGTGAATTTCTTCGTCATCATGATCATTCTGGCTACCCAGAAGAAAATGATGTCAAAACCGGTGACCAGCACAGACGACGGTACAAACGTATCCAGTTCCGGCGTTTCTTCCGGCCAGCCCATGGTCGCGAAGGGCCACAGTGCAGAGGAGAACCAGGTATCCAGTACATCATTGTCCTGTTTCAGTTCAACGGCGTCTTCGAGCTTGTAGCGACTGCGCACTTCTGCTTCGTCACGGCCAACGAATACATTACCTTCGTTGTCGTACCAAGCCGGGATGCGGTGTCCCCACCACAGCTGACGGGAAATACACCAATCCTGAATATTGTTCATCCACTGGTAGTAAGTTTTGTTCCAGTTCTCAGGGATAAAGCGGATTTCACCGCTTTCCACCGCTTCAACCGCAGGCTTTGCCAGCGATTCAACGGCAACGTACCACTGGTCAGTCAGATACGGTTCGATAACTGCACCGGTACGGTCGCCACGGGGTACTTTCAGTTTATGAGCGACCACTTTCACCAGCAGACCTTCGGCGTCCAGGTCAGCAACGATTTGCTTACGGGCGTCGAAACGGTCAAGACCACGATAAGCTTCAGGGGCCTCATCGTTGATTTTTGCGTCGTCAGTGAACAGGTTAATCATCGGCAGGCTGTGACGCTTACCCATGTCGTAATCGTTAAAATCGTGTGCCGGGGTGATTTTCACACAGCCGGTGCCGAATTCCGGATCCACATAATCATCGGCGATAATAGGGATCAGGCGACCGGTAATTGGCAGGCGTATTTCCTTACCAATCATCGACTGATAACGCTCGTCATCAGGATGAACTGCAACAGCCGTATCGCCCAGCATGGTTTCAGGACGGGTAGTCGCCACGACCAGTTCACCGGAACCGTCAGCCAGCGGATAGCGCATGTGCCACATGTGGCCGGCTTCTTCTTCGTTAAGCACTTCCAGATCAGAGACCGCTGTGTGCAGTACCGGATCCCAGTTAACCAGACGCTTACCGCGGTAAATCAAACCTTCTTCATGCAAACGAACAAAGACTTCTGTAACCGCTTTGGACAGATTGTCGTCCATGGTGAACACTTCACGGTCCCAGTCGGTAGATGTGCCCAGACGGCGCATCTGCCTGGTGATAGTGCCACCGGACTCTTCTTTCCATTCCCAAATCTTGTCGATGAAGGCTTCACGGCCTAAATCGTGACGGGTCTTGCCTTCAGCATTCAGACGGCGCTCTACCACCATCTGGGTAGCGATACCCGCGTGGTCTGTACCCACCTGCCATAAGGTGTTGTCGCCCTTCATGCGGTGATAACGGGTTAACGCGTCCATAATCGTTTGCTGGAAGCCGTGGCCCATGTGCAGACTGCCTGTTACGTTTGGTGGCGGCAGTAAAATACAATACGGGTCACCGTGTCCGGATGGCTTGAAATAGCCTGCTGCTTCCCATTTTTCGTAGCATTGCTGCTCAATGGATTGCGGTTCGAAGGTTTTATCCATTACTTACTCTCAACTGTCAGCAGATTTAAACTGCAACTGGCAGCCAGCCTGCTGATATTGTTTATAGCGAACCCGTGCCGCCTGTTTGGCGTCATCCGCCACCGGCACGAAGTCATAAATCGTTTGATAAGAATGCGGGGAGCTTAACATTTCCCCGCTTAAATTGACGATGAGATTGCGACGGGAAAGTTGATTTTCCTGCCAGCAGATTTCCACCGGCGTACCGGCGCCCGGCCCTTCCCCGCACAAATTATGCGGCACAAAGCGGCCAGCCGGCAATTGCCAGAGCAGCTCATCCACTGCTTCAGCGGAAGATTTGTCTGCACACAATACAACACACTTTTGTCGCTGGGAGTATGCAGTGGCAATCAGATCGCAGGCGCGGGATTCACCCGCGTCCTTACCATCACTGAGTTGCCAGAAGGTTACCTGAGGCATTGCGCTCAGTCCTCTTGTTTAATGCCTGAGCGGTTCATCAGGAACTGCGACAACATCGGTACCGGACGGCCAGTGGCACCTTTGTTCTTGCCGCTTCGCCACGCTGTACCGGCGATGTCCATGTGCGCCCAGTTGTATTTCTTGGTGAATCGGGACAGGAAACACGCAGCAGTAATTGAACCGGCCGCACGGCCACCTAAGTTGGTGAAGTCGGCAAACGGGCTTTCCAGCTGATCCTGATACTCATCCCACACAGGTAAGCGCCATGCACGGTCAGAACTCTGATCGCCGGCGTTCATCAGTTCATGGGCCAGCGGATTATGTGTACTCATCAATCCGGTTGCATGGTTACCCAGTGCAACAATCACCGCGCCGGTCAATGTTGCCACGTCGATGACCAGTTCAGGCTCAAAACGCTCAACGTAAGTTAATGCATCACATAATACCAGGCGGCCTTCTGCATCGGTGTTTAACACTTCAACAGTCTGGCCGGACATGGTGGTGAGGATATCACCCGGGCGATAAGATTTGCCGTCCGGCATGTTTTCACAGCCAGCCAGCACGCCGATAACATTAACCGGCAGATTCAGTTCGGCCACGGTTTGCATGGTGCCCAGCACACCGGCGGCACCGCCCATGTCGTACTTCATCTCATCCATGCCTTCACCGGGCTTGATGGAAATACCGCCTGAGTCGAAGGTAAGGCCTTTACCCACCAGTACGATAGGCGCCTGATCATCCGGACCGCCTTTGTGAGTAATGATACTCATCATGGATTCATTTTCAGAACCGCGACCTACAGCCAGGTAAGAATTCATGCCCAGCTCAGCCATCATGGCTTCATTCACCACTTCTGCACTGATGCTGTCGTAGTTTTCAGCCAGCGACTGTGCCTGCTCCCACAGGTAGGCAGGATTGCAGATGTTTGGCGGCATGTTTGCCACGTCTTTGGTCAGGCTGGCACCTTTTGAAATCGCCAGACCATGCTCAATAGCACGCTCACCCACGGTAAGTTCACGGCGTGTAGGTACGTTCAGAACGATTTTACGTAACGGACGACGGGGTTCGCCCTTTTTGGTTTTCAGTTGCAGAAAGGTGTACAGGGAATCCTGCGTCGCTTCTACCGCCTGACGCACTTTCCAGTAGGTATCACGGCCTTTCACGTGCAGTTCTGTTAAGAAGCAGACTGCTTCCATCGAGCCGGTTTCGTTCAGGGTTTTAATGGTTTTCGCGATGATTTGCCTATACTGACGCTCGTCCAGTTCACGCTCTTTACCGCAACCGACCAGTAATACCCGCTCGCTCAATACATTGGGTACATGATGCAGAAGTAACATCTGACCGGCTTTCCCTTCCAGGTCGCCGCGACGTAGCAGATTACTGATGTAACCTTCACTGATTTCATCCAGCTGTTCAGCCACCGCAGTTAAGCGACGAGGCTCGAAGACACCAACCACGATACAGGCGCTACGTTGTTTCTCCGGACTGCCACTTTTTACACTAAATTCCACGATAACACCTCGCTCTTTTTATCTTGTGATTTGCATGACGATAATTTCGCATAACGTTTTGCGCTGCTTTATGTTTTAATACGCAGTCATATAAGCGATAAGACTGTGTTTGACGCTTTCTGTCGTGTTTGCCGTACTGCTACAATAGTCTGTGACTTATGTAACGAAAACGGAAAAATTTGCGTCGTTTTCATGCAATCGGGTTATTGATATACAGGCAAAACTTGTAAAAACAGTTAGTTTACTCAACATCGTGCGCTTTTTCACTATAAATCCAAATTTTCCAGAGGTGCCGGAATGCTGATATTCCGTTATCTGATAAAGGAAACGCTTAAGTCACAGATGGCCATCTTTTTTATCCTGATGGCTATTTTTGTCACTTTGCGTTTCGTGCGTGTACTCGGCGACGCATCAGACGGCGATATTCCCGCCGGGCTTGTGCTGGGCTTCCTTGGCCTGTACGCGCCCATACTCTCTTCTCTCGTTCTGCCCATCAGTGCTTATCTTGGCATTATGCTCGCTCACGGCCGGCTTTACGTCGACTCTGAAATGACCGTTATGCGGGCCTGCGGGATAAGCGAGTGGTACATCACCAGAGTGATGCTGTTGCTGTCTGTGTTCATTATGATTATTTGTGGTGTGATTACCCTTTATCTCGCCCCCAGTGCGGCAGAAAGTGAGTACCAGCTTCGCGAGAAAGCCAGAAGTGAAGCGGGCTTTTCAGCTATTATGCCAGGCCGTTTTCAGCAAACCGGTAACGAGAAAGCGGTAATTTTCGTGCACGACATCGACAGTCAGGACGATACCTTGAAACGGGTTTTCCTGTCTCAAACCCAGCAGGACGGTAACACCGACCGCGTGCGGGTGGTACAGGCGAAAACCGGACAAATTCAGAACAACACGGACGGCACCCGTAACCTGGTATTGCGGGAAGGCGTGCAGTACGAAGGTACGCAAACGGAGAAGAAATACCGTAAGGTTGCCTTCGATGAATATCAGATTCAGATTGCCGATGAAAAGCAGGACGAGCCCCGCCGTAAAGTGAGTGTATTACCGACCATGGAACTGCTGAGCGATGACTCGATTGAGGCGCGGGCAGAGTTGCAATGGCGCATTGCCATTCCCCTTTCCATTCCGTTTCTGGTGTTGATTGCCGTGCCGTTAAGTTCTGTGGATCCCCGTCAGGGCCGGTTTGGCAAGATGTTTCCGGCGATCCTGCTGTATCTCGGTTACTTCCTTTTGCTGCTGGCCAGCCGCCGGGTGCTGGAAGACGGCAAAATCCCCATTCAGTTAGGTTTGTGGTGGGTGCACGGCATCATGCTGATAATCGGTATCACACTGATAGTCAGGGACCGGCGGACCGGTACTGAACTGCGCGCACGTTTACTGGGGAGAAAATAGATGTTTCGTATTCTCGACCTGTATATTGCCCGCACCCTGCTTGGCACCATTACCGTAACCTTGTCAGTGCTGATTGGTTTGTCTGCCCTCATTAAGTTTGTTGAGCAGTTAAGAAAACTGGGTGAAGGCAATTACGATATCCTAGTTGCCGGGCTGTATGTATTGCTCAGCCTGCCCCGGGATCTCGAACAGTTCTTTCCCATGGCGACCCTCCTTGGTGGTCTCATCGGCATGGGATTACTGGCCAGTAACAGCGAACTGGTAGTCATGCAGGCCTCCGGCCTGAGCCGCTGGAACATCATTAATTCAGCCATGAAATCGGCGCTGGTCATGATCCTGTTTGTCATGGCGGTCGGTGAATGGGTAACGCCGTACAGCGAATCTAAAGCCAAAGAAATTCGTACCGAGGCCATTTCCGGGGGCAGCCTGTTCTCGTCAGATGCCCTGACATGGGCTAAAGACGGTGAGCATTTTGTCAGTATCGGCCAGGTGGTTACCCGCGAGTCGTTGCGGGATATCAGCATTTTCGATTTCAACAGCGACCTGACGCTGAACACCCTGACATGGGCCAAAGAAGGCAATTACGATGGTGAAGTATGGTGGCTCGATGATGTGTCGGTTACCCGCTTTACCGACAAGCACATTGATATTACCGACCACACACGCCAGCAATGGAACTCTACACTGACGCCGGATAAGTTAGGCATCGTGGCAATTAAGCCTGAAGCACTGTCTATTCAGGGACTGTATGATTATGTGCAGTACAGAAAAGGCAACGGACAGGACAGTACACGCTACGAGCTGGCATTCTGGCGCAAAGTCTTCCAGCCTGTGTCCATTGCAGTCATGCTGTTAATGGCCCTGTCGTTTATTTTTGGTCCGCTTCGCAGCGTCACCATGGGTGCCAGAGTGATCATGGGTGTGCTTACCGGTTTTGGCTTCTTCATCACCAATGAAGTGTTCGGCCCGTTAAGTCTGGTGTATTCATTACCCCCCGTTGTCGCCGCCCTGCTGCCCAGCCTGCTGTTTGCCGGCGTGGCCACCTTATTGCTGCGACGCTGATAACGGCATTGAGACTGCCGTCACGACCACATTACTACCAGCTTTTGTGGTCGTTGGCTTCTTTAGACAAGTGAACCACTTCAGTTTTGGCGAGCCGGTCCTGCAGTGACTGCTTGTTTTTAAAATCCACCAGCACCAGCAAAGTACCCAGTCCGCCCAGTGACGTGATCAGGCGTAAAATCAACCTGCCCCAGGTAACCGGCTCATCAACCGTACTGAAAATACGTAAGCGCCATGCCCGCATACCAATAGTCTGACCGCCCTTCTTCCAGAACCACAGAAAGAATCCTGTGATCCAAAGCCCTACCCATACCTGGATGAGTGTTTTATAAAGCAGGGATTGCTGAATCAAATCAGCAGGCTCAGCAAAGCCCTGCAAACTCAGCACATTGTTTTTCAGCAACACAACCAACGTGACTATCATCACCATGGCAGCGCACATGCCTACAGCCACGGCTACCAGTGTGTCATACACCATCGCCAGCAAACGGCGGAAGAATCCGGCACGGTTACTTACCGTGCTCTCTGGCAATGTACCAGCCGGCTCAGTAACCGGCGCTTTCTTTTTTTGTTTTCCCACAAGCTCTTCACTTCGTTACGCAACGCACAGCTTTAATAGTAAAGCTCCGGCACAGCACTACAGGTTAAATTTGGTTAAAACAGCAAGGCCAGAATAACCCGGAGTCACCGGGAGACAAACACTTCGGGAAAGGAAATCGACAGATGCACGACCTGAATCAAGTACCCCAACAACGGTTGCACATTCTTTAGCCAGACTGCCACACTAACCCTGAATTTCAGGAAAAAGTGCTTGTCTCTGCAACGCGTATCGCTATAATGCATCCCTCATCGACACCATGTCGAATGCCAGTGTGATGGAATTGGTAGACATAGGGGATTCAAAATTGCTTGTGTCTAGCAGTATCAAGATGGCAAGTCATTGAAAGGTAAGCACCTTTAGACTTTAAAAAGCAAAAAATTGCTTGCAAAGATTTGCAAAGTTTTTACACTTCGCAAATAGTAAAATTTGATGCCAGAGTGATGAAATTGGTAGACATGACGGATTCAAAATCCGTTGCTAGAAATAGCGTGCCGGTTCAAGTCCGGCCTCTGGTACCATCCTTCAAATTCTTTGCAAGACAATATGCTTGATTAAACCGACCTTTGAGTCGGTTTTTTTTGTGCGTTAAATTAAGAATATGACATTTAGAGGGCTCTAGTTCCACTCTATGGGTGAGAAGAAAGTTTCTAATTAAACCCAACCCAAGTGCTCTGACATTACAATCTATATATCTTCACCAAGGGGTTCTGCATTGCATGAATCTGGAAAATGGTTCATTAGTGCCACGGCCATAACTGCGAATGACAGCATTTACTTTTACAGCTTCACCTATAATACCCTGAATCATAGCTACCGCTTCATCCGAAGCAATGACTAACCAACCGTTCGAACAGATGTCATCCCTTTTCGGGGGTTGTCGCGAAATAGGGCCATCTTTCCAGTAGATGCTTTCAACCATTGTGTTGCATTTTTCATCAACCCATCGAAAAAGTCCTTCCTCTGAAATAGACCATCCCAAGGAAAAACCTATATATGGGTTTAATGCTAACCACTCAATGCCTCCGTGATCGATGTATGAACCTGTACCATAAATGCTCAGTGATGGCTCTCTAGTAGCAGTGATTTCAGGATAATCAATTGCAGACCAATGCATCATGCTTGGAAATAAAGCAGAAGGTGACGTAACATCTGCATTATCATTCAATTCTGGATGACATACGTTAGAAATGCGAATTTCAGTTGGCAATTCCCAATCTAACCAACTCCAAGTTGTTAGTTCACCAATAATTTGTTTCCCAGTGTCGATGCTATCAACAAATTGTGTAATACCGTGTTCAATATCTCTCAACCATTCATCGTGCTTATGGGATATCTCTCGATCTTTTGCCTTCGGTACAACAATACACTCAGGTCTAATACCGGGCTCAAGAGCTAATAGCAATTCATCACTACGCTTGAAGATATATCGCAAAAGTTCAATGCCTTGAGGAGGTATTCGCCCTGCATCCAACAACTCGCATACCACATAAGAGAGTGCCAACTTTGCCACTTTAGGCCGTAACCTATGATAGGTCAGCTCAAGCCCTACCCCTTTCATCCAATTCCTATATTCTTCTTCTGCCTGCTTATTCCACTCACTCTGTGGGACAAGAGTTTTCATAAAATTGGAAACTCTGTAAGCCAGATTCTCAAATGGCACGTTTGAAATATCAGCCACAAGCTTCGCTTCAGTTAATAAAGGCCTAAGTAGCTCAATCGGATCATCAACATCAGGAAATGTTTCCCCAGGCCGAATGGCAGAAAACGGAATAGCTTCCTTTCTATTATTTATTTCTGGTAACTCCAACTCATATACCAGGGGAAGTGTTGTTCGCTGTTCCGGAGGAAGCCTGCCTTCTATTTCTAACCTACTAGCCAAGTCTAAAGCGGTCATCCTTACACTAAAGTCTTCCGACGCACAGAATGAAGATATTTCCTCCTCAAACTGAAGAACAAATTCTTTGAAATCCTTTACCAAGCTACTTAACAAAGACACTATTTTTACCTGTATCAATCCAATTTTGTCTATTCTATTAGCTATTTGGTTACGAATTTCTGGCCAATTAACTTCAATTTTAGCCAAATCAACGATTGCCTGATGAGCCATATCTCCCAATTCAGGAATTGCGACATCAAGCATATCGAACGCAAACTGAATGAGTAAGCAGGCATCCTTCTGCTCATCAATGTTATCTACCAGTGTCGGTGGTTTCTCAGCACGTAGTTCAAATGCATCTAGCTGGTATACATGTTCTTTGATTTCTTTCCAGATGGGCAGGACATCTTTATCCTCAAAGAGAATTTCGACAATCTCTTTTAAGTTCCAAATTAAACTACTTGGATACCTATATTCACTAATATAATCATCAACTAAATGAGCCAGCGCTTTAGGTCGCCACTGTTTAGCATCAATTTCAACAAGGGCTCTAAAAATCGACTGCCTAGAACCTCCATCCCAATGCAAATCCCAGCCTTTAGCATCCGAGTTTTCGAACAAACCTTCAAATAAGCTATTCGCTTTATCCACTTCACCATGTGAAGACAATGCACCAGCAATACAAGAAACAACATTATTGTCAGGCTTGAATGGTTTTAATAACTTATAAAGCTCCTCCAATTGAGAGACACTCATACCTTTTAAAAATGGTAGAATCAAATTAATCCAGCGAAAATAATCGACAGATTTCACAGATCGAAGAAGCTGGAAAAGACTTTCAGAAGTATTTACTTTTAGTTGAGCCTCTTCATCCGTAAGTTTTTCCCCGGAATTCAATGTTAGAGAGGGTTCATGAGTACCATGTTTTTCTTGCGGTGTAGAAATCGCCAATGAAGCATAAAAACTATTGTCCAACCCCGCTTCCCTGACACCAAGCGCCAATCCTTCTAACCACGAGTACCGATTTGAAGGTAATAGATGTGTCTTGATAGAAGTAATAAGTTCCTCTACCTCATCCGCCACGCGCTCATCAGAAGATTGGCAGTAACAGGACACCAATTTTTTAGGCAGATCCGAAGGATTATACTCTTCGAAAGGAATTAGTAGCTTTCTCGCCATCACTGATATTTCTTTAAATGGAGGGCTAGTGCTATCAAGCATTCCAGACAGTAATCCTGTTAGACCCGGAGCATAATCAAGCCCTTTATGATCGAATAACCAACTCAAAAGCTTTAAGCCATATTGCGGATTCCAACGAGTGGTAATAGTTATGAGATCAAGACCGGCTTCTTGTGTACCACGACCATTTCCCGAATGCTCCAAATTTACTAGCGCCATAGAAAATCGACATATTTCATCGTAGGCTAAATCAGGATATTGTTTGATCAACTTACCTAACCACGATACCCAATGAGAAAACTGCCTGTCTTTCCTATGATGTATTCCAAAAGTTCCAGTGAGTATTTTTGGTAACAGGCTAGCCGCTCGATCAGGCTCACCAATCTTTGACCACATTATAGAAATTTCATAGTACTCAGATATTTTTGAGTGGATTTCGTCAAAATCGGGGATCTCTTTTTCGATTTGATCCAGTACGTCAACTAAACCATCCCTGCCATACCCATTCTTATACAAAGTGAAAGCGATTTCTCTGCGCCAGCTAGTCGGCCAATACCGTCTATCCCAATCTTTTCTAAAAGCATCGGCTAAAGCCAAAATACAATCATGACCGTGTTGAGCTGTAGCCCTTATTGCAAAATTAAAGTAATCTACAGCGGCTGATTCGAACTCATACCACCCAAGCCAATCTCTTGTTTGGTTATAAGGCTTTCGAAATAATTCAAATGATGGCTTTATCTCTTGAACAATAAAACTTGGCAATAGCTTCTCTCCTGACCAAGCTCGCCCCCAAATGCTTGAAAACCTGACTAAAGCACGTTCAAACAACACGTTTCCTGTGTACTTTTCATCACTTTCTTTTGGAACAATCTTCACGGGATCAACAACTTGACCGAGCGCGGCTCGTAGTCTATTAAGACGAATTCTATCAGTGAATGGACTTAAGTTTTTCCATTGGCCATAAACGCCGTATTTATAAAGTTCTGGCTGTTCTGAGTTTTCAAACCAGGTCTTAGTTTTATCCATACTTCCATTGGACCTATACTCTAGTTCAGCAACCAACAACATTTCTGAAAAATCCAAGTCATCATTTTCAGACCAATCAATAACCGCCTTGAACGCGGCGCCTGTCAAAGTCGATGGATATTGGTTAATGCATATTGAGAAACATAGATTTATAAGGCTATCAAAGTGCTCCTTGTTTTCTGACAAGAAAGTGAAAAGCTTATCAATCTTTTCTTTGTCGTTCGTTTCATAAACACTATTGACCAAACGTCTCATTAAGCGTGCATGCAGATCTTCGTCATTGTCGCTCCATGCCCCCAAATCATTATTTTCATACTTCGTTTGGTGTATGGCCGATACAAGGTCGCCTAGCGGTATGAAATAATGAGCCACATCAGCCCATCGCTTCAAATCTTCAGCGCCACCATGATGCGGATCAACTGCATCTCCCCCAGACAAGATGCTTAGCGGCTCGGCAGATTCGAAGATCCTTTTGGCTTCATTAAAGAATCCGTTTTCAGCTAGAACTTTAGAAAATTTGAGTGCTTCAGAATCACTTACCCTTAACAGCTCTCCATCGAAAATATAATTAACTGCCGAACTTACGCCTTCGGATGAAAACAAGAGATTGAGCACATCGACTTCATTAAGGGCGTCTCTTCGCTCTCTGAGCTCGCTCTCAATTAAGATACACCTCACTACAGCAAGCGGGTCATTTAGCTTCTTTGCTGACAATAAAACGGCATCAATATCATCTGTCACACTCGAAATATTCCGGAGGCTAAAGAATTGCTTTCTAAAATAACTTTGAGTCCCTAACTTAATGACAGCTTCCATCTGCTGAGCATGAAAAAGATGGTAAATCGCCTCCCTTCGCATTGGCTCACTATCATCAGACGACTGGAGACAATGTTCAGCTAATGCCTTGTGATACTCTATATTTTTTTTATCATCAAAATGTCCAAATAGATTTCGGCTAGTTTTATCCAAAATAAACTGCCTAAAACTGTTATGGAAAAATCGCCAACTTACATCACTATCCTTCTTAAAGTAATGTGATGCACTCGATATAAACTCACGAATGGTTGAGTAATCAGACCACTTATCAAGAACTTGAGTATTTAATGGCACTCTCAATCTTGACAATAATGCAAGCAAATCAACGAGGTTCTGGTTGCTCTCTATTTGTCGCCAATAAACTGAGTAACTTTGCTCAATATGTCCTTGGTAAAGAGGAAATTCATCAATAACATCATCAAAACTCCTATTTGAACTGCCGGAGATCAATTGCAGCAAATAAACCAAAGACAGTGGGTGACCTGACGATTTTTCGAAAATTTTCCTTTTATTGTCATCTGTCAGTTTGGAACATCCTGGCCAAACGTTTATGGCCGCATAAACGTTTGGCCGAGTTAGAGGAGATACAACAATGGTTCTGCCTTCATGGCTGACATGCTCCTTTATCGTGTTTGAGACATCATCCAGCTCTAGGGTTTGGCTTCCTAAAATAAATATCACCCCATCAGGCACTGTGTTAGGAGGAGGCAAATCTGACAATAAGCTCTGAAGAGGATTTTGCTCTCGCTGAATATGATCTAACCCATCGACCATGATGATGGTGGTAACATCATCCTTTTTCCATTTCTCGTGGGCTTGCTGAAATTGCTCTCCTAACAACGAAAGGTATTCTTCTCTTGATCCTGGCTGACCGGTGCTTTCACCACGAAAGCCGTGATTGCTTAGCGATAAGGTGATGTCATGAAGAAACGTAGCCGATTCACCACGCCCTTGGTACGTGCTATCGGGTACATATGCGTAATATCTAATTAATTTATAACCTGCTTTATACTTTAAAGTATGAGTGAGCGTTGTAGACTTTCCCGAGCCGGGACTTCCAAGCAATGCGACATAGCCCTGTCTAGTTTTTGATAAAACATCAGAAATAGAACTGACAGTTTTTTTAATTTCTTGATAAGCTCGATCTATAGGAAATTCGTGAACAAACTTATGTTTAAACCTATGGCTCCATGCCAACCTATCCAACATGTCATCTTTGGATAACTCGATAATTCGACGTTCACCTCCAGCCATTTTAGTTAGGAGGTTATATATTTTTTCAATATCCTCTTGTTTTCTTGCTTGGCCTTGATTGGTTACAGGAATATCCGCTGGTCGCTTATAGTTGAATTCAAGCTCACAACATCGAATGAAATTCAAAAATTGATCATCGTTAAACTCTGCCCGGCTCTGCAGATCCAAAAGTGCCTTTTTCCAACCTACGACTGCTTTATCAAGGCCTGTTTCACACCATGCTCTATCAAACCAACATTCTTTTAAGAATGATTGAAAATGAGCATGTTGAGGGACTTCATCACTTAAGGGAATTTGGGCTTTAGAGTTTGAGCTAGGTACTAGTTTGTGAAGCAAATGAACCTTTACAGTCCTTTCTTTGTAACGCTCTTTTAGGTGTTTCCAACCTTCTGTAAGCTGCCTAAAAAGGCTAAGTTTTTCTTCTCCCTTCTTGGTAGTGCCATCTCTTACAAAATCGGCATAACTTATTGTGTCAGTATATTCCGCCCACTTTACCTGATACGCATCAAGCTTACCTGTAGTCGCTATAAGTATGTCATCCAAGCTTCCTGCATCTGGGTCAGCCACTCGAAACCACTCGAGACTTCCATCAAGCAAAGCTTCATATATTAGGCTTGCCGCTATTTCATACTGCGGAACATACCCCAGCATTGCTGTGCGTTCACCGTCACCAGATCTTGTACTCATAACCCTCCATAGAATCTCATATCTGTTTTCGCCTGCCTCTTCTGGTATATTCAAATAAAACCACACAAAAAATCATGATACCTTTCAGCAATCCACCGAACTTATTTATACCAAGTGGATATAATGAAGAAGACAACTTCTTATCATATTTATTATTCGATAGTAGAGGAAAAAAACTACGTAATACAAGGATGTTTGTGAATGCCAAGAAACAAAACCACCTTTATTGACCTGCTGGTAGAATTACCATGGTGGGTATCGGTACTGGTATCCGCCACGGCCTATGTAATGATTGCGCATGTGTTGCCATCCATTCAAACCGATAATCAAATCACCGCTATGGTGTTTAAAGCCTTTGTGATCCCTGCTCCTTATATCGCTGGCATGATATTGCTTGCTGCTCCCTTTGCCTTTTTTAATGCTCGCCGTAAGGCTAAACAACTGGATACCCAGCGTAATATCCAAACCATGCGTGATTTGCACTGGCGTAACTTTGAAGAGTTGGTGGCCGAAGCCTATCGCAGGCAAGGATACCGTGTAACTGAAGGCGGTTATGGTGCCGATGGCGGTATCGATTTAGAGCTTAGAAAGGACGGCCAGCTTACCTTGGTGCAATGCAAACAGTGGAAAACACAAAAGGTTGGCGTAAATGTGGTGCGGGAAATGTTTGGTGTGCTGACTGCACATCAGGCTAATCACTTTATCATCATCAGTTCCGGCACCTTTACTCAGCAAGCTATCGACTTTGCGGCAGGCAAACCTATCGAGTTGCTTGATGGTCCAAAACTATTAGCTTTGGTAAACGATGTGCAGGTTTCACCTCAGGTGACTATTGAAAAACCCAAGGTATGCCCAAAATGTTCTGGTGAGTTAGTAGAAAGAACGGCGAAACGCGGCCCTAATGCAGGTAATAGGTTCTTGGGGTGTTCCAACTTCCCGAAATGCCGTTATACCGAATAAGTAAGGATAGAGATGAAAGACCTGGATGTTCATAAGAAAGTGGCCGTACTGATTGATGCGGATAATGCACAGTTAGCCAAGCTATCCCCGATACTGGATGAGATATCAGCGCACGGCCATGTGCTAATAAAACGGGCTTACGGTGATTGGTCTGCCGAGACCTTAAAGAACTGGAAGAAGCCCCTCAATGAACTGGCAATTCAGCCCATTCAACAGTTTGCCTATACCACCGGTAAGAACTCCACCGATGCATCGATGATTATTGATGCCATGGACTTACTATATTCCGACCGCATTGATGCCTTTGCATTGGTTTCCAGTGATAGTGACTTTACCAAGCTGGCCTCACGGTTACGTGAATCGGAAAAGTTTGTGTTTGGCGTAGGAGAAAAGAAAACACCGGTATCGTTTCGTAATGCCTGTGATGACTTCATCTTCACCGAAAACTTAGGTGCTGAGCCGGTATCGAATACTGATACACCAAAGGCAGATAACGCGATATCCACCAATGGTGCAGAAGAACTGATCCCAGTTTTATTGAAAGCATGGGAGCTGTACCAGAACGATGATGGTTGGGTTAACGTTGGTCCGGCGGGAAGCTTCTTAAAACGCACAAAACCGGATTTTGATCCTCGTACTTATGGTTCAGCCAAAGTAACCGGCGTAGTTGCTGGCCTGTCAGCAATATTCGAAATGACTAAGTTGAAAGGTAAAGGGGCGACACATGGGATCTTCTATCGCCCCAAAATTGCAACGACCTAGTCAAAATCCCAAGGCGGCAGAACATCTGTTTTCATGGCTTGCCGCCTTTTTACTGTTTTACGTTTCGGTGATTTTTCCTTTGAATTGGTTTTAGTAGTTGGGCGAACGCCTTTGCCGTTTTGATAGTTATCAAACGCTTCGCGCGCCTCTTCTAAACTGTCAAAACCTTTATAATCATTCCCCGAAAATTGATGTACTTGCTCTTCAGTTTCCTTCCAAGATAAATATACCCCGGGGTTACGACCTACAAATACGACATAAGCCGCTCGTCTGGAGTTGCCTGCTCGATTAATAGCACTTAAGTCTCTGGCCATTTTAATCTCCTGTAAATAATGGCGTTAATTCTTAATTACGCTTTACAGTTTTTGAATTGGCAGGTTCAGTCGCTGGAAATTTGAATGGTAAAAACGTTTAACGCTTGCCAGTAATGCAGAAAGTTACCTTCCCATATCTGGTAGATATCCAGTGCAACTTCAATCGGAAACAGGCCATGCAGGTTTTGAAATACACCTGCCTGAAAATCAAAATCGAGGTCTTTTGCTAATTCTGCAAATGGACCAATGCCTACGTAGGTAAAGTCGGTGATATAGCAAAAGTGCCATGAGTCACCGTGTTTCTCTAACCGAATTTCTACCGGATGAAATCCACCGCTTTCAGCTGAGTAGTTCGGGTCCCGAAAGTTGATGGTGACGCTATCACCTGAGATTTGCTGTTGAGTTAACAATTCGGCAATGGCATTGGTGAATCGTTCGGATACCGGCAGTGCCAGTTCTTTGTATTGAATGTTCATGATATTGGTCTTTTTAATGGATTGTGAAAAAAGACCTGTAAGTACTTATCCTGCTGAGAATACTAATTTAATGACATACACATAAGGAACTCTCGTATGTCACTTCAACTAAACTTCTCTAATATCACTACGCCACTGGATTGCCGCTTTACACAGTTTCTGTCTGCATTGTTCCGGCAAGAATGCGCGGATGATGCCGAACACATGGAACTGTTTTTTCAATTTCCAGACCTTGAGGATGGCATTAGCGATATTTTCCTACTCCACACACGCACAGCCGAAGGCTCAACACACCTGATTGAGAAACTCTATTGCATTAGAGAAACCAAGCAGGGGCGTTCTGTCTGGGCCTATGTCGGTAGCGGTAATTGTTTAGGCTCACCACTTATTGTGCACCATTGCGAGGAGCCCAAGTCTATGGATGAGGTATTGCACTATTGGCAGAACAATATGCTCACAGACATCAACAATCAAAACATTGATATCAACGTTAACCTTACGGCAATAGAGGAAGCGAATAAAGTTGCTTTGCATCTCGCTGGTTGAGGTACTTACAGGTTACTAACGGCAGGTCTATGGACATGGATAAGGTCACGCCACAGACCTGTTTTACTTATGCCTTTTTACTGGCTTCTGGTTTAGCTGGAGCTTTCTTTGATGTCGGTGGTGCCAGTAAAAAGGTATCCAGTTCACCTTTCTCGGTAGCCTTGATGATGGTGTTGATGAGTTCAGGTAATTTGGCTTTGTCACCAACATCAATGGCATGTTTATCCTTTTGCAGTTCAATGGATTTGTTGTTGACCTTTATTTCAAGATAATAGTGACCGTCGCTGTCGTAATACCACGGCCTAACGGTAACTTGGCGGCGTTGCTTTTTGCGCTCTCCGGTAACAGGGTCTTTAACCATTTTTTCGCGGTACGCCTCAAACGGACGCTTTTCTATCATGCAGGTTGCCAGCTCTTGTTGCTGTTCCAGCTTTTCGATGAGCTTCATGCGTTTACCGATGACCGGAGGTTTAGGCTCAATTTTAGGACGAGCGATGACCTTGAGCGTACTCAATACAGATGTAGTCATAATGTTTACCTTTTAGGTTAGTGAGGGCGGATAAAGCCCATTGGGGTTTGTGGTTGTTTACGTTGGTTTTCCTCTGCCAACAGCGTGATAGCAGAGAGTCGGTGGTTCTGTTTTGGTCTAAATTGTTTGCGCCTTGCCAGTATGGCGAAGTCACCTGGCGTTAGATGTTTTAATGTGGATAAGCGTTGCTGCTCTTCCAAATTCAACCGTTTGATACCAACTACTTGCCGGTATAAGGCACAGACTTGTTCCGGTTTCAGGTAAGTACATTCAAGCTTAAAATCGAAGCGCCGAATTACTGCTTTATCTAACCGGCTATCAAAGTTGGTAGCTGCAAAAAGCGGATGCGTAAAACACTCAATTTGCGTCAGAAATTCGTTAACCAGTTGCAGTTCATGGTGTGCTGTTAATGTCTCTCGGCTGACCAATAGGCTATCGACCTCATCAAGCAAAATGACCTTTTCTTCAACGTGTGCGCGGTGAAAGAGTTCTGCTACGTTCTGTTCGCTTTCGCCTACCCATTTGCTGAGTACATCGGAACACTTCACACGAATAAGGTCGCGCTGATTGGTTTCTGTGAGGTAATGCGCAAAGGCGGTTTTACCGGTGCCGGGTGGCCCAGATAACAATACGCGAACAGGTTTGTTGTGCTTTAGTGCGAAACTGACTTCATCCAGATAACTTGCGGGTTGTTTTAAGTTCAGCAGTGACGCATCAAAGTCTAACTCGCCTTGATACTGAGCTTTGCTGTCCCACAGTCCCGAGGCGTGTAATGTGTTTTCAATAACGCCATGTATTGTATTCTCAGCGTCTGTGCGCGCTACATTCAGTGTTTTCGCAACATGTGTTGCATTTGCTATCAGTGCCGGTGAAACATTGTCGATACGCGTTATATTGCGCTTAAAATGCTCTGAAAGACCCAGGCCTTTAAAATGGTGTTTGCATACATGCTGAATATCTTCCGGCCTAGGTGATGGTACCTCAGTGACCAACTTAAACCGGCGAATGAAACTTGGCTCCAAGCACTGCACATGATTGGTGATCCAAATACACGGTATGGCGTTATGCTCAATAAAACGCTGTAAGTACTCCTTGCTGTAGTGACTATCCGCTAACTCAAAGAGGTGCTCACATTCATCAATCAATAACATCGCATTACTTGATGCACTGAGTAAGGCATTGAGTAACGATAAATGCTTTAGCCTGTCTTTACAGGGATAGCGTGATTCCAATGCTTCATCAGGATTTTGTTTTACCATGCCTGTCGAGCGGACCTCATAGAGTGTACAGTCACAATGCTTGGCTAAGCTTCTGGCTAATTCGGTTTTACCGGAGCCTGATACACCATGAAGCAAGACACTGGTGCCGACCTGTGCTTTACTCATTGCCGATGACAGGTAATCACCTAATAGTGCGGTATTCACCTGAGGAAAGTCATCGAGTGCAAACTGCGCCTTATCACTGGGTTGCAATAATGGTTCGATTAACTGCTCTCTTGAATGCAATTTTTTTGTAAGCAGGTTAAGCAACATTGGTTGCGGTAATTCACTGCCATCGATAACACCGAAGTCCTTGTCATTGAGCAAACCAAACTGCACCAAACTTTCAGCAATGGCACTGAATTCGGATATCTTGAGGCCAGTCATATCCAACAATATGCTGTTTAATCCGGTGTAGCGGTCTTGGATATCCAGCATGTTCACCACACTTTGAAACCACGGGTTTGCTTGACATAGCAATGCAAACTGAATCAGTTTGTCTGCACCTCTCGGCAAGTTGAGAAGCTTACGGATAAAGGTGCAGTTATCTAGAAATACCTTGGTGGTTTTTGGATGCCGGTCGTCAATGCTCAATAAGGCAATAAGTGCCTTTTTAGTAAGTTTCGACGCCGATTTGGACGTGGGTTGTCCTCGTAAATAGGTTAAGACCTCTGGATTGATAAAATCATCATCAATACCCACCGCATAACTTAATAGCCGCTTAGTCCACTGACAGGACAGATAGTGCAACAAGTGAGGATTGTTTAATTGCCGTTTCAACATACCATGCCTCACTTCTGCTTATAGCTGAGTTGAGAAGCCGCCTTTTGCATCACTTGTTGGTCGCGCTTGTCATACATAATAGTGGTGGCAATATCGGCATGACCTGCCATCTGGCGAACGGTATTTAAGTCTACATTCTGCTCCAGTAACCGTGTAATAAATGTCCGGCGCAAATCATGAGGTGACACACCTTCTACACCAATGGCGGCAAGTGATTTACGGATTAGCGAATAGATAAAGCTCGACGATAATTTGCTGTCATGCTGAATATGACCTCCACGCACAATACGCACAAAAAGATAGCCATCACCATCCCCGCGAGCCTTAAGCCAATCCAGCAAACCTATTGTTGTCCACTCTGGTAGGTATACCGTTCTGCTCTTATTCCCTTTGCCTTTTTCGATGTGTAAGGTGTTCGCCTCCTGTGAAAAGTCACCGTATCGAAGTGCAACCAATTCACTTCGTCGCAATCCTGAACCAAGTAAAATCGTCACAATCGCTGCGTTTCGTTTACCGGTCGCGGACTTATCAGCATTCAGGTGTTTTAGTAGTTTATTGACTTGCTGAGCGGTTAACGGTGTACCTTTGTGGCTACCGTGTTTAACCTTTGTGATAGCTTGTAGTTGTATTACCTGTGCTTCTGGTGCAATGCCAGTCATGACCGCCACTTTGACAATATTGCGAATAGCTGTCATCGCACGGTTAATTGAGCGAGCAGACCAGTTTTTTGATAACAGCATCGCCTTGATATGGCTGGCCTGTTGATAGTTAATATGATGAAACCTTTCTTGGCGTTCATGTTCAGGCCAATCAAGCATGGCTGCAATACTGTTAAGCTGAGAGGCAATGGAACGCTGACTATTAGGCGCAAGACGCCCCATATACAGCGTGTAAGGACATGCTGCATCCATTGAGTTGCTCCGAATTTATGTGATTTTTGTTAAAAATGAGGGATTTGCTTGGATAAGCTATTTACAAGCTAACAGAGGATTTAAGGCAGGAAAATGGCGATTTTGAACGGCGATAAAAAAGTTATTTTATTAATTTTCCCCACCGTTTTGTGAGGTCTATCTCATTGAACCGGTCATTAATACGGATATGAACCATTTTCGCATTTTCAGATAGTAAAACGTCGCTGTCTTTGTAGTTAAATCCAGCTCTGTTTGCTGCAAGGTTTTGCTCACATATTTCTGTGCAGGTTATGTAGAAGAAACTATGAAGCTTGTTCAACAAGGCAATAAGGGTGGACCTCTCCACATCTAACCGATATTGGCAGGCGATGTCGAGCAGGCTTTGTTTCTCCAATATCTCAAATCCACAGGAAACGTGGCGTGTGCCGTTAAAATAAAGCATGCCGTCTGCGCCGACTTGAGACATATGAAAATCGGATGCGGGGACAACAAGGAAACTTTGTTCTGCACCTTCATTTTCAAGCAAATCAAAGAGCAAAAAGCCGAGTCGTATTTCATCTGCACTAAGCCTGGGGTTGCGGATAAGATTTTTTAAAAATAGATCGAATGCTTGCTTAGGTGGCTTCATCTTGCTCATGTCAATAACCACATCCACGCTACTTCCTATCCCCGTAGAATCCTCCAATGCTTTGCGTTTTGCGTATCCGTCCGGTAAACCACACCTAGCAGATACATTTCATTGATTTCAAAATACCTTCTTTTTTCAAATAAGGAAGGGTTATGAAACATAAAACACAAGATGAATGGGCGACGCTAATTGTAGAACAACAATCAAGTGATTTAACCATTGTTGATTTCTGTAAAGAGCACGGCCTTGCCACGTCGAGTTTTTATAAGTTTAGAAAAAGACTTCAACCACATGGTACACCCGCTAAGTTTATACAGGCGAAAGCGATTGGTGCACCGAGAAATGAATATTCAGTCAATGTTAGTTGTGGTGCGGTTTCAATATCCGTTCCGTTATCTTGCGAGCCAGCTTGGTTAGCTAATTTTATTAAGGCGTTGCAAGCATGAAAATGTTTGTTGATCCAGAAGATATCTATTTGCACGTCCAGCCGATTGATTTTCGTAAATCGATTAACGGTTTGCTGAGCATTGTTGAAACGGAACTTGAACTTCATGCATTTACTGGCGCTTTGTTTGTGTTTTGTAATAAAAAGCGGGATAAACTTAAGTGTTTATACTGGGATAAAACTGGCTTTGCTTTGTGGTACAAACGGTTAGAGAAACATAAATTCAAATGGCCAGTGGATACTTGTTTACAGCATATGCCGTTAAGTGAATTACAGCTTAACTGGTTGTTATCTGGCTTTGATGTGGTTGGTCATCAACCTTTACCTTATCAATCCTCGGGCTTATAAGCTTAGATCATAAGCAGCGATTAACGATCACGAATTGGTCTAAATAAATTAGATTAGTCAATGAGTTATTAAGGGATAATGGCTTTATGACGACGATCGAACTTCACCAACGTATTGCTGAACTAGAGGCACTTCTGGAAGAGAAGGATGCCAAAATTGCATATTTAGAGGAGCAGTTTCGTCTTGCTCAACATAAACAGTTTGGTCAAAGTAGTGAGGGCCATCCAGGCCAAGGCGAGCTGTTTAATGAGGCGGAAGCGTTAATTGATACTCCTGTCGAACAAGAAAACATCAGCTATACTCGCAATAAACCAACACGCAAACCGTTACCTAAAGATTTACCTCGTGAGGTAGTGGTGCATGACATTGCTGATGAAGAGAAAGTCTGTGATTGCTGCGGGTCGGATTTACACAAAATCGGTGAAGATAAAAGCGAGAAGCTCGAGTTTATCCCAGCTAAGGTCAAAGTGATTGAACATGTTCGTCCTAAATACGGTTGCCGAGCATGTGAAAAAGACGGAACGAGTCATTCAATTAAACAAGCGCCCGTCCCCCACAGTGTTATCCCTAAAGGGTATGCTACACCAAGCTTGTTAAGTCAGATTATCACCAGCAAATACCAGTTCGGCTTACCGCTTTATCGACAAGAAGCCATGTTTAAACAACATGGCATTGAAATCAGTCGTCAAACCATGGCCGATTGGATAATCCGCTGTAGCGAATTATTTAAACCGCTTTATGACCAGCTTCACCAACTGCTATTAACGCAACCTGTGATACAGGCCGACGAAACCACGTTAAAAGTGGTGAAAGACGATAAATCAACCAGTTATATGTGGGTGTATGCCACAGGCGCAGACTCGCCTGAAGGAAAAGTCAAAGACACAAGTATCCCTAATATCGTTTTGTTTGATTATCACAATAGTCGAAGTGGCCAATGTGCGGTGATCTTCCTTGATAATTACAAGGGCTACCTACAATGCGATGGTTATGCGGGATATGAACAAACCCAAGCTAAGCTTGTGGGCTGTTGGGCCCATGCTAGACGTAAATTCGTTGAAGCGAAAAAATCACACAACAAAAACAAACCCAGCGGTAAAGCCGACTGGGCTTTGAATCACATTCAAAAACTGTATCGCATTGAAACCCAGATAAAGGACAAACCAATCAATGAGCGTTATCAGATACGCCAACAAAAAAGCCAGCCACTACTTAAACAATTTGAAACCTGGCTCACTAAATCACAACACCAAGTCTTACCTAAAACCAAACTAGGTGAAGCCATTCAATATTGCATTAACCAGTGGGAAAAGCTAAAACGGTACACACTTGATGGTCAACTCAACATCGATAACAATCGCTGTGAACGAGCGGTTAAACCCTTCGTCATTGGCAGAAAAAACTGGCTATTTAGCCAAACCGAAAAAGGCGCAACCGCTAGTGCAATACTATACAGCGTCATCGAAACGGCAAAAGCCAATGACCTCAACGTATTCGATTACATCATGCAAAGTATTGAAACGCTGAGCCATAAAGAGCCCAATATCGAACAACTGTTACCATGGGCCGTAGCTAAAAACTAGGTGGGATGACCGGACGCTTACGATTTATCCATTAATCCTGCTTGTTTCTTTTCTTTAATCCGATAGCTTTCTAATTTGATTTAAATAATGTGTGAGTGATGCAGTATTCGGTCTAACATTGCTGATGTCAGCGCTGTGTCTTTAGCGAAGATCTGCCCCCATTACCCACAGGGTAAATTGCTGGTTAGGACAATAGAGCCTTTTTCATAGCGTTTCGCTATCACATCGAACTGTAATTTTGATTCATGTGCACTGAATGGCTGATAACCTACTTCATCAACAATGAGTAATCGAGGAGATTGCACTGAACGTTGCATGATGTTTTTGTATTTATCCTGGCGCTGTGCAGTCGCGAGTTGCAGGTAATAGCACTGAATTGGGGATTAAAATGAAGGCGTATCTGGCGCAAAAATAATATTACCTGAAATCTGGAGAAAGCCGGTACACAGGACAATGTTCTGCAGCTTCTTCGAGCAATACGTTTGCCTGAGTCGTTTCGTCCAACAGTTTAAATGCCAATGCTTTTCTTAAATAAGCAGGGGGGGAGAGCTCAGTATTGCTAAGCTTCTTAAGCTCGCTAAGCCACTGTTCGTGATTTTGAGCGTCTGCTATTAACTGAATTTGATAATACAGGCGATACACTTGGTCATCCAAAGAGGTGTTGTCTCTTAGGTGGTCCCGCTCAAGAATCTTTAACGCTGTTCTAGAGGCTTCTTTGGCCTCTTCTAGACGATTGAGTTGTCTATATGCATCGGCTAAATCTCCCCATTGTTGATGTATTCCAGCGTCTTGGTTACCAATGAGCTCTTGTACTTCAAGTCTTAAATCTAACGCCCGCTGATAGTCGCCTTGATAATAGTGAATAGCAGACAGCCCTTCTAAGGGCATATATGACTGAGGTGCCAATTGACGGGCAGTCTCAAACTTTTCTTGGGCGACGTCTAACTCAGACTTGCAAAGGTACATAAACCCCAGATTAGATAGAATTAATTCATTGGGCTTTATCGTAACCTGGGATTCCCAAGCCTTTATTGCGTTGTCTTTGTTACCACTATAAAACTCCATAATTGCTAGCAGTTGAAAAGGACGCCAGTAATCTTCCAGTACCAATGCAGCTTGTCGGGCAAAACCCAAGGCTTGATTTAGCTCATCTTTATCTCCAGAACTGCGATACAAGTTGAAATATACGGTGGCCAAACCCATTAGTGCTTCAACATTACTGGGGTGCTCTTGAAGTAGGGTTTCAAACTGCAACCTAGCGAGGTCTCGCTGGCCAGTTTTGTCGTGTAAAAAGCCAAGAACCGTCTGAACATAAAGGTTATTTGGAGAAAGGGAGTTTGCTTGATGACACTGCTTCGTGGCTTGCTCCAGTAGCGCTTTTTCGTTTTCTCTCCAACTCTCATGGATGGATATCTCGCACAATAATCCATGCGCCGGTCCATAAAACGGGTGGTCACGCAGTAATTGCTCAATTAAGTGCTGTGCCTCGTTTAGTGCTTCAAATGACTGATAGTCTTCAATCAACTCTCTGGCTTTTAAATAATTGCGTTGCTGGCCTAGGCTCAGCATCGCTTTGCTCTCAATCGGTTTTTTGGTACGAACAAGAAGGTAGGTGTCTTGTTTTAATCTTTCTTGCACATAAGGGGTGGAATACAAGGTGTCTAACTGGTCTTGCTGGCTGATATTTTCCACCGACAATACTTGATCAAAAGTGCCATCAGATAGGTACAGCCTGATACCATTGTAGCGGCCAACAGAAATCGATTCTACCGTTAAAACCCAATCACTCTGGAACGACTTAATGAGATCAGAGGGACTCTCTTGAAAGCTGTTTAGAGCAAGCGGGACGACAGTCACTTGAAACTGCTCGCTATAAAGAGTGCTTAACTTTTCTGCAATGAGGTAAAGCCGTTTATCCTGCGGGTAAATCAATAAGCTCTTTTTCATGCCCGGCAAACTGAAAGTTGAGGAGGAAGAGGGGCCTTGGCTCAGAAATCCGATACCCGCTAAAAAAACGATCAATAACCCCAAACCAATGTACAAAGGCACGCGAGTATTGGGCTTGCTTTCTGAGGTTGGCTCGTCAGGCAAGGAGGTGGAGCGCTCCTTGTCTTCTGAACTTTGATACAAGGTGTAGGCTTTTACATTGAGCGCAGCAGCTATTCGTTCCAACGATTGAGGCTCAATGAGTATTTCTCTAAACGCTTTACTGACTAAATCTCTAGGTGCTGAATCAATACCTTCAATAGAAGCAATCTTTTCTGCCAATGCAGCTTGGGTTTTAAACCCTGATTGACGCAAAGCCTGTTCTAATTTCGCCCTAGATGCACGTACGCCTCTTTGCCGCGTTCTTTTTTCGTTATTCCTTGTATTGCTGCTACTTGACACGGGTTGCCTGCTCCTGAAGACGTTAAATCCGTATAAATCCGCTTATCTACGTTTAGCTGCGGATGCATGGTTTTAAGCCTAAGGCAAAGATGGTTCACGTTCAATTCCACAAATTAAAAAAGGAACGTTAAATGAAAAGCTGCATCATCAAAAACGGCATAGTGAAAAACCATGTATTAAAGCTAGCTGTTATTTTTTTCTCTTTGTTACTATCCAACCATGCGCTGGCAAATGAAGCGGATTGTATTCAGGTTTATCCCTGGGCAGAAAAAGGCTATGAATGGGTTAGAAATGAAAGAGGGGGCTTTCATCAAGGCAATCGAATAATTAAGGCATTGGAAGATGAGTACTTTATTCCGGTATTCCATAAATCCTTAACTGAATTTAGTGAGAGTGACCTGGGTGCCTTGCAAACCCATCTCAATACTTGTCATAAAGCCGGTCGTGAGCTGGCACATAAAGCGTCAAAAGCAGGAGACCGAGCAACGGGGCAGGTGTATGTAATGGCGAATCAATTTATCGCCAGCGTACTGCGTTCAAAGTTAACTCAAAACCTTCCGTCAAACTTCATTAATACTATGTTGAATCAGCAAGGTAATTTAGTGAAAAGAAAAGCGGCTATTGCCGATGCTGAACGTGCACTGAGCAAAGCCCAAAACCTTGCCGCCAATTCAGATAGCTTGTTGTCATTGGCTCAGATGAAAGTTGCACCCTATCTGGTTTTTTTAAGTGAAGAGCAAAAAAGTGCTTTTCTTGATGAAATAACCAGTATTAACGCAGGTCTTAAAAAGCAGCTGGAGCAACAGCAAATCGCTGCATTTGACAGCTATGAAGATTCTCTAGCGGGTTTAGAGGCCTTTTTACAGGACAGAAAACCTAATAGACGCACGCGGGAGCGTATGAGAGGCAGTCAATCCAGAGAATTGGAGATGGCTATTCTCGCCAAACTACAAGGTTTGTCAGAGGCCGCTATTTCAGATGCAGTAAATCAATTGGAAGGTTTTGACTCTACTCTTGAAGGATTGCGATCGTTAATCAAGTTCCAGCAACGTGTCACATTGGCCCTGCGTCAGGCCAAAGCCATGGGAAATTATCGTTTTGACAAAGCCTATAAAACCAAGCTGGATGAGCTAGCTACAGCATCACTGAAGGAGTTTGAACAGGAGCTGGCGAGTTATGCCGTCAATAAGAAAAGCCTGACGACTATTAATCGCGCGGTACAAAGCCTGTTTTCTCAGCAACCATTGCCGGCCAACATTGAACAGTACAGAAAGGTCGCTTTGGCACAGGCAGAATCTATGCAAATTGCACTGACCAAACAGCGTTGCTATCAGGCTATTGCTGGCGTTCAAATAGACATGGACGACTTGGATGTCGGGTTATTGGATGGCAAAGGGGCCAGTACATTAGGGTTGTTTGTCTGTCGACTCGATGATCGAGGTTATGAGCTTATTAGCTATCAAGCACCAGGCTTTATTGGCAACACCCATGTCTTGAAGGTGAAAACCCCAAGAGGGATAACGTTAACGCTCAACTTAGAGCCATTGGAAGTCAACGAAGGTGAAGAATTACTGGTAGGCGTATTAGCAAAAGATGTGTCACAAGAAACAGAGTTCACCATAGCTCAGTGGCAGGATTATGCCCAACAATTGATCCCGTAATACTGTGTTTACACATGTGCAGGTGGTGACAAACTACCTGCACTCTCTTGCAAATACTGACGTATTGATAGAGCTAATAAATCAGATTTTGGACACGCAAAAACTGTCAGTGCCGGTTTGCCACTATACGCAACGCAATTTGATGCAGCAGCCAAACTAGAATCTATAGTTAAACGTTTTGAAACTATGAGTATTGAACGAGAGCGCACAATAAATCTGCACAGCAATGAGTCTTTCGCAGATTTTTGGTTCGATGAAGACCATGCTCAAAGATATGCACTAATCTCATCCATTATGCCCCGTCAATTCCTTGTGAAGATAATCAATCTTCACAAGGAATTGACCCTCTGGTACCACTATGCAAACTGAGCCAACGAAAGTCGGTTTTTTTGTGTCTGAAACATAGCATAATGGCTCTACCCCATGAATGAGGGATCAATATTCATATCGTTATAATACGCATGTGTTTTTCAATCCAAGCTGGTCACTGGCAACCAAAAGGTGAACTCACTGCCTTTACCTGATTCGCTTTTTACCGTTAGATCCCCGTTATGAGCCAGTGCGATCCGCTTGCATAAGAACAACCCCAAACCAATACCTTGGTTTCCTCTGTTATTGATATCATCTGACTGAGAAAAAGGCTCGAAGATCTTTGACAAAAAGTTGGCATCGATCCCGGAACCAAAGTCTCGTACGACAATGAAAAGTTTGGCCTGTTCTCGTCTACACTTAATTAATACCGGACTTGCAGTGTCTGAATGTTTGAGCGCATTTTCAATCAAATTCCGGACCAAAAACTTAAAACGACCAATGTCAATATCTATGGTTATTTCAGGGAGAGAACCGTCCAAACTAATGTTCTCGGCGTTATCAAAGCTCCTAATGATGTCCATTAAGACATTGGGAAAGAAGTAGGTTTCCAGATTTAGAAGTTTTTGGGAGTCTCGCAGGCGTTCACTCTCAAGTAATTGCTCTACAATGTCATCCATTTTATTAATTTCACGATTGAGCTTTGAAACAGTCTCATCTTTGCTCAGTAATGCAAGCAACACTTTCATTCTGGCCATAGGTGATCTCAATTCGTGGCTTACAGAGAGCAATAATTCATTCTTGGAAGCAAAAAGCTCTTCTAGATTTTCCGCCATTCCATTTAAGCCGTGCGTCAGTTTACCTAAATCATTTCGAGGATGACGAACAATACGATACTTGAGATTACCGCGACTGATGTGTGTCGCACTGTCGATGGCACTTTTAATTGGACTCAATTGAGCATTCAACATCTTGTAGCTGACTACCAGCACGCACAGGACTCCCAACCAGGGCCAGAATACCAGCCAGTTGGGATAGATAATTAAATTCGCTATCTGTGAAGTTACGACAATGGTTGTTTCGTTTGATGATGTAAATATGAAGTATTTCGAGCCAACTTTTGAAAAAAACAATTTACCCAGAGGTATGGCGTTTTCCATCAATTCAGATGGCTCCGGAAGAGACTCGCCTGTTTTCCAGACCTCATTTCCGCGATGTATTTGTATGGCAACGCGATTACTTTTTGCTTCTGTTTTGAGGTGCTCGATATCAATTGGACCAGAGACCAGTTTTGCCATCATTTCGTGCAGCGTTTCATTGCGATCTTCAACAATTTTTTGTGCTTCTTCTTCAGATACGGCAAAGCTACCAAGCACCACTAACATGACCAACAAAATAGTTGTGAAAGTGAATAGTAAGAAAAATCTGGAGTACAGGTTTAGGTTAGGTAGGGTCATATGGGAGTCGCTATAAAGGTGTATCCAATACCCCTGATGGTCTTAATAAATCTAGGGGATGATGCGGAGTCTTCTAGCTTCTGCCTGAGTCGACTAAGTAGGATGTCGACGGCACGTCCGAAAAGATCTACCTCCACACCTTTGAGAGCGCCTGTGTAGTATCGATTCCATTAATGGATAAAACCAGCTCTGCGTATTTTTTGCGACCATGAAGCTCGATATATCGACGCCCATCAGTCGTTGAATACTAAATCCAATACGCCGTTTCACCAGTAATGCCAGCAAACTGACCCATATCAGTCCCTCCATTAAACCCGCGTTGCGGGTATTAAACTTACGTAAATTACAGTAGGATTTCCATTCCTTGAACAGTAACGCTATCTGCCAGCGTAAGCTGTATAGTTGTATGACTGCTTTTGCCGCGTATTGCTCACGCGGCAAGTTCGTCGCCCAATAGGTTGGCTCTGATTTACCTGGAGGCCAACTCGCTATCAGTCGATATGAAACACTTCCCTCAACATCCATATCCACCACCTGGCTTCGTCGGATATGATGTTTTACGTCCTTGAGTTTCACATTGTCGAATCGTTTCAAGCACTGACCCTGCGCATTCACACCCATTAACACCAAAGGGTTAGCGGTCGTTTTTGCCCTGACCAGATAACTCCCTCCCGCCTGATGAATACTTTCCAGATACGACAGTTTGAAATACCCCCGGTCTGCCATAAATAAGCAGGCCACTAACGATTCAGCTGGCGGTAAATAATCATACTCTGCCACGCTGTCTGCACTAACGGCTATCCGTTCAGGCTGGCTGTGTAACATATCCCAGCTTACATGTACCTCAACGGCAGCGGGGCTAATGGTGGTAAAACGCCCTTTAAACTCTTTCTTTAACGCATCATGGACGGCAAACGAACTGCCATCTTGCAGTACGACCTGTTTAAACGCCGACAGGTCCGTGTCTGTACCAAGGATATGCTGCTGCCATTTGTGCAATGCAACGCCCACTATGCGCTGAATCAACTGCTTAAATGCGGGTTTACTCAGTTGATTATGAAACGGCTTGTACTGCACATCGGTGTACGTCAATCCAGTAAAATAGCGGTGCAAATCACTGATACAGTCAATGCTCTTGCCGCCCATGGCCGTCACCAGCGCCATCACTAATTCATAGGGCTTCACAATACGTTCCCGATGGCAAAAACCACACCGTTTACCGATATCGTTAATATTAAATTCGTTCAGGACTTCCGTTATTTTGTTTAGCTCGTTATTCTTGTTCTGCATGTTCTCGAATTTTTTCAGGACGTTTGTTTGGCGATAAACATCTGATCAAATTTGAGACATGCATTCAAGCTCTAATTTCCTTAAGATCCTACCTATGAATAGCCACTAGCTATTTAAAATACCTATCAGTATGTTAAAAATAGGCGCTGAATGCATTCAACATCCCATCTTCAAATTCGATTATCAGTTCGCTGTCACAACGATAATTCTTCATAATTTCAATAACACCTCTAGAAATGTCGTTATGGCTATCTTTAATCTGGCGAGCTTGTGTCGCAAGGTTTGGTGCTAGCTTTCTTAGCACCGCTATTGAAGCTGCCGAGTCATCTTCTGTGCGCTCGTCAATATCCAAACGGCGGGCAACTTTCCTAAATTTTTTGTGGATTTTATACGTTCTCCGCTCTTCAGGGGTTCCATACTCTTGACTTATTACTGCACCATATTCATCGACAGTCACAATATCTGGCGTGGCGGCACGATAATACTCGTGAGTGATATAATCAGGACCAATACAAGCAGCACTCAATCGTTGGTAATTGGTCAGGTAAGTATTGATAGCAACCTTCAAAAGACTCGGTGTTTGTAGAATTTTCTTCTCATCGGCTAGTATTTGTTTGTCAACTACAGGAAAGAGTTTATTGAACAAATTCAGCGAATCATATGCCTGGTCTACTACGCCTTTGGCGTACCCCTTTATACTTCCATAGGCGCTTGAATCAAGTTCAATTAAATGATCTATATCTACCCAGTAGATTGAGTTCAAGTATTCAGCCATGGCTAAACCTTTAAATGGGTCAAGGCTACCCCTTACCTGTTCAAACGTTTTCAGAATACTAGCGTCCGTTAGTTTTGACGACCAATCATCGCTGTAACGATAACGTAGAGCGATCTCTTTCAGCAACCTTCGATCAGTCTGTGAAGACATTAATGCTTTTAATTCATCAGCAACGTCGTTCAGCAATTCGATGCGAGCGCGCATTCGCCAGATAAAGGAGCGTGAGCTGAAACGCTTTGCCCCACTGCGGCGATCACGTTCAACCGCGATAGCGAGACTGTCCAATGTTCTCGGTAAATTTTTTACGTATTCTGCGAGTTCCTTATCTTCTCGCTCAGCTTTTTCGTGGGCAGCAGTTATTCTCGCAGCTTCAGCTAGATCTGCTTTGCGCTTTGCCAGCTGTTGTTGTTTTTTATAACTGTCACTGTTAACCAGTGCAATATTCAATAATTGGTCGCAATCCTTCGGAAACAATAAAGAGTCTAAAGTCCCATGCAGAGAGGTTAACACCTCTCGATAAGCGACTTTCAAAGCAGGACAGTCCATCCCGTCCATTTTAACTTGTGCAGCCGCTAAGCAGTTGTAAACGCCTTGCTCGGAAACGTAGCCTGTTACGTTCCCACACGCCACACGTTCACTCAGCCGTTGACGAACCGCTGGCTTCAAATACTTGATATCATTGCAGGTAAGAGGAACAAAATTGTCTGGCAGTTGATTATTTTCCTGCCCTCCCTTAACCGCTTTTTCGTATTGAAGTACGAGTGTAGAGCAATGTGTTTTTTCCATGTTTGATAGTGCAGTGTTAGGGCTGTATTGACTATAAATAAACTGCCCGAAGCACTCAGCATTGTAACGCTCATCATCTGGTTGATAATCAAGGCAATTAACCCAACCAGTTTTCCAGCGTATCCTTTTTGCAACGGGTGCCAGCTGAGCACAATTAGGTAATTTGGGGTTGATGAATTCTTTACTAAAGCCTGCTTCTTTCAACGCTCTTCTCAGCTCTCTGCGAGTCGATTGACAACTACTTTTCGGTAGCGATGTAGAAAACAAACTTGAGGATTTAGGATGATCGTTGTATTTGTAGTGCTGCATACACTTATAGAGAGATTCGGCGTCTTCCGGATTCAAGCCTTGGCAGTAATCTCGAAGGTGTTCAAAGCCTTTTCTTACGTTCGCGGCAGAGAAATCAGGCACCAATCGTTCGTTACTTGTTGGTTGGTTTTCCGCAGATGAAATTATTTTCACCATATCACTTTGCTCATCAAGTTCGCGTTGCTCAAATAAGTGGGCATATTGCGCGTCATTGTTTGTTTGAGAAGGGCGTAATTTTGCGCCTCGAAGATGGGGAAAGGTAGCGCGAAACCAGCTATTGTCTTTAAATTTAACTTCAGCACCTAATTGCTCGGTGGATAATGCATAGAATGACACACCTTTAATGGCATCAATCAACTCAGCGCATTTAGGATCAGAAGACGTCCAGTTACCATCGAACCGTAATAGGTTGCCATTGTCGTGGATTGAGCCATTTTTTATTCTAACTAAACATACATTCCTTAATGCCTTATCAGTTAATGATATCAAGCTATCGTATCGCCCTTCAGAAGCCTGTATGTTTCTCGCAGCACTCAATATAATATCCTCTATAGGCGGCTGGGTTGAATTGTTTATTACCGTGGGTTGGCCCCAAACCACAATGTTAGAAAACCGGCTAAACGCCGAGTCAGGTAAGACACTCAGATTAAAATCTGGGGCTATAGCACTGTGCACATGGCTAGAAAGCAGTTGCTTTGGAAAAAAACGACCTTGATGTATCACTGCTTTGTAATGCTCTTTATTCGAAAAAGCAATATCAATGCCTATTAGGTTTTTGTGCAATGCATGTAGCTGAACCTGTTCAATAACGATATTTTTTTCGCAATATTGCTCCCATTCGGGCTTTTTAGTCTTTCCTTTTTTATTACGTGGCATCGAAAGGATTGCGTCGAAATGGCGCGAAGCGTCCTGGTCTGTCACGTGGGTTTGATTAAGATGAAAACGACAGTGTACCTTGTGTTTGCCACTTTGCAGATTTAGTCTTATTACGAAAGAGGAAGAGTTGTCTTCTGACCAGCTTTTTTTCTCAAAAACCAACTGGTTAATAACAATAGTATTTGCAGCTCGTGTTTCTATTATTCGTGAAGGTTTGTTAATAAAACGGCCATAGTCAAACGCCTCGGCAGTACCTATATTAACCCATATAAACAGGGCGAATGCCAAAAACCATTTAAACATTTTGAAGTATCCTTACTTTGAGCACTTAATTACATCACTGACTAAATATACACTAAAGTTGAACATGGCGTTTTTCATACTCTACTGGTGACAGTAAATTATTTGAACCATGTTTGCGTTTGCAGTTATAAAACATTTCGATGTAATCGAATATGTCAGAACGAGCATCTTCTCTGGTTGAGTAGATTTTCTTTTTGATTCTTTCACGCTTCAGTAGCTGGAAGAAGCTTTCTGCAACAGCGTTATCATGACAGTTACCTCGTCGGCTCATACTTCCCTCCAGACCATTCGCTTTTAGGAATGCCTGCCAGTCATGGCTCGTATATTGACTTCCTTGATCTGAGTGCACTGTCACTTGTTGCTTTGGATTCCGGCGCCATACAGCCATCAACAGGGCATTGAGCACAATATCTTTCGTTATTCGCTGCTGCATTGACCAGCCGATAACCTTTCGGGAGAACAAGTCCACGACAACCGCCAGATATAGCCAGCCTTCGTGAGTTCGGATGTGGGTGATATCCGTTACCCAGGCTTCATCAGGCGCAGCGGGATTAAATTCTCGATTCAGCCTGTTTGGAACCACAACGTGACTTTCTCCGCCTCGATGACGAGGCCGTCGATAGCCAACCTGGGCACGTAACCCTTCCCGAACCATGAGTCGGTGAACGCGGTTAATACCGCATCGTTCACCGATGTCCCGTAAATCTGAATGGATTTTTCGGTAGCCGTATACGCCTCCAGACTCCAGCCAGAATTGCTTTATTAGTCCTGTTAGGCGTCGGTTGGCTTTATCGCGTTTCGACAGAGGCCTACTGCTCCAGGCATAGTATCCGCTCGGATGAACATCCAGCATTCGACATAGCCAACGGACAGGCCAGCAATGGCTATTATCCTTGATAAAGGCGTACCTCAATCGGACTGCTTTGCGAAGTACGCCGCGGCTTTTTTTAATATGTCCCGTTCTTCTGTAGCCCGTTTTAATTCCTTCTGAAGCCGCTTTATCTCAGCCTGGGCCTCAGATAAATCATTATGCTTCTTAGAATCAGGGCCGAACTTCTTAACCCAGGCATACAAGCTGTGAGTAGTAATATCGAGTCGCTTGGCAACATCGGCGACAGTATGGCCACGATCAACGACTTGTTTGACCGCTTCAATTTTGAATTCTTCAGGGTAGCGTTTACCGCTCATATACACCTCTCTTTTCAGTTAGTTTATCTAACTGAGAGGCGTCTAGGAAATCAGTGGCGATTCAATCTGGCCGAAGAACTCGGCAACGTCTCTAAGGCTTGCAAAGTGATGGGCGTATCCCGAGACACGTTTTATCGCTACCAGGAGTTAGTTGAAGATGGCGGTGTTGATTCGCTCATCAGCAAATCCA
>NZ_JBSWXO010000007.1:0-250086 GCF_056160645.1 Alteromonas sp. ABH4_456
CGGTAATTTCTTTTTGGCGATTGATCTGATCGCAGAAATCACACTGAGTTCCCCTATGGGGTGCTCTACACTTAAGAACAGTTATTTAGCATTTCACAGGGAGTCATTGTGTCTATATTTCTTAAACATCGCCAGATTGATAACTCGAGGAATCCATGGAATTTAGCTTGATAAATATCTTCATTACCGTAGCTATCGCTCATTTTCTTGCACTTCTTAGCCCCGGCCCAGATTTCGTGCTAGTGGTAAAAAGTGCTTTAAAAGGAAATCGTAAAAATGCAGTCGGCGTTGCACTTGGCATCGCAACAGCTAATGCTGTTTATATTGGTTTATGTCTTATTGGAGTAGGTGCTATTCTTTCTGCTTCTGTTTCGCTGATGATTACTTTAAAAGTTATTGGCGCCTTGTTTCTGATATATATTGCATTTCATGCACTTAAGGCGCCTAAAAATGCTTATCAAAATATGGCTGCGGCATTAGGACAGTCTGCGGGGTTTTCCTTACTTTCTTTTTCAAAAGAATTCATAACCGGCTTTCTATCTGGCATTCTTAATCCAAAAAATCTACTGTTTTATTTTAGCCTTTTTACTGTAGCACTTACACCAGATGTAAGTTTTCAATTCAAAATAGTGCTTGGCGCTTGGATGACTTCTATAGTGTTTTTATGGGATGTAGCCATTATATGCTTACTATCGAGAAACAACGTACGCAATAAATTCACTAAAGCGGCTTTCTACGTAGACAAAATCACTGGTTTAATTTTAGGCGCTATTGGGTTTGGTATTCTTAAGTCTGTTTGGTCCAAGCAGTAAAATATAACAATCAAATTAAGTCACTCGCTCCGCGGTTTGCAGCTGTTCCTGCAAAACGATTTGCTGAGCAGGGTGAGGTAATATGAGTTCGGTGAGCCAGCGTAGATGTTTCTTCGATCAGTTGGCCGTGCCTTCGTAACGAATATTGTTTCGAAGCAGTAAGGCTTTAAGCTGGTACTTGGCTTCTTTTAAATCCTTCATTGCTGCTTCGCGCGCACGGGATAAATCCCTAACGGCTTCATCTTCCGGCTCAGGGACATAAATGGGTGTGAGGTCTTCAGACTTTAATGACTTCACCAGTTTCAATGCATCCCGGCGGTCGGTTTTAATTCGCTCCCCCGGACTTTTTAGGAATAAGAGAAGGAGCAACGACGTAACAACAGTGACCCAGACTTGTGATGAGCCGGTAAATCCAGTAGCCACAAGAACCTGCTTCATAGACAACGTGCAGAGTCGCGCCAGGATATTTAGATTCAAACTGGCGAAGTAATTTTTTAACGCTGACTTTGGAAGAGGGGATGCGGCCATAATGAACCGGGCTCGCCCCGCGTTGTTCTTCACAATATGCCACTTCATGGAATTCTTTGTGCGTATCCAAACCGATAAAAATCATGCTATGTTTGTTCATGCTAGCCTCCAAATGATTTAGTCTTAAGCAAACTAATTATGGCACTGGCTTTCAGCTAACCCACGAGAATGCGGAGGCTAGCATTTCACAGGGAGTCATTGTGTCTAGGCGAGGAAAAACTATGGAACATTATCTCGGATATGCTGTGGCAAGCTTGCTTGGACTATCAGCAGTATTACTTGGAATTCTTATTCCTGGCGGTCCAATTGAAAATAGAAATTTCTCGCATATATCTCCCATGACACTGGGAGTATTCAATGTGCTTCTCACGGTATTGGGGATTGGCAGTTTTATATTGGTCTATTTTGCATTTGTAGGCTCCAAGCTTGCAGTCATCGCTTCAGCACTTTGTGGAATTTCGTATTTTTTTGTGTATGCGCTGGATTTGGGAAAAATATTTCCTGTCTCGCCAGACAAAATGCCGAGAGCATTATTCTGGATTGAGCTGGTTGGGCTTATCCTGTCGATACCGCTAACACTTTTCTCATTTATTTACCTATTCATGCCAAAAGTAGGTGAAAACGCATCCGGGATTTCATCTGGAATCACATTTTTGATAGTGGTTGCAGTGATCGCCCTTGGTGTTGGAATAGTCGTATTCGCTACAAAATCGGCAATGAAAAAGTCGCCTAACAAGGCAAATTAACTCGGATGCAAATTCCGCTGCGCTCCATTTGCACCGGTTATTTGCGACGTTAGGCGTCAAGTTGCACCGCGTTGCGCAATACGCTACACTCTTGCCATGGTTAAGTCATTTAAACATAAGGGCCTGAAGCTGTTTTTCGAAAAAGGGAAAACTTCAGGCATACAGACTAAGCACGCGAAAAAACTTCGCATGCAGTTAGCTGCTATCCATACCGCACAAGATATTGATGACATTAATTTGCCCGGGTTTTCTCTTCACCAACTCAAAGGAGAAAGGTCAAATATTTGGTCGATATCAGTCAACGGCAACTGGAGAGTAACTTTCGAGTTCACGGATGGTAATGCTTACATCTTAAATTACGAGGATTATCACTAATGAATATGCATAACCCACCACATCCCGGTGAATTTATTGAGTCCATCTACATGGAACCACACGGCATAAGTTGTAGAGCACTTGCGACCCATCTTGGTGTTGCCGCTTCAACACTAAATCGTGTCGTTAAGGGAAAAAGTGCAGTAACGCCAGAAATGGCATTAAGGCTGTCAAAGGTATTAGGTCGCAGCCCTGAAAGTTGGCTTAGTATGCAAGACAACTATGAACTTTGGCAGGCAAAGCAAAACATCAACTTGGATAACGTGCAGCCAATAGATCTGCATGCCGCCTAACAATCACATTAAGTCGCTCGCAGGCTCGCTGGGACAGTAACACGTGGGCTCTGTCGCTTCGCTCGGATTTTAGCCCACGTGTTACTGCTCCTTATGTGGGTGTTGGTATGACTCCCTTTGTCAACCCCGAACGAGCGCTTCCCTGACACTCTTGCAGTCCATAATCAGTTGTATTTCTCATTAAAATTAAATGAGCTAACGCACCGGATGAGGCAGTAAATTAGTCGGTTGGTATGCTGGTATTCGTAGGTTACTTATTCGAGGAATAAGCAGAGCTGACCTTACTCAATCCGCCGTGGCACCTTCTCATCAGTCTATGCTCGTGGGTCAATCACGGTTAAGTGATTGCCATCATCACACCCTCGTAGGTTGTGCCACTTTCCGCGGCCCGATCCGAATGCGTTAGCTCAAACTCGTTTATCATGCGGGTACTCTGCTTAATCTGAGTTTTGGATTAACCGGAGTGAGTACCACTTCTTTTGCGATTGCCCAGATGTAGAACTAAGTTGTTGTGCTAGAAATAAGTATGTTGTGCCCTCGAATTCTATCTCCGGCGTCAGCTTCTTCATGTAAGCTTAGTCGGTCTATAGCGAACGTCGTCCCTGCTGCTCCGGGTACCTTGTTTTGCGCAATGCCAACTTGAAGACCGCCATCCTCCGTGTCCATTCCCGTGCCTCGAATCATGCTAATTTTTTCATCAATCGTCATCGCGTTCACAATGTCATCAACTGGCGCATAGCCAAGTTTCAATTCCGCTTTGGAGTCAGCTACACCCAAAGATGGGAGTGCAAACAAAACGATGAGAACTGAACATTTTTGTAAAAACTTCATATGCATTGTTCCATGTGATATACGCGTTTCACAATCTCAGCAGAGCTGGACAGACGCGACATTTTCAAAAAATATTGAATTAAATTTAGCAGAATACGGTAAAGGAATCGAAGACAGAGAAATAGTTGATTATTCGAATAAGAGTGTATTGCTAACCCCGATAGTTGAACGGTCATAAAAGACGCGCTAGACCGAAGTCTAGCGCACCATTCTTAGTAAAACTCCTTGGAAACCCTAACACCAATTGTTCTTGTGGAGTTAAGTCCCCACGTTTGTAAGGTGGTAGCGAATCCATTATTGGCCTCACCTGCACTAAACGAAATTGAAGCGGGATTCTTTTCGTCTGTACAATTGTTGCAATAAATAGACACGTTTAGGCCTTCATCAGTTGAAATACCTGCACTCAGGTTAAAGGTCGTAAACGCGTCAAGCTCTCGCATTGGCGATCCGATACCGAAAGCCGTCTTCGAACGATAGTATGCGGCAGCATTGAAGTACCCATACATGTTGTCTGACAGCTCTTTTTCGTAGTTGGCCTGAAGCGTTGACGTTACGTCTGGCGCCAAAGGTAATGTAAACCCAGAAGCATCAAAAAACGAATCATCCGGACCACACACTAAAGAATCAGGGGTACAAGACGCACCTTCGAAACTATCAAACTTAGCGTCTAAGAAAGACGTATCCCACTGAAGCGTGAGGTAATCCGTCGCCATCGCTTTAAATGAGACTTCGGCACCACGAGATGTTACGTTTGCAGCGTTTTGCAGAATGAACGATTCGGCATCCAAATTAAATGACTGTGACTGATAGTTGTCAAAGTCGGTATTAAATATAGAAACATTCAAAATCACTTTGTTGTCTAACAGTCTGCTCTTCACACCAGCTTCAAACGTTGTCGATATTTCATCTTCAACAGCAAAAGGAATGTTGGGGTCGCCCAAATTAGTCGTGTTAAATCCAGGCGCCTTGTAGCCTTGCCCTATTGAGGCATACAACATTACCTTGTTGGTGTAATCGTAGTTAACACCAAGCTTCCAACTAAGATTTGTATTGTCTACGGTCTCTTCAAAACGACCGCGTGGACCACCAATGTTGTTGAAGTAGTTGCGCTGTGACTGCAGAACATCTGTAGACACTTCGTCGTGCGTGATCCGTGCACCCACAACAGCCGTTAGTCTGTCAGTTAAGTAAAAATCAAACTGACCAAATACAGCAATACTTTCTTGTGTTAACTCAGTTTCACTGTCGTTGCCCAAGAAGACATCGTTACTATATGGACACCCAGGCGGTGGTCCAGAAATTTCAGCACCCACGCAAAATGGGAAGCCTATAGCAACAAACGGCGGTGGTCCCTGAACGTCAAACGTATTGGTTAAATCAGAGGTAGAGTTAAAATAGAACAAACCCACCTGCCCTGAATAATCTTCTGTTCTCGGCACGACTAATCTGAGTTCATTTGAGAATTGGTCATAATCGTTTGTACTTGGGTTGGCAACAATGTTTTGACTGGAGACAAAATCGTTGTGCAAGTTCACGTCGCTTTCAAAATATCGCCAAGCAGCAATGTTGATAAGCTCCATACCATTGTCAAATTCGTAAGTAAGTTCAGCCTGCGCACCACCCGTTTCAATATCGCTGAACATCTCGCCGTCTGAGTTGTTAGTCATATTTTCAGGACCGGGAACGATATTATCCGGTGTGAGAAAGTCCCAAAGCTCACTGTCTGGGTCCACACTTCTAAACGTTCTGCTATAGCGTTCTGCTGTTCCGTCATTGGTGTTGTAATCGGCAATGGCATAAAAGCTCCATGGACCATCTTCGTATAAATATTTAACTTTTATACCTGATTTATCCTGGCCCAAGTCAGTTCTCACATCGTCGTTTGGATAAATGTTGTCAATTAACGGGTCCTGAGAAGATGACAAAAGGTTTATGCGCATAGCAGAGTTGTCTGATACAGGCACGTTGAGGGTTCCTCTAATCACATGCCCCTTTGCATCTGTAGGAGTGGTATCTCTAACGTTATATTCTAATGCCACTTTGCCTGAAAACTCATCGAACTCAGGTCTGGCTGTTGTGATATTCACAAGCCCTGCCGACGCATTCTTACCGAACAACAGACCTTGAGGACCGTTCAAAACTTCTACCGAAGCGATATCATTAAAGGGTTGGCCTGCCAAAGAATTACGCCCTAAGCTGACGCCGTCTATGGCTAACGCCACGCTGGGGTCAATAGTTTCAGCAAATACCAGAGTACCGATACCACGAATGGCAAATGTATTGTCTTGCCCAAGCTGAAGTGTTGGCGCAAGCGCTGAAAGCTGAGTCAGCTCATTGATACTCTGTTTTTGCAAATCATCGGAAGATAATGTTTGCACACTGACAGGCACCTTTTGGATATCTTGTGATGTCCGTTGTGCCTTAACCATAATGACTTCAAAACCCTCTGATTCAGAGTCTTCATTTTGCGCTTGTTGCGCTATTACAGGCTGCGCGAATATTGTAGCAATCAGAGTGACCAACGCAGACCGTTTAAATGTTGTAATACTTTTCATGTGTCCCTAATCTTAGTTTGTGATTCGAGTGTTTATTCCATGTAACTTTTTACAAATTGAATTGAATATTCACTACCTTCCAAGTGGTGCCTATTCCGTTTTTTGTGCCATCAATTCGAGTTACAAGATTTTAACCAAATTGAAACTTTTAGGTACTTTAGTTTTGTGATACCCAACTATCACAAACTAAAATACATAGTAAAACTTATTGCAAGGTCGCTTTTCAGCCCATGTATTACAAGACCTTCGTTGTTGAAGTAGGGCCTTAAATACAATGACGTATTAATCTATTGAATATGTTGAAACCTACTATTGATAATTTAGATTTTTGACCAAACGGTCACATTTTTAACGATCACGGTTATCAGAATGTAAAAGCAGTACGCGTGAGTTCGACTAAGTTCGGGTGCAGTGCAAGGTATAGAAGTGTCAGATGGGCTCAATAACAAAAGAGGGCTTATGCTAAAGCCCACCTAACAGCCAAAGGGATTAAACATGCAGCAAGACTATGCCGTCGATTTGTGTTCGCCCGTCTTTATGATTAAGAAAGCCAATGCAATAACAATTCATGCCACGATGCCATAAACGCTAAATGCTCCCAACACATTGTCTTTCCCGTTCTGTATAGGTCCAAGCAGCCCAAGTACAAACGCGAAGCCTAAGGTCGATAAAAATTGGCCAATAGCATATGTCGATTGCCATATCCCTGTGCCTTTGCCTCGATAGGAATGTTTGAGTTTTGACACCGCCAAGGTGAGGAGAGTTGGCAACAAGTATTTCCGGTGATGTTGACATTGACATACCCAAAAATCCGAGGCCTATCAGCAGGAACTCTATCATCACCAATTTTTTGGTTGAAAACTTGCCGTTGGCGAATCGAAATAATACGGCACCGATAATGACTCCAATGCTCGCAACAGATAAAAACAAGCCTGTTTTCGCTGGGTCGTCAATGTTAAATGTGCCAAGTGATCCCCCCAACTGAAACCGCAATATCTGAGCTAATTGTCCGTAGTGTTGTTCGTCTTTGGCGGGCAAGGTTTGTAAAGTGAATACTTTTTTGCCCATATCTGGCCCCACAGCAATGCGATAACTAACCGAGGCCGCTTGTGCAAGGGCAATAAACAAGCTTTTCGCCCCGGCCCTGCCGCGACCATCGCACCATTAGAATATACATCGTTAATTTGGGAGACCTTGCTTGGATGGCTTTTCTGGGGCGAATCAATCGCTTTTTTAACCTTAGTAGGTGCGGCAATTATCATCGTCAGCGGTGTTTATATTATTCGCCAAGGAAGCCATAACTAAAGGGCTTTGTAATATCAAAACCCTCTTCTAGCCTCTAAAATTAGGCACTCAAGTTAGACTCACAAATTAACGAGCTAAGTGCAGGTCTTTCATAGACAAACACATCGACTCTTGAGAACCAAGATAGTCTTTATTTAGTTGCTTACTTAATAAAGGCGTATGGTCATAGACAAAATCACGAACTGTCGCCAACGGGTAAGGCATTTTGTGGAAGAGATTACCCAGTGTTCTCGCAAATTCCACCTGATGATTGACGTAATCGACACGTTCTTCTTCGAAGCTGGTAAAAGCCTGACGTACGTTGTTTATATCCTTCAAGTCCATGCCGCCTAAAAATTTCGCTAAGAAGTAACCATCTTCAATCGCCATCCCCATGCCGTAGGCTGCATAAGGAGAAACCGGATGCACCGCATCGCCAAGACAAACGACTCGACCTTTTGACCAATGTTTTAGTGATGGGCGATTATAGATGTCCCAGGGAAATATCTGGGTTTTAAAGTCCGTTGCGTCAATAAAGCGCTGCATAGGCGAAGCAAAGTCTTTGGCGATATTACTTAGGTAGGCTTTTGCATCTTTAGGCTCAGGGTCATTCTCTTTTCTGTGCTCCACGAACCACCATTCGAAGCCTTTCTTACCATCGTGCAACATTGGGAAATAACTGGCTTGATACTTTCGAGAATGCGCAATCACGCCACGATCATGCGGTAATCCATCAATAGGGTCACACCATGCTAGCCAAACACGCAGTCCAACATGAAATATTTCGGGATCGCCGAACGCTTGAGCGGACACTTTCGAACGCACACCGTCTGCACCTATCAGAATATCGGCATACTCCACATGCCCTCCGTCAAAGTGCAATTCTACCCCATCCGCTTGTTCAACATAATGGGAAAATACTTTGTCAGGAACCAACACATCCGCTGGTAACTTTTCCATCATCTTACCGAAGGCATTTTTTCTTAATACGCCGTAATGCCAACCTTCAATACCAAACGCTTCTTCAACGCGCGGATTCCAATCCAGCTTCGCGCGTACTTTTCCCTTGTGGTTATGAAACTCGACTTTTGTTTTACTGCCAAAGCTCTTTATATCAATATCATAGTGACGTAGTACGGCAAGAACAGGAACGCTCAACAAAACAGCGCCGCCGAGAGGCTTAGGCTCTGGATTTCGTTCATAAACTTTAACGGAATAGCCTCGTTTAATCAGTCCTAAAGCAGCGGAAACGCCGCCAGGGCCAGCACCAACAATAGCAACCTGTTTACCTGCATTTTCTCTCATAATCACCTCGAATTATTTTTATTGTTTTGATCATTCAATGAACAGGTTTATTATTAATAAATAATTTAGATGGAATAGACTTATAAATCCATTTTTTCGGATGATTCATCCAAAAATCATCATCCCAATAATAAAAATAAAAGATATGTAAATTATGGATGTGCTAAGCGGCCTGTTAATGGGTTTAAAAATTCGCTCCACTACGGTGTCACGCTGGACTCTACACAGAGGCTACGGTGTTGATGTCTGTCAATTCTCCCCTGGCTATTTTCTTACCGTGACCGCCGGCGAACCAATGCAGTTTCGTTTTAACAATGCCATTTATACTTTATGCGTAGGAGACAGCCTAATCGCATTGCGCGGTGCTGACTGTCTGATCGGTGATGAGAGTGTCACTCAGTTTGAAAACATTAGTGACCTAGACTGGCAAGGAGTACACAATCACTATGACATTGAGCAACAATATTCTTCCATCGTTAAAGTCGATGTCGGTATTGGAACTAAACACTCAGAAATAATAGGCATTGCGTTTGAATTCGAATCAGACACGCTAACACACGAATTACCAGAGGTTATCTCACTTCCTAAAGGTGAACACTCTACTTCTAATCTACTACAACAATCGACAGACTTTCTCGCCAAAGAAGAACAACCTGGGTACTTTGCGTTAGCACTACAAATTGCTGAATTCACCGTGACCAGCTCCATTCGCCAATACATATTAAGTAACGAAGCCTATGCTCCCGGTGTGCTTAAAGGCTTAAAAGATCCACAGCTAAGATACGCTCTCAAAGCGATACATCATTCTTCAGAGCAACAGTGGACACTTGAGTCTTTAGCTCAATTATCAGCCATGTCGCGCAGTGCTTTTGCGGCAAAGTTCTCTGAAACAGTTGGCGTGCCTCCAATTAACTATCTAACTAAGGTACGAATTCAAAAAGCACAACACTTGCTTCTCTCTACCGAGTTTCCCATCGCAATGATTGCTGACAAAGTGGGATTCCACTCGGACAGAGTATTTAGAAGTGCGTTCAAAAAATGGTTAGGTTTATCTCCGATGAGTTATCGGAAGCTCTAACCGTAACGCCTCAAAGGTTCGGGTGGGTCTTGAAAATGCTAGACGCCAAATGCTATTTGGCGATAGTAAAACGTTTGCGGACATGCAGTTGCCAACGAGTCTAAACCAGTATTTCAAGCACAGAAGTAGTGCGAGCCGAAGTGTCTCGCACGGCAATATTCAATAGCGGTCAGAATAGATGAGCTTAACTCCAGAACTAAACGAGTCCTCTGGGTATGGCATCATTCGTTCATTCCATTGCGCATATTTAGCTCTTAACTCCGCCGCTTTAGCTGGAAATTTTCGAACCAGGTTAGCCTGTTCTCGCTTATCGACTGAAAGATCGAATAAATATTCTTTCTCGCCGATAGTTAAATATTTCCAGTCTCCGTCACGCACAGCTCTTTGAGCATTATTTTTAAAGCGCCAAAAGAGCGTTCTTTGTTTTGTGTCTTCCTTTCCTGAAAGTACTGAAAATAAATTTTGACCATCACTGCCAGATACTTCATCACTATTGACTCCAGCTGCAGCTAACAAGGTCGGCATCCAATCCATAGATATCAAAACTTGGTCAGATATGGTCCCGGCTTCTATCGCTTTGGGCCACTTAATAATGGCTGGTACGCGGATACCACCCTCTAGTAATTCTCCTTTTTTACCTAAAAAAGGCCAATTGTAAGAAAAACGCTCGCCACCATTGTCACTTGTAAACACAACTATTGTGTTTTCTTCTAACCCCAGTTCTTCCAATGTGCCCAGTATGTTTGAAATATTGTTGTCAAGACTGTTGACCATCGCACCATAGGTGGCAAAATTTCCACCATCATTGTCAAAAATTGTAGTTAGCTCTTTAGAGCGAAGAACGTCATTTGGACCTTCCCACGGCCAATGGGGAGAATTAAAATGAAGGCTCAAAAAGAAGGGGTTATTTTGTTCAGAGAATTGCTTGATTATTGCTTGTGCTTCTTTAGCAAAAATATCTGTAGCATAACCGCTAACAGCAACAGGCTCGTGGCCATCCGGGGTACTTCTCCACAATCCGTCTTGTGGTGGCGCTTTAAAACCAGGAATCTTAACTTTCCCGTGATAAACCTTATGTTCAAAATAGTCTATTCCCCCTGGGAAAAAGCCGAAGAAATGTTCGTATCCACTTTCTCGAGGTGTGTGCTCTGGAGCGTAGCCCAAATGCCATTTTCCAATGAGTCCTGTGGAGTAGCCAGCAGATTTAAAGGCTCTCGCAATAGTTAATTCATTTTCTGGAATACCCAAATCATCAAATTTGCCTAAAGGTTCCTCCAACCCTACGCGATACCTGTATTGATACCGACCCGTTAATAATGCGGTGCGCGTAGGTGAGCACACCGCCGAATTGGCATAAGCGTTGGTCAACATCAATCCTTCGTCGGCAAGGCTATCTAGCGTCGGCGTTTCATAGTCAGGGCGTCCATACTTACCTATATCGCCAAAGCCCAGATCGTCAGCCAATATAAAAATTATATTGGGTTGACTCGTATTGGCTTGCACATTTGTAGCGCATGCACACAAACTAAGTAACATTACTCTCCAGGCAAACTGATAGGAAATCAATTTAGTTATCATGTCGCGTCCTCAAGTTTAGCGTTCCTATATGAGATAAGTTTGCGATAACTAAAACGTTAAGTATATTGAAACTAAATCAACGATAAGTTAACTTTTGTTTAACCTGTTTGAAATGCGTGGAACTAAAGGTGAGAATCAAGCAACTTGAAATTTTTATCGCTGTAGTCGATGAGGGGAGCTTTGCAAAGGCGGCTGAAAAAATGAATATAACTGTGCCTGCTGTTACAAAAAGTATGGCTTCAATGGAAGTTGAAGCCGGCGCTTTGCTTTTTGATAAGTCGGGTTATCGTGTTCAGCCCAATGAAGCCGGGAGAGGCCTACTAAAGTATGCACGTGTAATTGTCTCGGATTTTAAGGAAGCGCTGCGATATACCCAGCGTATTAGCAGTAATCAAGCTCACCGTTTAAACGTTTACGCTGGACCTGCCATTATTAGAGAGTTACTGCCAGTCGTAAGCTGTGACTTTGAGACGCGATATCCCGATGTACAGATTGTCGAATCAGGTACTTTTCGAGTAGATGATAGATTGTTAGTTTTTGATCAAATTCGAAATGGTGATATAGACTTGGCATTGTGTCCTATTCGATTAGACACTGATACTCGCGGGCTTCAATGGGAGCCGCTACTTAGAATGCATTTGCAACTGGTGGTTCACAATACACATCCGCTAACAGAGATTGAAAATATTACGTTTTCACATTTGCTACCCTACACGTGGATCGTTCCCTCAACTCTCAATTTTGTATATAAAGAAATTGAAAAAATGTTATTTGAGTTCGGTGTCAATTCACCAGATAGTGTTAAAAAACGCCCAGTACTCGCGCGTGAGTCGGTATTGAAGATGCTGAAATTACAGCCTTTTGTAGCGGTTCTTCCTCACAATGACAAAATTTATGCCCTTGATACCAGCGAGTTTACGATCATCGATATAGATGTAAGTAAATTTGGTTGGACAGTGTTTGCGATCACTCGAGAAACACGCGTTCATAACGACCACATTACTCATTATATCGAGGCAACAAAGCGCATAATCCAATCTGGCAGTTCAATCATTTAAACCCAAAAATACCCTGTAAGTTACCTAATTATTCGTAAGGTATTTCTGTTTTCGATTACTTATATTAAGAAAATTAATTTTTTCAATATTACTAATTCTCTTATCGTAGCCCCATTGTAAATGAAATGTTTACATAAAGGGTCCTGTCTTTACGAAGTATTAACACTTAAGTTATCAAAAATAACACTGTGTAGATAATATTTTAAGGCCATGGAAACTCACTGTCTCCCACTTAAAAATTTGGTAGCACACAATGAAACTTAGAAAACTCACCCTATTTTTCCCCGTACTTACAATGACTACGCTCTCGTTACAGTCGTTTGCTCAAGAAACGACAGTAGAAAATGACGAAAATAGTGACAATACCTATGGTATTGAAGTTATTAATGTTACTGCACAAAGAAAATCGGAGTCGTTACAAGATGCGGCTATTCCTATCAACGCAGCTTCTGGTGCTCGTTTAGAGCGACAAGGTATTGCTGACGCAGTGGGGCTTAATAAAATTGCACCAGCATTGTCAGTAGCCAATGGTGGGGGGGCAAATACAGCATTCTTTATTCGTGGTGTCGGTAATTTCACAAACAATGGTTTTACTAACCCTGCAGTATCTTTCAATATCGATGGCGTATATATAGGTCGTCCGTCCTCGACAATTTCATCTTTCTTAGACTTAGATCGCGTTGAAGTACTCAAAGGACCCCAAGGCACCTTGTATGGTCGAAACTCTACAGGGGGAGCGATTAATGTTATTTCAAAAGCACCCGTACTCGGTCAAAATAGCGGAAAAGTAACGCTGGGTGTTGGCAATTATTCAGCTTATAGCCTTACTGCGATTGGTAATTTTGAACTAACGGACGACTCTGCCATACGTATAGCAGGTATTGTCTCAGACAGAGATGGTTATTTCGATGACGGTACATCGGATGCTGACGACACCGCATTCAGATTGTCATACTTAAATGAAGTGAATGCTGATTTGTCAGTACGTGTTACCGCTGATTATTCATCTCAAAAAGGCGTCGGTGCTGGAACAAAAATTCACGGATATTACAGTTTTGCTCCGTTTCAAGGTGATTTACCCGTTCCTAACTGGGCATTTAATGAGCTTTCCGATTCGATCAACGGTGACTTTGTAGGGTTACACAATCCAGGGGTGCTTGACTACATTGCTGAAAACGTCGCTGGAGCGCCTGGCCATATGCCGTTCGAAGGTTACGCATATCCTAGTCGAAATGATACATTTTGGGGGATCAATGCCGAAATAAATTACGATTTAGACTGGGCTGAGCTGGTTGTTATTCCTGCTTACCGTGTATCAAATTTGGACAATATCTTTAACGGACCTCCGTTTAAAGCGGCAATAAACGAAGACGAAGCAAAGCAAACCAGTATAGAAGCTCGCCTTTCTGGAGAATACGAAGATATAGATTGGATTCTTGGTACTTTTTACTTTGATGAAAGCGTCGAAGGGGTTAACGCTTATAATCAATTCACTACGCTTACGTCAAACGCCTGGAAGTCGGGTACGCAATCAAGTTCGCTCTTTGCAAGAACAACGTATAATGTAAGTGAAGATTTGCGTTTGGTTGCAGGTATTCGCTATACAAAAGACGAGTATAGCCTGGACGCGTTACAAACTTCCACTGCGGCTGTATGTCTGGAAGCGCCTGAGGGTAGGCCACCATCATGTACGCAAATACCTTCCCTCCCTGTTGGTTTAACACTGCAAGATACTCTCGCAGCGCTTGACCCTGAACTGTTTCCAACAGGCTCTCCGCTAAATAGCGACGGCACTATTACCTATGGTGCACGCCCTTTTGGTCCGATCAATTATTTCGCCCCTGATCAGTTCGGCCCTGGTGCAATTTTAGCGATTACTCCAACCGCCACTGACCAAGAAGAAGATGATAGTCAAGTCACCTATCGTGCGGCGATAGAGTACGATGTTGCGAAACGCAATATGGTTTACGCAAGCTTTGAGTCAGGCTTCCGCGCGGGAGGATTCAACCAAACGCGAGGTAGGGAAACTTACGAACCAGAGCACATTGACGCTTATACAATAGGTTCCAAGAACCGATTCCTTGACAATAAACTCGAACTAAACTTTGAGGCATTTTATTGGGAATATGAAGATCAACAATTAGCCGCTTTGGGTCTAGATATAAATGGAAACAATGGTTTCTACACGCGGAATGTTGGCTCTTCAACTATCAAAGGACTTGAGGTCGATTTCCAATACGCGTTTTCTAACGAAACATTGCTAAGAGGTAATTTCCAGTTCCTCAACGCGAAGTACGATGAATATGAGTATGATCAAGTTGATTTATCAGACGCAGGGATTGATCCCCCTAATTTCCTAACACCGCTAAACACCTGTGAAAATACATTGGGAATATATCAGGGAGACACCCTTGTTCCTTATGATGCGGCGCTTGATGTCGTGGGGGCCAAGCGCGGCTTCACAGTTGATTGTTCTGGCAAAGATGCACTCAATGCGCCTGATCTTACCGTAACGATGGGCATTCAGCACACCATGGAATTTGACGGCTTTGCTGTTATTGGGAACCTGGATGCTCGCTATCGTGATGAACGTGAGTTAGGGTTCAACTATGTACCTGGAGGCCGTGTAGATAGCGATTTAACCTTGGATGCTACGCTAACATTTGTTTCAAATGACGGGTATTGGACGGTAAATGCTTACGTACGTAATATGACAAACGAAGCGATGGCCGCTACCTATCAATTGGGGGCAGGCAGTGTGGCAGGTTCAGCATATGAACCCCCGCGAACTTACGGCGTAAATGTAACTTACGAGTTCTAAGCCTGTATTCAGCGCCAACTAGCAAATAGAACCCCGGGCGTGTCCCGGGGAGTCTATAGCGGCCAGCGAATATACTTAAATCCTGAGCCTGACCACTCTTATGTCTAATACTACGCCCTAATTCGCAGTTTTCCATACCAAGATCCTGAGGTTTATGCCAATAGAATCAGGTTGCATGTCGATAAAACAGTAATAAGCCTAAGTTTATTGTTACTTGTCTGAATACCTCATTTATTTGACTCATCGGAGAGATGTTATTGCTATTTCCGTAACTGGTTACGGAGTTTTGAGTGTGAAATCATATAATCAATTAGGGCATATTCCGCTGGGAACGATGTTGCGACAGATGGCTGCCCAGGTATCTAAAGATGCTGAGAACACTTATCAGAAGTTTGATTTTGATATTGAACCAAAGTGGTTCCCTGTATTTTTCGTGCTTGCACGCTATAATCTGGCGGCGGTATAAAGGCGCGTATAACAATCACATTAAGCCGCTCGCAGGCTCGCTGGGACAGTAACACGAGGGCTCCCAGCGTTTCGCTTAATATTGTTGCCCAAGTGTTTTTTGCCCGCATGCGGGTTTTAGCTGATTAGTCCAACCGTTTATAAAGGAATATATATGCAAGATGCCATTCTAAAATCGATTACAGCCACAGTTCAAAATGGTGTTGCAAAAGCTGATGGGAAATTTTGGATTACTGAAACTGATGTTCATTTTACCCCATATAATAAAGATTTCGGGCCCAGGCCTCTCAAAATTGAAAGGAGCTCTATTTCAAAAGTAGAAAAATGCTCTGGTAAAGGCGCGGGTATTCTTCCTATCACATCTGATGCAATCGAAGTTTCATTACATGATGGCAGTACATACCAGTTCATAGTGTCAAATCCTGACGAGTTAATTGTACTCCTGAGCCAATAATCAGCTAACAAGGTGCTCAAAACTATAACAACAGGGACGGTCGCCGGGGCATAAACACGAGAGCTGAAAATGGATATGAAAATGGAGTTTCAACATTGAAAGAGATAGTGATAGACGTATTGTTTGTGGGCTTACTGATAATTCCTGTAGCGCTGTATTCCTCTGCGAACCTTACCAACAGAGTCGTTACTTACTGTGAAAAATCAATTGTCAAAAGCAAAAAACAATTACTGACTTTACCTGTATCGGTGTATCTCATTTATGAGCTACCATCGAAGGATAACTGGGCTGCACAAGCGGGTTTAGTCTTTGCGTTTTTTCTGTTCTTTATGATTTACGCCGCTGCAATATCTCAGTTAATTCAGCGGGCGGGCGCAGAAAGCAAATCGCTGTGACCGGCCATGTGCGCCCCCATTTGTTCAAAGAACAATCCGCTCACCAAGAATCACGGCCTCTTTGATCTCACCCATAGCCACATGCTGAAGAACAAAGTTGGGCACTTCCCCGGGCATAATTGCGGGGGCATTTTCATCGGTGTCTGACACCTGCACTGGCAGGGTTGTGTCGATATTAAGTAATGCCTTTTCATCGATAAAGTAACTGTAACCTTGTGACAGCAGGGCTTTATAACTCTGATTAGTCAGCGTCAGAGGTGACTGGACTTTGAAAGCTTTTGGCGGAAGGGTTGCCAGTCCTGTTGCGTCAATGTTTTCAAAGCCGTAAACCGTGCGCAAATCACCGATGGCTTCTATGCGGCTTTTTCCGGTTTTACGGTCGGTCACTATGCTGATGTCAGCTACATAAGGCTTGTCATACCCCAGCGTCACGTCATGTATTTTTACGTCGCACAGGCCGTCCTCACGGTTGTCCGGAATGCGGTAATAGTCTGCCAGCGAATATTGTGTGAACTGGTTGGTGAGCAGGCTTTCCAGCGCGGTTTGCAGTCCGATGACGTTCATCTTCCTTGCAATCTGCCGGTTGGGGTCGTTCATTGCTGCGCCGCTTTCTATCAGAATTGTGCTGGCGCCGGAAGCGGCGATATTGTCACCGAATGAGCGGAAGGAATAGGTGTCGTCATAGCGGCCTATGCACTGAGGAATAAAGTGTGAGAGTACACCGGCCATATGGGCGATAAGCTGTTTGGCACGAAGCCTCGGCCCGTCTACATGTTTATCTTCATGATACGCCGGGGCAAGAAATGCTATGGTTGCCGGGTTCGATGATACCCCGGTGGTGTAATAGGGGTTCTGATCATGCAGGTTAAAAGCAATATCCGGCGACAAGGTGGCTACCTGCTGTTGCAGGATCTGACCTTCAGGACTTTGCAGTGATCTGGCATCCCTGTTGATATCAATTCCCTGAGCATTAATCCGGGTGCGTCGCTGCGCGCCATCGGGATTAAGCATGGGAATGACGTGCAGGGTAACCTGAGATTGCCAGTTTGCCGGCAGCCCGTTTAACTGCCCGTTCAGTAAGATATGCAGCCAGTCGAGAACAGCGGCAGTGGCGGTAGCCTCATCGCCGTGCATTTGTGTCCAGGCCAGGATGACGCATTTTCCGGAGCCCAGCGTAAAGCGGGAAACCGGGCGACCCTCATAAGATTTACCTATCTGCGTCAGTGCAATACCGGATTGTTCCGCTATCTGGTTGATGACCGGCGAAATATCCTCTGCTGTCAGATGGGCTTTGTTCAGAGACGGCCAGTGCATTTCATCAAATTTTGCCGCTATGTCAGCAACTGGCAGATGAGGGTGTGCGGTCATGGTACGTCCTTATTTGTCGGTGAACTGAAGCATCTTACCCGTGGTCAGATTGATTCAGAGATAGCTATTATTTAATGGTATTTTGATATTCGCTTCAACTGGTTTATATTTGAATAATTAATTCTTTGAGACGAATGGCAACGTTCCTGATGCCCGTTTGTCGCCCTGTAATTCAAAGGTCAACAGACCCTGTTAAGAAGTGAAACTCCGGATGTCTGCATTTACTAAAATTAAGGCGATTAAACACGCGCTCTCTTCCAGTGAGTCTAAGCTGGCAACGTTTACTCTGGACTCGCCCAATGCGGTGCGGGACTTATCATCACAGGAACTGGCTAACGTCGTGGGTGTCAGCCAGTCAAGCGTGGTGAAGTTCGCTCAAAAGCTGGGTTACAAGGGGTACCCTGCATTCAAGCTGGCGGTGATTGATTCGCTGAATAAAGAAACGCCGAATACGCAAATTCACGGCAAAATCACACTATCCGATGGCTTTGAGCAAATGGCGGATAAGCTGGTGGCGAGTAAAATCAGTGTGCTTAATGAAACCCGCAATCTGAATGAAATGCTGGCTTTTGAGCGTGCTGTCGAGCTGCTGAAGAATGCGAGAAGGGTAATGATTTGCGGGGTAGGTGGTTCGGCGCTGGTAAGCAAAGATTTTGCTTACAAACTGCAGAAGCTGGGGATCTCTGCTATTGCCGAAGCTGACGGACATGTTCAGCTTGCTCTGGCTGCCACGTTTGGTGAAAACGACGTGGTTGTGGCGATCAGTGAATCCGGCACGACCAGCGAAGTGGCCAATGTGGTTACTGAAGCAAAACGTAATCACACCCCGGTTATTTCCATCACAAAGTACGGTCAGAACACCATCGCTGATCAGGCAGAAGTAAAACTGTATTCGGTGGCAGAAGAAGCTTCGTTACGACTGGCGTCGATTCTTGCCCGTACTGCGCAGGAGCTGATCATCGATATGTTATTTATTGCACTTACCCAGGCATCACGGCAGGGAAGAAAGCTGCTGGAGAAAACCAACGAAGCGGTGTCTGAATTTAAAAAGCAGCAGCACTGAGCGCTTTAAATTATTCGTCAGGATAAAGCAGATACGGACGTCTTTGTTGCTTAAACTCTGCTAACGCAGGCTGCCACATTGCTCTGATCTCCTGCTCAGAAAGGCCACTTTCAATGGCTTTTCTTAATGCGTCAGTACCGGCCAGCTTGTCAAAGAAATCTGGCCGGTCGATAAAGGTTTCGTCCTGTTGTTCAAACTGCTTTTTCGCCTTCAGGAGCAAAGCAATATCAAACCCCTCCGTATCAGAAGAACGTAAGTCCAGCCCCTTCAGTGTTTTGCCTTCCAGTTTCGGGTGAGGCGCGCTTTCGGGCAGGCTTTGCGGCGTGAAAGTAAATGTACCCAGCACCACCCGGTCATGTCCGGCAACCTGAAACGGAAAAGGTGTTCCGCGGCCGATACTGACAGTTGTTGCTTCAAATAAACACAGTGAGGGATACAACCGGATTGCCGTATCGTTTGGCAAGTTCGGGCTGGGAGGCACAGGCAGGTGCCATGGCATGGACTTCCGGTAGTCTTTAACGGGTATGACGTGCAAATCAAGTGACTCAGCCTGCTCAATCCAGGCTTCCCCTTTGATCATCAGTGCCAGTTCACCTGTGGTCATACCGTGCAAAAGGGGGATAGGATCCATACCTACAAAAGAGGTAAAGGCAGCTTCCCGCACAGGGCCATCCACAAATTTTCCGTTCGGGTTAGGTCTGTCGAGTACGATGACCGTTTTGCCTGTTTCAGCAGCAGCTTCCAGGACCAGATGTAACGTACTGATATATGTATAGAAACGTGCGCCTACATCCTGAATGTCGAAAATCAGCACATCCACATTTTCGAGCATGGTGGCCGTGGGCTTTTTGGTGCTGCCGTATAAGGACAGAATGGGCAGGCCGGTTCGGGAGTCCACGCCGTCGCTGATGGTTTCGCCGGCGCCGGCATCACCACGAAATCCATGTTCCGGCGCCATAACTTTGGTGATGTTTATGCCACGGGACAGCAGGTCGTCTACCAGGTGCTGACCTTTGGAAACCGACGTCTGGTTAACGACCAGCGCAACCTGTTTGTCTTTCAGTAATCCGAGGAAAGCGTCGGGTTGCTCAGCCCCTGTCGTCACCGCCAGTGCCTTTACAGAGATGAGACACAGCAGAAAAAGAACCTTCTTCATTGTTGCTCAACAGCGCGGCGTAAAAAGCCATTATGATCTGACAACATGGACTCTGCGCTGGCGGCATCGTTACCGGTGAGGATCATCATGATCGCCACTTTGGCTTTATGTCCGGCGGCATCGAGTGCAGCTGATGCCTCTTCCCCGGAGCAGTCTGTAGCCTGCATCACTATGCGGATAGCGCGGGCTTTTAATTTTTCATTGGTGGCGTTAACGTCGACCATCAGGTTCTGATAGGTTTTACCCAGGCGAATCATGCTGGCAGTGCTCAGCATATTCAGCACCAGCTTTTGTGCCGTGCCGGATTTCATCCGCGTGGAGCCGGTGAGGCATTCTGCACCAACCACCGGGCAAATCGCAATTTGTGCGGTGGTGAGCACCGGCGCGCCCGGGCTGCAGGCGATACCTGCGGTGACCGCGCCCAGTTCATTTGCATATTCCAGTGCACTGACCACATAGGGCGTCCGTCCGCTGGCAGACAAACCTACCAGTACATCCTTTTCACAAAGGTTCACGGCCTGTACGTCTTTGATACCCTGAGCGCTGTTGTCTTCTGCGCCCTCTACAGCATGCTGTATAGCTATTTCGCCACCGGCAATAATGCCCATCACAAGTGTATCGGGCACGCTGAAGGTCGGGCGACACTCTACAGCATCAAGAATACCCAGACGGCCGCTGGTGCCGGCACCGATGTAAATTAACCGTCCGCCCTGTTGCAGTTTTTCCACTATGGCATCCACTGCCCGGGCAATTTGGGGGATTTCAGTTGCCACTGCTGCGGCTACTTTGGCATCTTCCTGATTGATTTTATGCAGGATGGATTCCGTCGACAGCAAATCGATATCCATCGTGGCGGGGTTTCTGCCCTCTGACACAATTTTATTTAACTGTGCCAGTAAGTCTGACGCCCCGGTGATTGTTTTTGCCTGCATAATTTGCCTTAGTTCTGTTGCTCTGCTTTATTGCTTTGGAATGTTTTGTTGTTATTTTTAACGGCAGCGTTCTGTTACTGAACCGGTTCCGGTTGCTGTGTATCTTTATTATAGCCTGCGGGTGTATTACCCATAGCACAAATAAGCGTGGATATGAGCGTGCCGGCGACCAGTTGCCATGTGAACCCGAGTTCAAACTGCAGGCGGGCCGGCAAAATACTCTCAATAATATAGGGTTGCATGGACAAGGGTACCAGAAAACCGGTGATCAACGCTGCTATCACCGAACGCCGGCTTCCACGGCGGGAAAATAGCGTGACGAAATAAACGCCAAGTAAACCACTGTACGAGAAAACCATGACGCCAAGTGCAAATTGCAGCAGCGGCATGTCGGTATGTTGTTGCCAGTAATAGCACAGACACGCCATAAATCCTAATGACAATGCCATTAATAACATGGCGAAGCGTCCTGCTTTGACAAAGTGAGCATCGTTCTTTTGTGTATTCCGGCGGGCCAGCCAGGGGCGGTACATGTCCTGGATCAGAACACTGGACATGGAGTTCAGGCCGGAATTTAATGTAGACAGTGCGGCAGCCAGAATACCCACGGTGACCAGGCCGCGAACACCATCAGGAATTTCGCTGAGCACGTAGTACATGAATATTGTGACCGGTTCGCCGGCAAATACCGGAACGGGGTTTTCACCACTGCCGCCGGCCATTAAATCGGGACGCTGATAGTAAACGAACAGCAATAAACCGATGATTAAAAACAGGCACATCACCGGAATCACCATCACCACCGAAAGCAGCATGGCTTTGCTGCCTTCTTTGGCACTTTTGCAGGTCAGCACCCGTTGCGTCATATCCTGGTCGAGTCCAAAAGCGGCGATGTTCAGAAGCACAAATCCGGTAAAAACAGAGAACAAACTGAAAACGCCGGTGTTTGTGAAATCAAGCCGGGTATCAAACAACCTTAATTTTGAAGGTGTATCCGGTGCAGGATGCTGAAGGGCGTTAACGATATCGGCCAGAGAAGCCGGAATTGCATTTAACAGTGCGATAATCACGGCTACCGCGGCACAGATATACACCGCAGCCTGTAACACGTCAGAATAGATAACTGTGCGGATCCCGCCATAAACCGTATACACAAGCCCTGCGACTGTAATAATGACGGTGGCAAGAATGACGCTGGATGCATCAATGTTGCCGAACAGAATCATGGCGACAGCCAGTGCTGCCATATACAGCCTTGCGCCACTGGCGAACACGCGGCCGGAAAGGTACATGGCACCGGCCAGTTGTTTGGCCTGTTCACCAAAGCGCTGTTCCAGCAGTTCGTATACCGTGTAGACATTGTGTTTATAAAACCGCGGGATAAGAAAAGCGGCAACAAAGAAAGCAGCGATGAATGCGCCGATGTTGGTTGACAGGTAGGTCAGATCGCCCCGGTAACCCTGATCAGGGCCTCCCAGAAACGTGGCTGCAGACTGGGACGTTGCCAGTACAGAAATCGCCACAACCCAGACCGGCATGCTGTTTCCACCGAGGAAGTAATCTTTGGCTGAGCGGCTGGAGCGGTTAAACAGCCAGCCACTGGCGATAAGAAGCAAACCGTAAGCGGCGAAAACCATTAAGTCTGCTAACGCGTAATGCTCTAACATGCGGCCCTGTTACATTATTTTAATTCAATTGAAATCCAAGAATAGATTATTCCAATTAATTTGTATAGCTGGAATTATCCCGTCGTTGTAAGATAGCTTTCAGCGCAAATTTTAGATCAGGAGCCCCCGCCGTTGAGCAGACAAACCCAGGCTGTTATCCACGCCGACGCACTATTGCATAATTTCCGTGTACTTTCCTCTCTGGCCGGTGAAGGACAGAATATGGCGGTGGTGAAAGCTGATGCCTACGGACACGGGGCAGTCAATGTGGCGCGGATATTACGTAAAGTCTCTCCTGCGTTTGCGGTTGCTATTACAGAAGAAGCGCTGGCGTTACGGGAAGGCGGCATTCAGGCTCCTGTGGTTATCCTTGAGGGCCCTCACCAGGCGACTGAATGCGCTGTGGCTGCGCGGGAAAATTGCATTGTGGTTGTTCACAGCGAAGAGCAACTTCGCTGGTTAAAAGCGTGCCCTTCTGATCGTCGTCCCGCGATATGGTTAAAAGTGGATTCGGGCATGCACCGTCTCGGGTTTGCCTGTGATGAAGTATTACCCATGGTGGCGAAATACCGGGATATGTTAACTGACGATACCGTGCTGGTTACGCATCTGGCATGCGGTGATGAAACGGGCAGTCAGTCGGTACAAAAGCAGCTGGATGCCTTTGAGCAGGTTCGGGCAGCTACCGGATTTGCAGTCAGCATTGCCAATTCTCCGGGAACTGTGGGCTGGCCGCAAGCGCGGGGAAACTGGAACCGCACCGGTATTGCCATGTACGGCGCCGAGCCTCTGGACACACCCTGCGGGCTGGATCTGCGACCGGTGATGACACTTCAGGCAAGTATTATTGCACTGCGCACTATAGAAGCCGGTGAAACAGTGGGGTACGGCGATACCTGGCAAGCGAAGCGCCGTTCTGTGATTGCCACAGCGGGTATCGGCTATGCCGACGGGTATCCCAGACAATGTCCCAACGGTACGCCGGTATTGGTTAACGGACACCGTGCGGCACTGGCGGGCAGGGTGTCGATGGATATGATTACCATTGATGTGACTGATATTCCGGCTCCGGCGCCCGGTGACCGGGTGGAACTGTGGGGACATCAACTTTCAGTGGATGAAGTGGCCCGCCACGCCGGGACAATTTCTTACGATCTTGTCACCCGCTTATCCCAGCGGGTGCCCCGCATTGTTAAACACGTCTAGTGAATACCCGCCGGCGTCACTCAGGCGCCGGCAATCACTGACAATACCTTACCCACGGCAAGTCCTCCGGCGGTACCAACAATGTACCCCAGCATTGCCATCAACACGCCAACCGGAATGAGTGCTTTTGAGTATGAGGCTGCAAGCACGGGGGCTGAGGCAACACCACCAATATTCGCCAGTGACGCCAGGCCGCAGGTAAACAAATCCAGCCGGAAGAGTTTCGCCGCAATAACCATAATCACTCCGTGAATCAGTAAGATACAACCGCCGGCCAGTATATACACCGGCGCTTCCAGCAATTCTGAAAAACTGGCTCTGGATGCAATAAGCGCAATAATCAGGTTCAGCAGTACGGTAGCCACCACATCTGCACCGCCCACGCGGCGAAGGGGAGTGACAGCACCGGCGATCCCGGCCAGGGTGACCAGTGCAACAGTCCAGGCGGTAGTAGAAAAATAAGCAGAGGCCGGCAACATCGCCGCGAGCCACTGGGACAGTGATGAGACAACGCAGGATAAGGCCAGCAGCATCAGCACATTGCCGCCTGACACCTGAGTTTGGTTCGCCTTCGATTCTGCCAGCCTTGCACCCACATCATCCAGCGCACGGCTGTCGGCTTTTACCCAGCGGTTGAAATGAGCTGCATAGGGCACCAGTGCCAGTAATGCCATTACCCATATGGCATAATCAATGGAGTCAATCAGCAAGGTGTATCCCATAGCGGAGTCGGGCACATCCAGCGCCAGTTGTATGGCTGCGAGGTTACCTGTTCCCCCCATCCAGCTGCCGCACAACGCGGCGAAGGTTTTCCATGCGTTATCTGCCAGCCCGTGCTGAAACAGAGCAAACGTAACAATGAAGCCGGCGGCAATACTGAAACTGGCAAGCAGAAAGGCGAAAATCATCCGCCAGCCCAGCCGCTTAATCTGGCGCAGATCGGCTTCCAGCAACATCAGGAAGATCATCGCGGGCAGCAGGTTGTTCCTGAGCATTTTATAAGTATCATTGATGGCTGCGGTTTTTCCCCATAACCCGGCACTGGCACACACCATTACCACAAAGTACAGCAGCACAATGGCAGGCAGATACCTGAAAACACGCCACTTTCTGAAGGCTTCAAGATAGTAAAGCACGCCGGCGATAGCGAGCAGGGCACTGACGTATCCGAATGCGCCGGTGATCATAAAGAACCGGCTTTTGTTACCCGGCGATAATTTAAGCGGGTTGAACACATAGCGCTTGTGTTTGCTTCTGTTTGGCTGCAATATACCTCTGATATCGCAAGCAGGTAGTGATTCCACATTTTCATTTCCATCTTCCGGACTGCTTTTTTATTCTAATTATCTCCATTCTTTAGAATAAAGTATTTAAGATTCGTTGCAAGTTCTGTCTATTCTTCCTGCGGGTTGCGGTGTCAGCAAGGTTAGCCGAAAGGATTACGGCCAGGTTTGTTATCACATCGTATAGTTTATTTTCGATACATGCCGGATGCCTTGCTGGAGAAGGAGTCTGTTTCTGACCAATTAAGAGGTAAGTTATGAGGACAGGTTATAGTAGAGCGAGAGTGAACAGAGGTGCGTATTCACGTCCCGTTAATCAACAAGGATCTGCGCCAAAGTCGACGCCGCCTAAAGCGAAATGACACAAAGCCCGGCTCAGTTGCCGGGCTTTTTCGTTGTGGAATCTCTGATAATCAATTCCGGACAATAAAAAATACTGTCCGTCTCTTCAAACACCGGCTTAGCGTGTCGTTTGCTTTGTGAAATGGTGTCGATGAGCAAGCCGGCGGCCTTACGGGCTATGGCCACGGTATCCTGTTCTGCAGTTGTTATGGCCGGAGAAGTTTGCCGCGAAAAGGGACTGTTCTCAAAACCTGCTATCGCCATGTCCTGAGGGACCTGAATATTATTCAGTCTTGCTTCCAGCAAAGCGCCGGCGGCGAGTTCATCATTACAGGCAAACACTGCTGTCGGCGGGTTCTCCAGCGCGAGAAACTGCTTCATAGCCGATACACCACTTTCGAAATTGTACTCGCCGTCTATTCTAAGTTCCGCACTGGTATCCAGGCGATAATTTTCCAGTGCATCCAGATAACCCCGTTCCCGTTCCAGTGTAGAGCGGTGATTTCTGTTGCCTGAGATAAAGCCAATGCGTTTGTGGCCCTGGTGAATCAGGTGATTCACGATATCGCAGGCAGCCTGAAAATCATCAATACACAGCCATTTCCCCTGAATGCCGAAAGGGGCTACGCCTGAAACAATACCCACAAACGGCAATCCGGAATGAACTATCTGATTAAGTAATTCCGGCATTTCGGATAATGGCGGAGACAATATCAGGCCAGCCAGGTTTGAGCGGGTTGCCATTTGAAGAATATCGCTGACGACATCCTCATTTGAGGTTTCGCAAGGATGGATCAGCAGGTCGTAATCATTGTTTCTACATTCTCTTAACAAGCCCTTCTGCATATCAATAACGTAATAAGCGTTCGGATTGTCATAGACGTAGGCTATAGAATAGGACTTATCACTGGCGAGGTTTCTTGCAGCCGGATTGGGACGGTAATTCAGCTGCCTGATAGCAGCCTGCACTTTTTCAACGGTTTCTTCGCTCACGTTGGGTTCTTTGTTCACAACCCGTGAAACGGTTTTAAAGGATACGCCTGCGAGTTCAGCGACATCCTTGATCGTTGTTTTCAATCAGAAAATCCTGTCAGTCCGTTGGACATGAACGCCATCATGCCATAAAAAACGTTGTTGTATTGTTCTATAATGAAATTTAATCCTGAACGGGAACCTTGCAGTGACATTGATTAACGATAAATGGTAAATATCAAACCCAACCTTTAAATATTAGCCGTGGTGCCGGATTTCAGCGACCAGTTGTCAGGAGAATAATAATTAAAATGAATAACCAGCAATATATTGCCGGAGTCGATGGCGGCGGCACCAAGTGTAAGGCCGTTGTGTTTGATGAAAACGGTGAACCGGCAGGTGAGGGAATAAGCGGTCCTGCTAATGTGGCCAGGATTGGTAAAGAAGCCCTGCCGGCCATTATCCGGTCGGTTTTACTGGCCCTGCAAAATGCAGACGTTGCGATTAATGAGAATGACGCTGCGGTGCTCGCAAAGTGTCATGTGAGTGCGGGTCTGGCCGGTGCAACGGTGAAAGAAGCCGCAGAAATGCTCAGTCAATGGCAGCATCCTTTTGCATCATTTCGTTTCACCAGTGATTTGCATACTGCGCTGGTGGGGGCGCACGGTGGTGAGAGCGGTGCAGTTCTGGTTGCCGGTACCGGCTCCTGCGCAGCCGCACTGTGTGGCAAAGACTGTATTCAGTATGGTGGCCACGGTTTTAATATCGGTGATAAGGGCAGTGGTGCCTGGTTCGGTCGTGAAGCGGTGCGGCACACGCTGGAAGCGCTGGATGGTGTGTTGCCGGCCTCACAGCTGTCTGAAACGATCTGTGCACATTTCAGCGCAGGCACCACCCGGGAACTCGTGAACAAACTTAATTATGCGCAACCGGCTGAGTTTGCCGGCGCCGCCGGACTTGTGTTTGACTGTGCGGCCAAGGGCGATGTGTATGCTTCAGATATTGTCCGCTCCGGCACGGACTATTTATCATCAATAGCCCGTATTGCCATGGAAAAAAGCCAGGGAAAACTGGTACTGGCCGGCGGACTTGCCGGTACTGTAAGACCATTCCTGCCCGAAGATATCCGGACGAAGATCATTGAAGCTAAGTATGGCCCTGAGTGGGGGGCGGTGCACGTCCGCCAGGACTAACTGGCTTCGCCGGCCCCCGGCAGTTTATCATCCTGTTTGGATAATGACGGCAGAGTATACCTTTCCGGCCGGTGATTTAAGGACAGCACCATGTTCAGACAGAACGCCGCCAGCACCGACATCAGTACCAGACGCCAGTCGAGTACCAGCAGTGAAGACAGCAAAATAACGGTGTCTACTGACAGCTGAAAAGTACCGGCACGGATGGAGAAACGTTGCTGAAGATAGAACGCCAGAATACCAAGACCGCCCAGACTTGAGGTATGACGGAACATGATTAGCATGCCTACGCCAATGAGGATCCCGCCGAATATTGCCGTGAAAACCGGATTAGCACTGCTGACATCCACAAAGCGGGGGATAAGATCAGTAAGTACTGAGACGGTAGACACGGAGATAAACGTGTTTATAGTGAAACGTTTGCTGATGTGGGTCCACGCAAGGGCATAAAACGGCACGTTGATCAGGAAAAACAGCACCCCGAAGTCTACAGGCAACGCATAAGTTCCCAGCAGCGCAAGCCCTGCAGCGCCGCCGACCATCAGGTCCTGCGACTGAAATAAATAAACGCCAAAGGCAACGAACAGCCCTGCACTGACTAAAGCAAAAATATCTTCAACCACACTGTGTTTTGGTTTTTGCATGTGAAAGCCCTCCGTTTTTGAAGAGCGCGTATTATACGGAGGGGGAAAAGGGAAGTAAGGGGTTGTTTGTTATTTGTACAGTCTGGTGGGGCTGGTGCTGGTGCGCAATCTTTACGACTTTTAGCATTTGTGTGAATGCAATGTTACCACCGCGTGTTTTCCCCGGCGATTTTAGTCATACCAGCCAGTCAGGGTCAGCCCAGAAGCTGACGGAACCCTGATTTAACTTCTTCACCAAAACAAACCAGATAAATAGTGTGAGGCAGTGCTGTTCCGCTGGCATGAAAGCGGATGGAACCCAACGCAACTTCGCAGGCTGAATTCACCGGATATCCGTAAATGCCGCAACTTATCGCCGGAAAAGCAATGGTTTGAATGTTATGCTGACTCGCCAGCCGTAAGCTGTTCCGGTAGCACTTGGAAAGCAAGTCACTTTCATGGTTCACGCCGCCGCGCCATACCGGCCCCACGGTATGAATAATATACGGAGCCTTAAGATTAAAACCCGGTGTCAGCACTGCCTGACCGGTTTTACATCCGCCAACTGCTTTGCAATACTCAAAAAGCTCCGGCCCTGCAGCATGGTGGATTGCACCATCAACGCCGCCACCGCCCAGCAGCGACGGATTCGCTGCATTTACGACGGCATCCACTTCCAGTTGCGTAATATCGCCGTCAATAACCCTGATCCTTGCCATCGTGTCCCCAAATACCGTTCGCGGTGCTGTTTCCGTTCTGACGTTGTCGGTGTTTAGCGACACATGTCAGACAAACCGGAAAAAGATCTGCGCCGGTTACTGCAAAATATAAATTGTGATGCATAAGGCTAAGCCTTTGATTGGAATAAATAGTTTTCCGGAATCTGGTAAAAACGGTATTCAGAAATACTCATATTCCGGAGTAAATAGTCCACGAATCGTGCCAGAGTTAAGCATAGACAGAGAATGTAAGCGCAGGGGATAAGGCCGGACAGTGTCAGATACCGGCCCGGCAGGATGACATCGGATTGCCGGAGACCGCTCAGCAATCCGCTGGTTAAAGGGGATTAATGATTAATCGTCGTCGCTGAACAGACAGTGTTTGGCAAAGTCGCCGGCTTCGTTTGCCGTCCAGTCGCCTTTAGGTTTTTCTTTCATATCAGCACACCAAGCTTTTGAGCCAACTTCCGGGGCGCAACCGGCCAGGGTAAAAGTTAATGCAATCAATGCGAAAACAGCTTTTTTCATAATTAACACTCGTAATTTTTCAGGTATTTCATAGTAAGTCAGTGGCGGTGACAAAATCAATTATCTGAGAAAAAGGTGACCGTGCAATGAGGAGCCAGAGAAAGCATGCCAGATATGAGTTGTCATTATCGTAACTTTATGAAAATTAATGATTTATATTTCTAGGTGACAACTGAAATCAAGCGCATAATCAGCCCGTTTTTTAACCTGTCGGAAGCCAGTATGGATTTCTCAAATGATCGGGTTTCAGTGTATGTATTATCAGAATCTGACGCCACAACAATAAGCCAGTCTCAGCACGGAACACGCTACCGGGATGCTGTGCATTTGCCGCTGCCGGGTGGAGAAGGATGGCTGTTTGACTACGGCGTGCTGGTATTTTGGGGCGTGGACGAAGACGAACGTCTGGCGTTCTTGCATCGCCTGCAAATCAGCAGTGATGCCCTTTCCTGTGAGCATCAGGAGCATGTGCGTTTTAACACCGGGGCTGAGTCACTCAAATTGCAGGGCGACCTGATTTCCCTTCCGGCCGGTGAGGCATTGATGCGACTGGCTGTCAGTCATGCGCTGGCGCAGTCGACCAAACTGAATCAGTATGAATATCAGGCGGAAAAGACTATTCAGCAATATGCATATTTGCCTAAGGCACTGGCTGAATCAGGTAAAATTACTCTGAGCAGACAGAAGCTGGCCAGTATTCGTGGTCATCTTTTCAGTACCAAAAGCGATATTTTTCTGCACTATGGTTTGCTGGATACGCCGGAATTTTTCTGGGAATACCCTGAGTTCGAAGACGCCTATAATGCCACAATGAAATATCTGGATATTCGTCCGAGAGTCGATTTACTGTCGAACAAACTGAATGTGATTCATGAATTGTTTGAGATGCTGGCGGGTAACTGCACTATTTTGGAGCCCGGGAAAGTCCGGGGAACAAACTGGACAATACTGGCCAGTGATGCTACTGCAAACGGCGATCAGATGATTGCCCGTTCCGGCAAGGACGGGTTCAGCTCTCTGGCAATAATCTCCAGACCTTGTTGTAAGTTCTCAGGATTGAGATTGCCCAGACAAAGACGTAAATGCGCCGAAGACGTTTCTGTCACATGGAAGAACACCGATGGCAGTGCATCTACACCCAACTGGTTCAGGCGGCTGATCACGGCGGCATTATCAAGCCGCGGAGAATGTTTCAGCCAGATGTGCAAATTCACCGGGTCGTACTGAATACGTCTTTCGCCCAGAATCCCTTTGGCCAGCGCAATACGCTCTATGCAGTCTTCCCGCCTGGCCTGCTCAATGGTAACGGCATCGCCGCTTGCATGAAGCCTGTGAGCCAGTTCGGTAGTTACCGGTGGTGTAAACCAGTTCTGTGCCTGTATCACCCGTGCCAGACTACCGGTAAATTGTGGCGGGCAAACCAGCATGCCGGCCCTTAACGCCGGTGCGACACACTTGGAAAACCCCGATACGTGAAAAGTGCGCTCAGGCGCAAGCTGTTGCAGTGACAAAACCGGTTCTGCATGCAAATAAATATCGTCTTCCACCAGATAAATGTCGTATTTACGGGCAATTTTCACCAGCTTTTCCCGGTGACTTTGAGAGAGGGTCTTTCCGGTGGGGTTGTGCGCTGTCGGCAGAATAACCAGCACCTGGCTGGTGGCTTGCTTGCACCGTGCTTTGAAGTCGCTGAGATCGAGTCCGCACTCATCCATGGCCACTGGCTGCAATTGCAATCCAAGCAGTGTTGCCACAGCACGGATCCCGGGGAAAGTGGTTTCCTGAACCATGACCGTGTCGCCCTTATTGCATAACAACATCAGGGAAGACAACAAGCCCTGCTGGGCTCCGGCAAGGAGGAAAAGATTCTCCGGGTCAGCGTTATTTCCCCTCAGATTCAGCCAGTCCGCCATACTCTGCCGGTGTTCCGGCAGTCCGCGGGTATCGCCATACACCGACCACAGGCGGGGATCATTTTGACGGGCAAGGTTCTGAAGGTGGGTTGAAAGAATGGGTTCAATGTTCAGGCAGGCCGGCTGATTCAATGTGAAGTCGAAAACATCTTTGCGTCCGGGCAGCATCGCTGCACTGATCGTCCGTCCTTGTTTTTGCTGTTTTACAAACGTCCCTTTTCCCTGTGTTTTCTCAATGATTCCCCGCTGCACTCCTTCATCAAAGGCACGGTTTATGGTTCCCGGTGTAACATTCAGCAGCGCTGACAGTGCCCGTACGGTGGGAAGCTGCTCGCCCCGCTTCAGCTCTCCGCTGACAATAGCCTGTGCCACACCGTCGCAAATTTGCAGGTAAAGCTTTTTGTCGCTGGTGGCATCAATTGTCGGTTTCCACATTTTCTGCTCTCACATTGATAGGGTAACAATTCATATTTTTGTGTTTATTGATTGCTCAATCAGTATATCAATCACGTTGGTAATGTTAAGTACGTTGTTTAAGAGAAAAGAAAATGGAATTGCAGAATCTGAGTTTGCTGGTGGTGTTTGCTGTCAGTATGACGTTTACCCCAGGACCGGCTAATCTGACCTTGCTGGGCACCAGTGTGCAACTGGGCATACGCAGCACGCTGCCGCTAATGGCAGGGGTGGTAACAGGGTTTGTGATTAATGCTCTGGCGATTTGCGTCGGGTTAGGCAGTGTTTTTCAGCAGTTTCCTGTGATGGTGACGTTCATTAAAGTGGCCGGTACGTTCTACATTCTTTATCTTGCTTACAGCTTATGGCGTGTCAGACACGCCGAAGCCCGCAGGGCCAGCGCTGTTGCCCCCGGATTCTTTAAAGGCATACTGGTGCACCCGCTGAACCCCAAAGCCTGGCTGATGTTGATCACCGCCTACAGCCAGTTTGTGTCACCCGACCGTGTGGTCACAGACAGTCTGGCCCTCATCATTGTGTTTTGCTTAAGCGGACTGGCAGCAAACAGCTTGTGGACGGTACTTGGCAGCGTGATCCACGAATATCTGCAAGTCCCGAAAATGCGCTACAGCTTCTTTACTTCACTGGCAGTGATGCTTTCAGGCTTGGCAATTGCGCTGTGGTTGACATAATAGGCGAAAGCAGCGCATACGGGACGCCACAGATGATAAAAGCAGTACTGGATAAAACCGACAAGGCCATTTTAGCGGCGTTACAGAATAACAGCGAAACACCGGTAAGCGATATTGCAGAACAGGTGGGGCTGACGACGACACCGTGCTGGCGCCGCATCCAGAGACTGCAAAACGACGGGCTGATCAGCAAGCGTGTGGCACTGCTCAGTGCTATGCATCTTGGCTTAACCATGACAGTGTTCGTGCAGGTAAAGGCATCCCGTCACGATGCGCAGTGGCTGGACAAGTTTGCCCGCCATGCTTCCTCTTTTGAAGAAGTGGTCGAATTTTACCGCATGTCCGGCGAGTATGATTATCTGCTTAAAGTGCTGGTTACTGATATGCAAAGCTTTGATCACTTCTACAAGCGGCTGGTATCCGGCATCGATTTGAGCGATGTCACCAGCAGTTTTGCTATGGAACAAATCAAATATTCCACTGAAATGCCCCTGACTCATCTGTGAGCGTAGGCTGACAACGTGCAATACTTTGTGTTGTATCAGGTTGACAGCAATCAGATCCTTCTTTCATTTCACAGGTGATCCGTTGCTGTCAACCGTGTGATACTGTGTGCAGGTTCAAATGCACAACAGGAATTCACCGTGACAGCCTCTGCCAATCCTCACTGGAATGATATTTTTCATCTTGAAACGCAGTTAACCGGCGAGGAGAGAATGCTCCGTGATGCAGCAAGAGATTTCTGCCAGACGGCACTGATGCCGGGCATTGAAAACGCAAACCGCACTGCTACTTTCGATACGTCAATCATGCGTCAGTTCGGTGAGATGGGCCTGTTAGGTGCAACCATAGATGGCTATGGCTGCGCCGGGGTGAATTATGTCTCCTATGGATTGATTGCCAGAGAAGTGGAGCGGGTCGACAGCGGCTACCGCAGCGCCATGAGCGTGCAGTCTTCGCTGGTTATGCATCCCATTGCGACATTTGGTACCACTGAACAGAAAGAAAAATATCTGCCCAAACTGGCCACCGGTGAATTTATCGGTTGCTTTGGTTTAACCGAGCCGGATGCGGGTTCGGATCCGGCGGGAATGAAAACCCGCGCGGAAAAAGTGCCGGGTGGTTACAGACTGACAGGCAATAAAATGTGGATCACTAATTCACCGGTAGCCGATGTCTTTGTGGTATGGGCTAAAAATACCGGTGAGGACAATGAGATTTGCGGTTTTGTGCTGGAAAAAGGCATGGCTGGTTTGTCGGCACCGGAAATCAAGGGCAAGTTGTCACTGAATGCCTCTGTTACGGGGGAAATCGTTATGGACAACGTATTTGTGCCACAAGAGAATATGTTTCCTGAAGTGCGTGGCTTAAAGGGGCCATTCAGTTGCCTGAATATGGCCAGATACGGTATTTCCTGGGGAGCCATGGGGGCGGCAGAGTTTTGCTGGCACGCTGCGCGGCAGTATGGCCTCGACAGAAAGCAGTTCGGCAGGCCACTGGCACAGACTCAGCTTTTCCAGACCAAGCTGGCGGATATGCAAACGGAAATTGCGCTGGGCTTGCAGGGGAGCTTGCGGGTGGGGCAACTGATTGACGACGGCGCATTTGATCCCGTGATGATTTCACTGGTTAAACGTAATAACTGTTCAAAGGCGCTGGATATTGCCCGTAAAGCCAGAGATATGCACGGAGGCAACGGGATTGCCGGTGATTTCCATGTTATGCGGCATATGCTGAATCTGGAAACAGTGAATACTTATGAGGGCACTTACGATATTCACGGGTTAATTCTGGGCAGGGCGCAAACCGGACTGCAGGCGTTCTTTTAATTTTTTCCGGCACAAATAAAAACAGGCCTTGTGAACAAGGCCTGTTTATCGGGTGTTGACGCTAGTGATTTGAGTCAGCGAGTAGCTTGGATTTCTTCTTGATCTTGCAATCAAAAATCTTCTCAGCATTTTTCCTTCCAATATAGTATGCAACTGTATATGGATGGCTCCGCTCAAAAAACCGCGTAAATGACTTGGTTAATGCATGCATATTCATGAGCCCTCCTGTGGTTTACCCGTCACTATCATATAATTATGACAGTAATATGTCTAACGTGTTACGGAGAAATTTAGTTCACCACGATAAAATAAATTTATCGGGTGACTCCCTTTAAATATAGGCGTTCCGTTAGAATTTGCTAGTTTAATTTTTTATAGAATAAAATGTTTCTTACTACCACTGCCGGATAATTTTTTTGTATATATCGGCATCAAGCAGGCTGAGCTGCGTCGCCGCCGGTGTCAGTGACTGTAACACGTTTACTGCATCCTGCCAGTTATCGTAACGGTTGCCGTCAATTATATAGACACTGGCAGCGGCGGGGCGGGTTGAGTCCAGTGGATACGCCGTTGCGGCTGAGGGCGGGGTGGTATCGTGGAAAACCGATTCTGACGTAATGTAATCGGCAATGCCGTCGTTGTTGATGTCTTTACTCAGCCAGCTCTTTCCTAACAGCGTGTTGTAGGTACCGTCAGATTGCATGTGTGAAATGGTGTCGTTAAATGTTGAGATCAGGCCTCTGTTAGCGGCTGTATCCTCTGCCAGCATCAGGTGGAAGCCGCTGGTGATGAGGGCGTCAGCCGAGCGGGAGACCAGTTCCTCATTATCTGCCAGCAGTAAAAGGTTAAATTCATCAATCAGTAAAGCTGAAGTCATCAGCAGGGGCGTACGATCATCAGCAAATTGTTTAAAGGCATCGAATGTAGTGGGCGTACGGGACCATTTCACCTCGCGCACGGCGCGGATCTGCGTGGTATTAGCAAAACGGTTCTCAATAGCAATGCGGCTGTCCTGCAACTGAGGCAGCAGTTTAATTTCTTTTACCGCGGGACGTTTGCTGGCTGCATACAGATATAATGGCAGATACGGAGTTGAATAGAGGGCATTACTCTGTTTGTCATCAAGACTGATAAACGCATATTCTCCGTCAAGCTGGCCGGTAGTCAGTGCACCGCCTAAAAAGGCCCTGCGCATCACTTGCAATGTCACGTCCGTATCCATACGCCTGAAGGCCTCGGTGACAATACTGTTCAGCCTGGCAGGCTCACCTTCGTTATCAATGTAAGTGGCGAGAGGAGAGGCGCCCAGTTTGATTTCTGCCTGTGCCGGGGTCGTCAGACAAAACAGGCCCGTCAAAATTAAACCGCTAAATACCTTTATCATCAAATACTTCCTAAATACGTCTGCCAGTACGGAGTATTTCGGGCAGAGTCGTCTACCGTAACCGGCTTTGTTGTAAAAGTGTAGCGTCCCGGGGGGATTAATACAGAAAAAGCGTGACAACCTGTCACGCTTTTAACCTGAGGATAGTGTGCGTACAGCTTGCAATGACGGGTGGCAAGCTGTGTTTCAGGCTTATTCGCCGAAACTGCCGGCTGCGCCCGGGTAGACCACCGGACTTTCAATGCCGTCCTTGCTGACACTGGCAACACCAAAGAAGTAGTTGTCGATGACAATATTTTCCAGAGTGGCTTCAGTGACATCACCAACAAATTTGCTGTATTGCCACTGCGGTGCATCGGTGTAGCGCCAGTACACCTTATAACCGGCTAACTGAGGATTTTGTTTGCTGTCGGCGGCTTTCCACTTCAGCGTGGTGGAAGGTTTTACCGCTCCTTCAATGGATACCTCTGCCGGTGGTGTCGGTGCCCAGGACATAGCAGCCAGACTCACTGCATTCAATCCGGTCAGTTTGGCTGCATAGTCGAAGTCAACGCCGTCAAGGGTGTCGCCGTATACAATGCCGTCTTCCGTGCGTAAGTCCTGATGCTGGCGGGTGTAATTCTCGTTGGTTTCCATGATGCGGATACCGGGATAGCCTAAATCATTGAATGGCCGGTGGTGTCCGCCGCGGCCGAATCTGTCGAGCCGGTAGATCACCATGGTGTCTAAATTTTCGATGTATTGATCAGCAATTTTATCAATATAACGGGCGAGATTACGGCTGGGAGAATCCACTTCTCCGCCGGTGAAGCGCCGGGTACGGGCTTCTGACTCAGTTTCAGTGACTCTGGTACCTTCAGCGAACAGGCGGGCGGTACTGTTATTGATCACGCCGTTCACCCCTTCGATATTGCCAATCATATCGTTATTCAGCACCGCCTTTATGCGCCAGCCTTCTTTCTGTGCTTTTGCGGCGAGAATTTTACCGCCGAATAAACCCTGTTCCTCACCGGAAAGTGCGGCGTAAACAATGGTGCCGTTAAACTTGTACTGGCTGAGTACCCGTGCTGCTTCCAGTGTACCGGCAACACCTGAGGCGTTGTCGTTTGCGCCGGGACTGTCTGATGTGAAATCCATCACATCTGATACCCGTGAATCAATGTCACCGGACATGATCACGTAGCGGTCCGGATCGGTGGTTCCCCGTTGAATAGCAATAACATTGACCACCTCCACCGGATCGGGAATTCGCTTTTCACCACTGATAGTGTCTCTGACCGTAATAACCTCAAGGCAGCCGCCGCATACAGCGGAGATTTGTTCGAATTCTTTCTGGATCCAGCGACGGGCCGCACCAATGCCACGGGTGTCTGATTTGGTTTCAGACAATGTGTGACGGGTACCGAAATTCACTAGTGTAGTGATGTCTTTTTCAATGCGGTCTGCAGAAATTGCTTTAGCAATATCGTGCAGGCGCGGATCGTCGTTAGCGGTGGGGGCTGCTATCGCTGAAGTGGACAGCAGCATGATAGTAGCAACCAGTGTGCGTGGTAGCATAAACACTCCTTCAAGCCTGTTGTAAGTGCCACGCTTATGGTTGCATGGCTGTCGGGATATCGGTTTTACATGCCCCGATACTTTTAACTCTTATTCATATTGATTCTACTATGTAACTGAAAAGGTAACACAATGCACGACCGTCTAAGCCTTTAATTCATCGAATATTTTGGTAAGGCAACTTAAGCTTATCTGGTTCAGTCGGGTAAGCCACTCTGTAATCCTGAGGAGCGGGAAACCACTTGAGTCCATCAGTCTATTTATGTAAAGAAGCGAATTTACAATTTTATTGATGAATTAAATACATTGAGAATCACGATTTCATACTTTTTGTCACTTCGATAATAGTAGTTTTGCGATTAATTTTTACGCGAAATTAACTTTTTATTAAAGAATGGTATTGCGGAGCGATAATAATGAAACACTCAATTCATCGATACACGGCAGTATATATTTCCACACTTCTGGCTCTTTCTGCATGCGGCAGTGATTCTACCGAAGATAATAATGAAAACACTGTCGAAGACGTAACTTTGACAATAGCTAGTGGGGAGTCCGTGGAGATTACCAAAAGCACTTCATACGATGTGCTGATAATAGAAGAGGACGCAAGTGTAACTGCGCCTGAAGGAAAGTCGCTCACATTAACGGTAGATTCTGTGGAGACAGCAATAGCAAGCGGTGAGTATTCCGGAGACGTTGTTTTAAGTGTTACAGACTCAATTCCGGTAGTTTACAGTGACAGCATTACCAATTATTTCAGAACAGCTGTTTATATTGAGGACGGCGCTTATGTAGCTGAGAAATCTGTATTGGCAGCTCTGGCTCAGGGGGAAGTTGATGACGCAACTGCAAGTGACTTGGTTATCTCATCTACCGGAGCAAATTTCAATGGCATTGTGGTGACGAGTAGTGCTGAAAGTACAGATTCTTATGACTATCTGATAGATAGCCCGACTATGGATTTTACCGGAAACGGTGGTAACGACTTTTCCGGATATGGCGCAGCTATTATGTCTTCAGGCTACGCCAATGTGCAGGTAAACGATGCTGTGATTACAACTAATGGTGCGATACGTACCGCAGTGTTTGTTGGCGGAAATAGTACAATGACAGTCAACAATGCGGTTATAGAAACCTATAACGGCACGCTACCCGAAGATTATACGTTCAATGTGGATTTGGGACGGATGATGGAAGCGCCGTGGATGCTTGGTATTACCGGCAATGTCAGATCAACGAACCTCGTAGGAAATGGTACTGCTTACTACATCAATTCTGTTATCACATCACAGGGATGGGGAGTGCTATCGACCGATGATACCAGTGACAGCCGGCTTTACTGCATTAATTCAGACATCAAAACTATCGAGAGCGGTTACGGTGCTTATTCCATCGGTAATAATCTGGATTATTTCAGCGGTTGTAATATGGATGTTGTGGACTATGGCGTCATTATGGCTGCTCCCGGTGACACTACATTCACAGATAGCTCCTACGTAAAGTCTGCCAGAATTGGTGTCATGTTGCATAGTGGAACTGGTGAGCTACGGATTGAGAACGGTACTGTATTTGAAACACAGGAAGCTGTCATTCAGGCAAAAAGTTCGTTTCCCACCATTGTTATTGATAACGCTACATTAGTTGCTTCAAATAATGTTCTTCTGGAAATGATTGAAAACGACGATCCCTACGGTGCCTACCTGCAAAGCCTGAATACTGGTAGCGAGAGCGGAGGTGGAAATCAACCTCCTGAGGGTGGGGATGCTTCTCAACTCAATGATGGAGGAGCATCATCTGAACTTGTTGCAACGTTATCGGACGTGACGCTAACGGGTGACATTATCAACGGTAACGCTGCGAACGGCTCGCTTTCGCTGACATTAGAAGGAGCGACATTAACTGGTGCAATTACAACATCTGAAGCGACGCCGGGTTATCTGGAGTTTTACGATGATGCGGTTTCTTTCTTTACCGATGTTCTTGAATCTGACGGTTACGTCAATTACAACCTGATTGGAAAGGTTGTTCATGAATATACAGAAGTGGAAGCTGAAGATACGATCTCAGTTTTCATGGACAGCACATCCAGTTGGACAGTGACAACTACCTCTTATATTTCATCACTCAACATAGAGGACGGCGCAACACTAAGTGCACTGGATGGTATGAATTTAACTTTGCTAGTAGATGGTGTGCAAGTTGATATTGAGCCCGGTATGTATAGCGGTAAAGTGACTTTACAGGTAACCGACAGCGAATAATTTCTATGAATATGGGCGTCTTTTGTCGCCCATTTTTATGACATATGCGGAGGTTTGGAGATTTAGTGTGAATTCATTGTGTAAAATTTTAGCGTTCTTTATTTTTATACAGGCCCCATGCCTGGCTGATGATCAGGAGAATAGTAAACCCGTAATAACTATGCTTGGGTTGCCGCTCTACCAACCCGAATATAGTTTCTGGCAGCGCTATGTGAGTAGAATAATGAAAAGTAACGGTCAGGAGATTAGTGAGGAGCTTGTCCGAACGGAAGCATTAGCTCTGGCTTGTTACGAAAGAAGTGTTAATGTTTATGCTGAGTCATCAGGAATATCATTGACGGACGCTGACAGAAACTACCTCTCGGAAAAAAGGGAAGCGAATATTCGAATATACGGGAATGCTACGGAATATCTTCGCATCATAGCAAGGCATTACGTGAACGAGTCGGTATATAGCTATCTACAGGAAACGGAGCTTAAAGCTGCACAATTGTTTAATTTGTGGTTCGGAGAAAAAGGTCAGAACCTGAAAAACAAAGATTTAAAAAGCTATCTTGCCGAAAACCCTCTGTACAGCGGTTTCTATTTAAAATTGCCTAAGACTGTAAACGGGCATGATCAGTACAAAAAGATTGCAGAGTTGAGAAATTCTATACTGCAATCCAAAGACAAATATCAAAAAATTCGAGAATTTATCAGAAGTGAAACACGGGACATAAAACAAGCCAACATGCGCCAAGGACGACAATTCGTTCAGGGAACTTTGCCTTCAAATGTGGAAAGTGCTTTTTCTGAAGTTGCCGTAGGAGAATTGAGCAGTGTAGTGACTACCAATGATGCTTATTTCGTCATATTACCAACTTCGCTGGGAGCAGATACACTTATAAATAATACAGGAAAAACACTTCGGTACTGGGTGGCATATGACGGGCTCTTCAAAGCTAAAATTAAAGCTCCCTGTAATGAGGAGCTTCTGAAACATACGTTGGCTTGATGAGAAGGCCCGCGTCTTTATATGAAGGCGTAGGCGTCACCGAAGAGTTTACCGGTGGACAGGCCACATGCTGCAAAGTCATCCCGTGCCACTTTGGCCATTTCGAAACGCCCTGCAATATAAACCTGTTTGTCAGATAAATCCGGATAGTCAGTCATCACAGCTTTGTGAACCCAACCGGTTTTACCCTGCCAGCCTTCTTCAGGAAATTCTACTACCGGAGCGAAGGTGAAATTGTCATGCTTAGCCGCTAATGCTGTCAGTTCATCGAATAGATAGAGATCTGACTGATTGCGTCCGCCCCAGTAAAGGGTCACCGGCGTGGTTGCATGATCTTTCAGTGCCTGCTGCAAAATAGACCAGGTATAAGAAAAACCGGTACCACCGGCGATAAGAATCATGTCTGAACCATCACTTTGTAATGATGCTTCTCCGTGACCGCCACTTAAGGTGACTTCACCTTCATTACGCATTTTGTCGAGGACTTCGGTGGCGTAAGCGTTTTTCTCATTTGCACCAATGTGCAATTCGATTCGGCCATTGTCATAAGCCGGATTAGCGATGGAAAACGGACGCTTATCTTTTCCGCCCATATGCACCATGATGTACTGACCGGCTTTAAAATCCACCGGCTGCGCAGGCGTTAACTCAACTTTATAAACGACCTCAGTTAACGGCGTGATGGCCGTAACCTTACACTGAAATTCCGACATAGTTACTCTTTGATTGGTTGAAGTTCTGACGCAGGCTGAGAGGGGAGCGCATATGCAATTAAAACACGCGGTAAACCCATCCATGGGCGCTCCACCGCAGCATCCCTGCTGCGGAGGGTTTTAATTGCACACACATTCCCCGCTTTCCCGCCTGCGTCCGGCATTATGCAAAAAAATTGTTTGCGGAGAGAAGAAATAATGAGCGTTTTAATTTCGCACACACGCTCCGCGCTAATCAGTCCATAATACCAAGACTGTCCCAGATGTCATCCACGCGCTGTTTCACGTTTTCATCCATGACGATAGGCGTGCCCCACTCGCGGTCTGTTTCACCGGGCATTTTATTAGTGGCATCCATACCCATTTTAGACCCCAGACCAGAAACCGGAGAGGCAAAATCCAGGTAATCAATGGGTGTGTTCTCAATAAGAACGGTATCTCTGGCCGGGTCCATTCTTGTAGTAATGGCCCAGATCACGTCTTCCCAGTTGCGGGCATCCACATCGTCATCACACACAATCACAAATTTGGTATACATGAACTGACGCAGGAACGACCAGACGCCCATCATCACCCGTTTGGCGTGGCCGGGATACTGCTTCTTCATGGTGACGACCGCCATGCGGTAAGAACACCCTTCCGGCGGCAGATAAAAATCGACGATTTCAGGGAATTGCTTTTGCAAAATAGGCACGAACACTTCGTTCAGTGCTACACCCAGAATCGCAGGCTCATCCGGCGGACGGCCGGTATACGTAGAGTGATAAATGGGTTTTTGACGGTGGGTGATATGGGTGACAGTGAATACCGGGAAAGAATCGACTTCGTTATAGTAGCCGGTGTGATCGCCATAGGGACCTTCCGGTGCTACTTCGTCCTGAGCGATATAACCTTCCAGCACGATTTCAGCACTGGCCGGCACCTGCAAGTCATTACTGACTGATTTAACCACTTCCGTTTTGCTGCCACGTAACAAGCCGGCAAAGGCATATTCCGAAAGCGTATCCGGCACAGGGGTTACGGCACCTAAAATGGTGGCCGGATCGGCGCCAAGCGCTACAGACACCGGATAAGGTTCGCCGGGATGGGTTTGACACCATTCACGGAAATCCAGTGCACCACCACGGTGGGATAACCAGCGCATAATGACTTTGTTTTTCCCGATCACCTGCTGACGGTAAATACCCAGGTTCTGACGTTTTTTGTGCGGACCTTTGGTAACCGTTAATCCCCAGGTGATCAGTGGCGCGGCATCGCCCGGCCAGCAGCGCTGAACCGGCAGCTTAGATAAGTCGACGTCATCACCGCTGAGCACCACTTCCTGACATGGCGCCTTCTTCACTTCTTTGGCCGGCATGTTCAGAACCTGTTTGAACACCGGTAATTTTTCCCAGAGATCCTTCAAACCCTTAGGCGGCTCGGGCTCTTTTAAGTAGGCGAGTAATTTACCTACTTCCCGGAGCGCCGATACTGATGACTGGCCCATTCCCAGTGCTACACGTTCCGGCGTACCAAACAGGTTTGCCAGTACCGCCATGTCTGACCCTTTCGGGTTCTCAAATAACAGGGCCGGACCTTTGGCCCGCAATGTACGGTCGGCGATTTCCGTCATTTCCAGGTCGGTGTCGATTTCCTGTGTAATGCGTTTCAGCTCGCCTCTGGCTTCAAGTTGCTCAATAAAATCCCGTAGATCTTTGTATTTCATCGTTTCCGTGTTTATTGCATCCTGAGAATGGTAGCCGGAGTATATCACTTAACGGCCGGATCCGTTTCAGGGGATGCCGGTTTGTGTCATAAACTTAATTGAGCAGCAGGTTGTTGATATAAATTAATCTGGACAGCGGCTGCAAATGGTAGTGTTATAGCGGATGTACCCGCAGTATTTGCCTTACAATTAACTCTGCTGTGGTGCACTCAAACAATAACAGTGTCAGGAGAGTGTAATGGTGTTAGTAGATCAGGATATGGTCGACGAGTTAAATCTTCTTCTTAAATTTCCGGCGTCCAGTCTCATGCAGGGACTGAAAATTCATCACGACGCCAGCCAGTCAGTTGTTCACGCCGCAGAACGTCTTTACTCAAAAGGGATCATTACTCAGCCTGATGGCGGCTATCTTACCGACCTGGGCGTAGACCTGGCAGAGCATGCCCGGCACATCCAGTCAGCATTATCGATGAAACTGAACTAAGCTTGCAGCTTAAGCTTTACCGTACCCCGCCGATAAATTAAACATAGCGGTGCGATGCCTGTTATTGACGGCATCGTTCACCGGCACCGGGGTTAATGACAGTTCAGGTTTTCACATGAAAAATAGCATAATTCTTTTGTTTACATCATTGCTGTGTGTTGCCGGGCTTAATGTGTCTTCTGCTCAGGAGATCAAAGCCGTGCAACTGTACACACAGGATGAACTTATCAACATGATCAACAAAAATGAGCACCTTACACGGGTGGTCACCGATCGTTGTCAACTGGTACAGGATATTGAAGCCCACGCAGAAGTGCTGAAGGAGCCCGCTTATCAGTTTCTCTGGGGCGATATGCTGGCCTGGGGGGTCTGTGTGGATGCCGAACCTGAGCGCGGGATTGGGTTTATCCGTGATGCATCGGAACAGGGATTGCCAGCTGCGCTTGAGCAACTGGGCCGGTACTATGCCAAAGGCACCCTGGTGCAGACAGATAAACAGCGTGCAGTCATTTATCTCCGTGAAGCCTCAGCACTGGGTAACTTAAAAGCACAAATGCAACTTGTGCAGCTGTTTCTCGATGGTCACGGCAGCCCTTACGATTATGAAGATACCTATCACTGGCTGTATAACGCAGTGACAGATGACAAAAAAACGCACAGCGACATCGCCGGATACTTGTCGGAACTGGAAAAGCTGATGCACCCGAAAGCGGTAAGAAACGCCAGACGGCCTGCTGATTCCTGACAGTATTTACTTTGGTTGCTCAGGGGCTTTCTCAATCAGGCCCTTGAGGGTTTCCAGCGTATCGGCCTCTGCGGCAGGTTTATCCCAGCGGATACGGTGAATGCGGGGGAAGCGTAAAGCTACCCCTGATTTATGCCGGCTTGAGGGATGTACAGCATCAAACGCGACTTCTACCACCAGCTCCTTTTTTACTGCCCTTACCGGACCAAAACGACCCGTTGCATTGCGGCGTACCCAGTTATCCAGCTTCTTGAGTTCTTCATCAGTGAAGCCGGAATAAGCTTTGCCCACCGGGAGCAGTGTATCGCCCTCCCGGGCACCGAAGGTGAAGTCTGAATAAAAGCTGGAACGTTTGCCGTGTCCGCGCTGGGCATACATAACGACTGCATCAATTAACAGGGGATCCCGTTTCCATTTATACCACAGCCCTTTTGGGCGGCCGGGTACATAGGTACTGTCTTTGCGTTTCAGCATCAGTCCTTCAATGGAGGTGTCTTCTGTGACATCCCTGTGCAGTGCCTCAAGTTCAGCCACATCACTCACACTGTAGGTGGGAGATAAATGCAGGCGCTCCCCCGGATATTTTTTAATGTAATCCGCCAGGCGCTGACGACGCTCAGTTAATGGCAAGGCCATCAGTGACTCGCCATTAAGTTCCAGCAGGTCATAGGCCATGATTGCTACCGGCAGTGATTGCATAAGTTTTGCGGATGGTTTCTTCTTATTTAATCGTTGCTGTAATTGATTGAAGGTATCGACCTTATCGCCGTGCATCACCAGTAATTCACCATCGAGTACCAGGTTATGATCGATGGTGTCCAGCAGATCCGGAAACGAACCACTGATATCGTCACCGGTGCGGCTGAACAGGGCTTTGCCCGCAGGAGCCGATACCAGTTGCACACGGATGCCGTCGAACTTGGGTTCAATCTGCCATTCGCCCGCGGCAAGTTTTTCCCGTGTATCATCATCGATAGGGTGGGAAAGCATCACAGTATGAAAGGTAACCCGGTCAGAAATATCCGGCTTCGGCCCTTTATTTTCCAGCCAGTTCAACAATTCAGTGTAAGGTGGCTCGACGCCATGCCAGAGAGCTTCAATTTCTTCTACAGGCACTTCACCGTAGCTGGCAAGGATTTGCTTAATGCTGCGGGCAGAAACCCCTATGCGCAATCCCCGTGTACCCAGTTTTATCAGCGCCCAGCGCTGAGAGGCTGTCATGTTATCGAGAAGGGCAGTAAGCAATGGTTTTACTTCTGTCCGCTTCGCCTCGCGGAATGATTCGACAATCTCATTCAGACCGGGCAGCACAACATCGCCTGAGGGCTGAGTTTCAGGTTGCCACAGGTGCGCCACCGTTTCGCTCATCTCGCCTACGTAGTCGTAGCTCATGGCAAAAAGATTTTCGTCGATGCGTTCAAGCATCAAGGTTTTTATTGTATTGCGCTTAAAAAAATCGAATCTGAGTTCACCGGCGATGGCCGCGATTGCCCAGCCCCTGTCCGGATCCGGAGTGGTAGCAATGTAATGGGAAATCAGCGCGGCTTTGGCGTTGGTGCCGCTGGTAAAATAAAGCTGTTCAAGTAAATCACTGAATGCTTCCATCAGCCGGTTTCCTCATCGTCATCGTAGCCGACCATAGAAAGCGCTCTGGCTTTAAAACCCATCAGATTTGCCTGATACATCAGTGCATCTTCGCGGCCATGAGTCACCCACACTTCTTTAGGAGAGACTTCTTCGATGGTTTGCAGTAACTCCGGCCAGTCACAGTGATCGGAAATAATCAGGGGCAGTTCAACTTGGCGTTGCCGGGCGCGGGCACGAATCTGCATCCAGCCTGATGCCATCACGGTGCGCACATCAGGCAGGGAACGGGACCAGCGGTCAGCCAGTGCTGAGGGCGGGGCCAAAACAATTTCGCCGGCAAGAGAGGTCTTATCCTCCACGTCACTGACCGGAATCAATTCTCCCAGTGCTATACCCTGTTGCTGATAGAGCTCGCATAATTTGAGCAGTGCGCCATGCAGATAAACAGGTTTGTGATAGCCAGCTTCCCGCAAACCAATAAGCACCCGTTGGCATTTCCCCAGCGCATAAGTGCCGACCAGATGGCATCGGTGAGGGAAAACGCTTAGTGATGTATGTAACTTATCGATTTCATGACTGATTGGCGGGTGAGTGAATACCGGCAGACCGAAGGTGGCTTCAGTAATGAACACATCGCAGGGCACCACTTCGAAGGGCGGACAGGTAGGATCGTGACGACGCTTGTAATCACCGGATATCACCAGGCGGCTTCCGCGATACTCCAGCAGCACCTGCACAGAGCCAAGAATATGACCGGCAGGATAGAGGGTCATAGTGACGGGATCTGCACTGTCTCCCAGTGATACAGGAACGCCCGGCTTAAGCGCAGTGGTGCGTTCTGCCATCTCCTCACCGTAGCGGGTTTTCATAATCGCCAGGGTTTCAGCTGAAGCGAATACATGTTGATGACCTGCGCGGGCATGATCAGCATGCCCGTGGGTAACCACGGCGTTTTCCGCCGGTTGCATCGGGTCGATGTAAAGCTTCGCAGGATGACAATATAATCCTGCCTCTTCTACCGATATCCAGTCTTGTGGGTGCACCCTATACTCCGTAAACCTGTTTGGTTTAGTTGTACGTACAGGGCGCTTAAACAGATGTGCGGTGAGCAAAGCAGAACATGACATTGATTTAATACCGGGCGACTGAAACCACCAGGGCTGTTCATGCGTAACTAACTGGTTTATGGCAAAAAGACTTCCACCTCCTTTTTATCAGTGGCTACGAAGTAAAGGCTGGCAACTGCGCGACTATCAACGTCGTATGCTGCCGGCTGTCGCGGACAATAACGCCACACTGCTGATTGCTCCTACCGGGGCAGGAAAAACCCTGTCCGGTTTTCTGCCTTCTCTGGCTGATTTATACCGCCATCCCGTAGCAGGATTGCACACCTTGTATATGTCTCCTTTGAAAGCCCTGACAAACGACATTCAGCGCAACCTGATGGCACCGGTGGAGGCCATGGATCTGCCGGTAACTATTGAGACCCGTACCGGAGACACCCCATCCCATAAACGCCAGCGTCAGCGGCGCAAACCGCCGAATATTTTGCTTACCACACCTGAATCACTGATGCTTTTGCTGTCGTATGCCGATGCACCGGCCATCTTCAAAAACTTGAAGACGGTGATCATTGATGAGGTTCACAGCCTGGTTGCCAATAAGCGTGGCGATTTCACTTCTCTTGCACTGGCAAGGTTACAAACCCTTGCGCCTGATATGCACCGTGTCGGGTTATCAGCAACGGTTGCACACCCTGAGGTTATTGCCGGCTGGCTTGGCCGGACGGGGGAACCGGCTGAAGTGATTCAGGTACCGCAGGCGGTGAAGCCTGAAATTACCCTTCTGGAATCAGAGCACCGCATGCCGTTCGGCGGCTTTATGGCACGCTACGCTATGGAAGAAGTCTATACCGCGATTAAACAGGCCGGCACCACACTGGTGTTTGTGAATACCCGTGCACAGGCTGAACTGGTATTTCAAATGCTGTGGGAAGAAAACCGTGAAGGTTTACCTATTGCGTTGTACCACGGTTCTTTATCGAAAGAGCAACGCCGCAAAACCGAAAGCCTGATGGGACAGGGGAGTTTACGGGCTATTGTCAGTACCTCAGCGTTGGAGTTGGGGATTGACTGGGGTGATATCGACCTGGTTATACAGATTGGCGCACCCAAAGGCGTCAGCCGGCTACTGCAACGAATTGGCCGGGCAAATCATCGGCTGGATGAACCCAGTAAGGCATTACTGGTGCCGGCTAACCGGTTTGAAGCGGTGGAATGCAGGGCGGCGATGAATGCCATTGCCACAGGTGAACTGGATGGCGAGCCACTGCTCCCCGGGGCGATGGATATCCTGCCGCAATTTATACTCAATTGCGCCTGCAGTCAGCCCGCAGACCCGGAGGATATTTACCGGCAGGTACTGGATGCCGCACCGTATCAAAGTATCGATTACGCCGATTTCATGAAGTTGTGGCAGTTCACCGTTGACGGCGGTTATGCGCTGCGGGCCTACGAACGTTACCAGCGGATGGAAAAACGGGAGGACGGCACGTACAGCCCTGCATCCAAACGGGTTATTCAGCGTCACCGGCAAAATATCGGCACCATAGTGGAAGCCGGACGGTTGAAGGTGAAGCGCATCCGCCGGGGCAATCAGGGCAAAATTATTGGTGAAGTGGAAGAGTACTTCGCCCAGCAGCTGGTGCCCGGCGACACCTTTATGTTTGCCGGAGAAATCCTTAAATTCGAAGCTATCCGGGACATCCAGTTGCACGCAAAGCCCGCCAAAGGCGGTGAGCCGAAAATCCCTTCCTACGCCGGCGGGCAAATGCCTATGTCTACTTTTCTGGCAGAGGGCGTAAGGCAGATTCTGGATACGCCGGCAGACTGGTCAACGCTGCCGGCACAGGTACGGGAGTGGCTGGAATTACAGCAGGCATTCTCGGCCCTGCCCGACAAAACGCGGGTGCTGATTGAGCAGTTTCCTTACCGCAAGACAAACTACCTATTGTTTTATACCTTCGAGGGCCGCAAGGCGAACCAGACACTGGGCATGCTGATGACGCGACGCATGGAAAAAATGCGTTTAAAACCGCTGAGCTTTTCTGTCACGGACTATGGTTTGTCTGTATGTTTGCTGGAGAAGGTGACAGAAGCGCAACTGGAACAATTGTTCCGGCCGGATATTTTGGGTGACGAACTGGAAGACTGGATGCTGCATGCACCGATGCTGAAACGGTCATTCAGGCAGGTTGCCGTGGTCAGCGGCCTGACAGAACAACGCTATCACAGCAGCAACAAAACCATGAAGCAGGTCACTTTTTCCACTGATCTGATTTACGATACCTTGCGGGAGCATGAACCCGACCATATTTTACTGACTGTTACCCGTGCGGACGCAGAGAGGGAACTACTGGATTTGAAACGGCTGGCTGACATGCTGATCCGGTTTTATGACAAACTTCACTTTGTGTCGTTACCCAAAGTGTCTCCCATGGCCATTCCCATTGTGCTGGATGTGCGTAGCGAACAGGTGAAAGGCGCCGGTGCACATGCAGTGATAGAGCAGGCCAGTTTGTATCAGGAAGCAGAAGACATGATGGCAGACATCAGAGCCTTGTTAAGTGGTGACGCGCCGGGTGAAGCAGGGAGAAACAGATAGAAAGTGCAGGATATTGAGTGGCAATAACAGAAGAACAGCTTAACCGTCTGGTAGCGCACAACAGGGCAGTGCCGGTAAGGTTTGCGCAGCAGGTGTTTATTGCCGATGGCAGGGGCGTGCTGTATTGCCCGGCCAGGGACGCGCTGGTGGTATCCGATCTGCACTTCGAAAAGGGAAGCTATCTGAGCCGGTTTGCCAACCCGTTGCCACAACTGGACAGTCTGGCGACATTGCAGCGCTTGCAGAAAATACTGTCAGACTATGCGCCGGCACAGGTTATCTGCCTTGGGGACAGTTTCCATGATGCCGGTGGCTTTGATCGCATGGGCATTGCAGAAAGAAAGCTGCTGGCTGGTTTAACGGCACAATATAAAGACTGGGTATGGATAGCCGGCAACCATGACCCTGAGATCCCGGCCGGTGCCGGTGGCCGCACAATCGATGTTTTGCACTGGGGCAATATCAGGCTGCAGCACGAACCGGATGAATCCGCAGACACGCCTTCCGGTGCAAGAACTCCGGCCGCGCAAATCATCGGCCATTTTCACCCTAAAACCCGCACCTGCGTTGGCAGAAAACGTTTCTCCGGTAAGTGTTTTGTATGCGATGACAGCCTGTTTATCATGCCTGCCTTCGGGCAGTACACCGGTGGTCTGGATGTCAGTAGCGGGGTGCTCACTGCGTTGCTGAAGCCAGGTGAAAGGCAATGTTTTTTACTGTACGAAAATAAAATATATCGCTGTAAACCTGACTGAAAGTACAGTTATCCTTTTGTATCGGGTGTACTACACTGGCACGCAGTTATCTACCGGAACGCTGCCACTATGTACACGCATCGTCGCTGTCCCTGCTGCAAAAGCCGCAGTATTTGCATGAAAGCCCTCGCCACCAGCGGTAAGTTTATGTGCCGTGAATGCTGGCAACCTGTCAGAGTCAGCCGGTTATGGCGATACGGTGCAACCTTGTTTATGCTGGTAAGCACATTCCTGCTGTTTCAATTTAAATTTCGTTTCGCCGGGGCAGTATTATTTTTCCCTTCTCTGATGCTGCTTGCAGGGAATGATATCTATGCGGTGAGGTGGTTTCCGCTGACCAGATTTAAAGACAGCGATTATGTGGGGGATGAGCTGGATAAGCGCACAAGCCACCGTTTGCGCTGAAGGCAAGACGGCAGCCTGCGGGCTGGCGGAAGCTTAATCCCGCCAGCGTTTAGTTAAATCTTCATAGGCGTCAATGCGACGGTCACGGAAGTAAGGCCAGATGCGTTTTACCTTTTCAGTTCTTTCCATATCCAGTTCTACCGCCAGCGTTTCCTCTTTGTCGGCGGAGGCCTGTGCAAGCACTTCACCTTGGGGGCCGGAAATAAAACTCTGTCCCCAGAACTGAATGCCCGGGTCGCCTTCTACCGGAGAGGCTTCAAAACCGGTACGGTTTGCCACAATGACAGGTAACGAGTTGGCAACAGAGTGAGCGCGCTGAATCGTATGCCAGGCACCGTGCTGGCGCTGACGCTCTTCTTCCGTATCGGTCATATCCCATCCGATAGCGGTGGGGTAGAACAATAAATCAGCACCGGCCATCGCCATCAGGCGGGCTGCTTCCGGATACCACTGATCCCAGCAAACCAGCACACCGAGTTTGCCCACACTGGTTTCAATTGGCTTAAAGCCCATGTCGCCCGGCGTAAAGTAAAACTTCTCGTAAAAACCGGGATCATCAGGAATATGCATTTTGCGGTATTTGCCGGCAATTTCTTTGCTGCGGTCAAACACCACGGCGGTATTGTGATACAGCCCTGAGCCCCGCTTTTCGAACAAAGAGGTTACCAGCACAATATTGTGTTTTTCTGCCAGCTCGCCAAAGAAGTCTGTAGCCGGTCCCGGAATGGGCTCTGCCAGATCAAATGCATTCGTGTCTTCTTCCTGACAGAAATACAGTGTTGAATGCAGCTCCTGTAATAAAATACATTCGCAACCTTCAGCGGCCAGCTTAGCAACCTGCTCTGCACTCTTGTTCCAGTTGGTGGCTTTATCGTTGCCGGCAACGGCCTGCTGAACCAGGCCTACTTTAAGGGATTTCTTAGGCATAGAGGGTCACTCCTTTATTCAGTTGAGCCAGTACAGAAGGCTTCAATGTGTTAACCGGAACCTGCATGGAAATACAATGCAGACTGCCGTATTGTCGTACCAGGGTGTCACAATTCACCGGTACGATGGTGTGATCAGGGAAGGCGGCCTGCGTGACGGCAATGGCTTCTGCGTCCTGAGGCTGCTGATAAACAGGCAGTAAAACCGCATCATTGCAAATCAGGAAATTCGCGTAGGATGCAGGCAGGCGATCACCGTCATCGTTATACATTTCCGGTAACGGCAATCTGAATTGCTCGTGGGCAGGGAACGCATCTTCGCACTCTTCACACAACGCAGCCAGACCGGCAAAATGACTGTCTTCAGGGCAGTTATCCGCGGCCTGAATAACCAGACCTTGTGACGGTGTAAAACGCACCAGTGTATCAATGTGACCGTCGGTATCGTCGCCTTCAAGGTGTCCCTGATGAAAAATGGTCACTGCAGTGCAATCCAGCATCTTGCGGAATTCATCTTCATATTGTGCCAGGGGCATTTTGCCGTTGCGCTCAGGATTTTGCAGGCACTGTGCAGTTGACAGCAGGTGGCCGTTCTCATCAATTTCCAGTGCGCCGCCTTCGGCAACGATATCGCTGGTTTTCAGCGGAAGCTGACACATACCCGCCAGATAACGCTGGTTTACCCGATTATCCAGTGACGCATCGAATTTATTGCCCCAGCCGTTAAACTGAAACTCGACGGGTTGTCCCGGGCTGGTTGTATCGCCCGCGGCTCTGCATGTTAAAAAAGCATAGTCCCGTGCCCACGTATCATTGAATTCAGCAGACACAATTAATACCCGTGCACTGGCAGGTAAGCGGCTTTGCACGCCGGCAATATCACTTTCACGGCACAGCAGAATGACACCGGCTTTGGCGGCATTCACCTGCTCAATCACCTGCAGATAAGTGGCTCTTGTTTCTTCAAGCCAGGGAGCCCAGTCAGTCTGGTCATGGGGCCAGGCGAGGATCACAGCATCGATAGCTTCCCACTCAGGAATAAGTGGTGAAGGTGTGTTCGTCATTGCGGTTCCGTTGAATCAGTTAGTAGACGGCGCAAGTATACCCCGTCCCAAAATGGCGATAAATAAAAGACGTTGAAATCAGTTGAATTTAAGATGGCGTCCGCCATTGACCAGCAACGCCTCTCCGGTCACATACGATGCATTGAGCAGATAGTTCACTGCATCCACCGCAGCCTGAGCGCCGGGCTCACTCTGCATCAGCGACTTCGCCAGCGCTTTTTGCTTATAGGCTTCATCGTCGCCTTCGTTAAACATCAGCAGTGCCGGTGCAATGGTGTTTACCTTTACATCCGGCGCGAGCATTTGTGCAAATGATAAGGTCAGGTTATGCAGTGCCGCTTTACTGGCAGCGTAAGCCAGGTGTTTTTCACTGCCAATGTCCTGCACAAAATCGGTTATGTGGATGATATCTGTTTTTTCTTCTGTGGTTGTCAGTAACGATTTCAATCCCATATTCATCAGATAAGGTGCTTTCGCGTGGATTTGCATCATGGCATCAAACAGGGCCGCATAATCTTTGCTGTGTTTTTCTGAGTCCCATGATGATGCATTGTGAATGACCGCCCGCAGGCTGGTTGTGTGACTTTTCACCGCTTCAATACATCGCAGGATGCCGTCATCGGTGCTAAAATCTGCACAAATTGCCACCGCACCGGCTTTTTCAAGGTGCTCAATGGAAGCTTTATGAGTACGGTATGTTACAATTACGGGATAGTTGTTTGTGAGCAGGTTTTCGGCGATGGCAAGGCCAACGCGCTGCGAAGCACCGGTTATCAGCACTGGACTGGGCAAAGCAAACTCCTTGGATGATCAGGTTAACGCCCCTGGTTTCATCATTAAATTTTTATCATCTGACGAAAAAAGTGGTCTGTAAGTATAGCCTTTTTCGTTAAATGAAAATCAGGTTGTTCGGAATTTTTCTAATGTTATCAAATGAAGCAGTAGTTGTACGTGACGCAATCGAACCCGGATTGTCCCCTGCGGCAATTAAGGTAAGAAATGCACTTGAAGCGAAAGGACTGGAAACACCCATGGTGCGCAATGGTCTGTCTGATGATGAGAAGCGCGCACGCATTCAGGCGGCGATGACAGACATCATGGATACGCTCGGGTTAGATCGTACTGATGACAGTCTGGCTGAAACACCGGCGCGCATTGCGAAAATGTACGTTAATGAAATATTTGGCGGTCTGGACTACCGGAATTTTCCTAAGATCACTGTGATTGAGAATAAGATGCAGCTCAATCAACCCGTACAGGTTACAGATATCAGCCTGACAAGTACCTGCGAACACCACTTTGTCACCATCGATGGCACGGCAAGAGTATCTTATATCCCGAAAGATACGGTGATTGGTTTGTCTAAACTGAATCGTCTGGTGAGCTTCTTTGCCCAGCGACCTCAGGTGCAGGAACGACTCACGCAGCAAGTGCTGGTGGCTATCCAGACGCTGGCGGGCACTGAGGATGTGGCGGTATCTATTAATGCAACGCATTACTGCGTAAAAGCCCGCGGGATCAGAGATACCAATTCCTACACGAAAACGTCTGCTCTCGGCGGACAATTCACTACCGATCCGTTACTCCGTCAGGAATTCTTCAGAGACTAGTTAAGGTTAAGAAAACTGCCTGCGCACACAGGCAGTTTGCATGTTTCAGAGAAGATTATCGCAGCGCGATATCAGAAGACGCTAAAGAGACAATAAGATTGATTTTCTCGCCGATACCATCGGCAGGTACCACTTCCAGATGAGAACCGCACTTGTCACAGGTGGTGTACTTTTCACGGTACATTTCACGGTGCGTATCCAGTTCAATGGCATTGATATGACTACAGTGCGGGCAAAGATACTCTTGCTCCAGGGTAGCATTCATAACGTTTCCTTATTTTAAAGTGAAGTCGCGATTTCTGTTCCATAGAAATCGATAGATCAGTCGCATCTGCAACTAACAGTGTTATTAACAGCTAAATTCTCCACGTCTGTTGCCGGGACTTCTAAAACCGCAAAAGACATATTAGGAGGATAAGATGAAAGCACTAACGGGATTATAGTCCAATTACAGAATTGTAAAGAGCTATTCACCACCGGTTTTCAAATAACTACGATGAATAACTTAAAAAGGTTTGAAAAAGCGCCGGCATAGGGGAAGCCGGCGCATGAGGGTCAGATAAGCCACCAGCTTAACTGATAGGGACGCAGTGAAATAACCTGTTCGTGACCAGTGAGCTTGCTGTCACTTAACAAGTCACGGGCCGGTTTATGTTCGATAGTATTCAAAATATTGCCGCTTACCTGCTGTGCATGCTCGCTGAAATTGCACAGGCCGAGCATTTTCTGGCCCTGCTGGTTGTAGCGGACAAAACCAAAGCAATGATGATTACCGGTATCCAGGATTTCCGTACGGGCATCACCGAAAACAGCATGCTGCCTGCGGATATCCAGCATTGTTTTCAGACCATTAAAGACTTTTCGTTGGCAGGCTTCATTAAGGCCGGCCGGCGCATTGTCCTGGTTCATCACATTTTCAATATGCGCATCAGTAACCGCTATACGGTTTACCCAGCGGTCATCATGACGCTTCGCCGGGTTGTCGCGGTAGCTATAGTCGTTCAGTAAACCGAGTTCATCGCTGGAATAAATAAGCGGAATACCGCCGATAGAAAAGGTAATGCCGTAAAGCAACAGCATACGTTCTATGGCTGTGTCGATGGCATTCTGATCCATGCTGACCAGTGCTTTTTCCAGTCCGCAAAGTGAAGCCAGTGAACCACATACACGACAGTCACCATTCGACGGATTTTCTGCAAAAGGAACACCTGACGAAAACGAACCGTCAAAACGACCGGTGAAATACTGGTTCAGGAAGTAACGGTGATCATAAGGGTTAACACCAATCTCATGCGCTACGCCGTCATCGAATGTCCAGCCAATATCATCGTGACAACGCACATAGTTCACCCATGTGGTGTCGTCAGGAATAACAAAGCTCTTCTTCAGAGATTGTGTCAGCAGGCGTGTTTTTCTTGTGGCGAGACTGTTCCACAATAATGCCATTAATAACGGGTTATAAGACAGCTGGCACTCTTTCTTATCGATGTACTTCACCACCTCGTCAGGATGCACAATCGCTTCTGATTTGAATACAACGGCCGGCGCTACGATTTGAAGGCAGGCGTTGAATGCCTGGATCAGGCGGTGGGCATTGGGCTGATTTTCGCAATTGGTGCCCATGTCTTTCCAGATAAAGGCGAGGGCATCCAGACGCAGTCCTGCACAACCTATGTTTGCCAGAAACAGCATTTCTGAAGTGATAGCGTTAAACACTTCCGGATTACTGTAATTTAAATCCCACTGGAAACTGTTGAACGTCGTCCACACCCATTTTTCCATGGTGTCGTTGTAGGTGAAGCTGCCCCTGCGAACCTGAGGGAAAATTTCCCGTAAATCCCGCTCATATTGATCAGGAATGGTACGGTCATCAAACAGGTAATAATAGTTCTGACAGGTTTTATCCCCCGCCAGCGCAGCCTTCGCCCATGCGTGTTCGTCTGAGGTGTGGTTAAAAACGAAATCCAGCACCAGGTCTATGCCTTCTGCCTGCAACGCATCTGACAGAGCTTCAAGATCTTTCATATTACCCAGTGACGGGTTCACTTTGCGGTAATCGGAAACTGCGTAGCCGCCATCACTGTCACCTTCGGGTGAATCGTACAGTGGCATTAAATGAATGTAGGTGATCCCCAGCGCTTTATAGTAGGGGATTTTATGATGCAAATCTTTCAGTGTCGGACCCATGAGATCGACGTAACAGGCGAGTCCGGTTTGTTCCTGACCTTTATACCAGCGGGGATCCTTCAGCTTGGCAGCATCCTGCTGTTTTAACTTTGGCTTACGGGCTTTCAGTCCGTCTCGCAGCAGCTCTACCAGTTTTTGCAGATGGTAATAACAGTCATACTGATGACCATACACAAAGGTATAACGTTGGAATAACGTCGGGAAGTGGGCTTCCAGACGACTGACAAAGGTTGCACTGTCGCGCTTACTGAGCATGGACAGATCCACAGAAGCCAGAATACGGCTTAAACACTGTTCACTGTCTGCGGCATAATTCATTTTATACTCCTGCCTTTCACTGTAAACACCGGAAGATGGCGGTTTGGAATTCACATTTGATTCACAATGATGTTTACAGAGTTTGTACGTTCTGTTACTTTATCTTAAACGATTAAGTGATTTTTGCAAAACATTCTGAATGACTTATTTCTAGTGTCTCAGGAGAAATTGTCTACACTTAATCGAAAAAGTCTCACACGTTTAAATGGTTAAGTTTAGACGAGGTGATGATAAAAAAATGTTAATAGTTGAAATTTAATCCTCAGGTGAGGGGCCACAGGTTGCCTTATCTGCAGTTTATGAGGCAGCCGTATGCAACAGTCGAACAGCCAGTTCATTCGATGGCTTACGTACTTAATGTTTATGATGTTCGCAATGACATCAGATTCTGTGGGCGAAATAATTAAAGAAGTGAAAGTGGCGTTTGATGTCACTAATGCTCAGGCAAGTTTGATGCATTCTCTGCCCATGCTGGGTATTGCAATGTCTGGTTTGTTACTGGGGTTTCTTGCTGACCGCCTTGGTCGTAAAACCACCATCATAATCGGGTTAAGTGTATTCGGTCTGGCGTGCTACAGCTTCTTTATCGCCAACAACTTTGTTTTTATTGTCAGCCTGATGACCTTATCCGGCATTGCGGTGGGTATTTTTAAAACAGGTGCGCTGGCGCTTATCGGTGATATTTCCTCATCAACGAAACAGCATACCGCTACCATGAACGGTGCTGAGGCCTTCTTTGGAGTGGGTGCGATAATCGGCCCGCTGATCGTTGCCTGGCTTATTCATAAGGGTGTGCCCTGGCAGTACCTGTACATTATCGCCGGCGGGATCTGCACATTTCTGATAGTGGTTGCGGTGTGGGTGAAGTATCCGGTTTATACCCGCAATCAGGACGACAGCGTTGAAAAAGTCTCAGTCCGTCAAAGTTTGTCTCTGGTTAAAAATCCCTATGCGCTGGGTTTCTCCACCGGGGCCTTTTTATATGTTGCTGCAGAAAGTGCGATTTATGTGTGGATGCCAAGCTATCTGGTGTGCGACGCAGCCTCGTTAAGAGCGACTTATGATTGTTATACCGGCGGCGCGGCCCAAACTCTGGCCATTTATTCTGTTACCGCTTTTTTCATACTTCGTGCTGCCGGACGCTTTGTCGGGATCTGGATGATGAGTCATTTTAACTGGGCACTGGTTCTGATGTTATTCAGCGGCGCCATTGTTGTGTGCTTTGCCGGCGGTCTGATGGGGGGCAAACAGGTGGCACTTTATCTGTTTCCGCTTACCGGTATCTTTATGTCGGTGATTTATCCGACGTTTAATTCCAAAGGCATCAGTTGCTTTCCTAAACATCAGCACGGATCGGTGGCGGGTGTGATACTCTTTTTCACTGCAGCCGGAGCAGCGGCCGGTCCGTTCATTATGGGACTGGTCAGTGACGCAAATGGTGGCGATGCTAAATACGGCTTTATGGTTGCCACCGTGTTTGCCAGTTTGCTGTTTGCCGGTCTGTTATTTAATTATCTGAAGAACCCGACTCAACGTCAGTTAGAAAAAATTGAGGCTAGTGAATATGGCGCTGCTTGATCAGTATTATGCGGTTATTGAAGCCGGCGGAACAAAGTTTAATTGCGCTATTGTGGATGCTGCCAGGCATATCGTTGAAGAAATCCGCATACCCACTACGACGCCGGAAGAAACCCTGGCTGCCTGTGTCAGTTTCTTTGAAGCACAGCGTGACAGAGGCTACCACTTTTCGAAGGTGGGAATTGCCAGTTTTGGTCCGTTGGATTTGGATAAAAGCTCCGATACCTGGGGCTTCATTACCAAAACGCCGAAACCTCACTGGAGCTTCGCGTCTGTGGCGCCTTACTTTGCCAGCGCACTGGATTGTGAGGTTGAAATTGATACCGACGTGAATGCTGCAGCGCTGGCGGAATATCGCTGGGGTGCAGCGCAGGAAGCCAGCGTGGCTGTGTATGTAACCGTAGGTACCGGTGTCGGCGGCGGAGTGGTGATTAGCGGAAAGCCCCTGCATGGTCTGGTGCATCCTGAAATGGGCCATTTTAAAGTCATCCCGCCAAAGGGCATAGAAGGTGTGTGCCCTTTCCACGGTAATTGCGTGGAAGGTCTGGCATCAGGTACGGCACTGGGTAAAATCTGGGGACAGCCGTCTGATACGCTGCCGGATGATCACGAAGCCTGGGATAAACTTGCCGACGTGCTGGCGCAATTGTGCCATAACCTGATGGTAGGTTTAAGCGCCCAAAAAATCGTGTTCGGTGGCGGTGTAATGCAGAAAACGGGCATGATGGAGCGTATTGTTTATAAAACGTCAGCCAGCCTGAAGGACTACATTGTCTTCCCTCAGGGCAAGAGTCTGGACGACATTATTTGTCTGCCGGGGCTGGGTACCCGCTCGGGCATTTATGGCGCGCTGGCGCTGCTGGACCATGACGCATAACGTGTCAGTTAATTTCGTACAGTTCCAGTGGTAAACCATCGGGATCCTGTAAGAACGTAAAACGTTTTTGTGTGTAGGGATCAGTACGGATATCTTCGCAGCTGACATCATGTGCTGTCAGCTGTGCCACAGCCTTATCAATATCACTGACTTTAAAAGCCAGATGCCTTAATCCCTGTGCCTCGGGGCGTGAAGGTCTTGCCGGTGCGCCGGGAAAGGAAAATAACTCTATCTGAGAACCATCTGGCAGGGCGAGGTCGCACTTCCATGAATCCCGTGCTTCACGGTAATTTTCGTCAATAACACTGAAACCCAGTATGTCTGTGTAAAAGGCTTTTGAAGCCTGATAGTCGTTGCAGATAATCGCAACATGATGAAAGCCGTTTAGCATGGTGTTCCTTAGCGGGATAAAAACCTTAAAAAAGGAGAAACCGGCGGGCTTCTCCTTGCATAGATGGTGTCAGCTGCTCAGGGCACATCACTGCCGCGGGCTGACTCAAGCAGAGCGTACCAGTGTCCACGGCTTAAGGTGACGTTAGTTGCCTCTGTACACTGCCTGATACGTTGCAGGTTTGTGGTGCCGATCACAGGTTGAATGCCGGCAGGATGGCGCATCAGCCAGCCCAGTACAATGGCTTCCGGTGACACACCGTACTCTGCCGCCAGTTTGGTAACCAGCGCCGCCGTGGCAACATCTTCTTCGAATTCAGCATTGCCGCCTGTATACCGGCCCTGTGCCAGGCTTCCCCATGCCTGCAACTGCACTTTATTCAGCATGCAGTGTTCAATGGTTCCGGGCGCATAGCCCATATTGCGGTTGTGGGCGCTGTTAGTGGTAATGCCATCTTCTACCCAGTCGCGGAATGCCAGACTCATTTCAAGCTGATTGGCGATAATGGGTGTATCCAGTGCACTTTGCAAAAATGCAATCTGATGACCGTGCATGTTAGACACACCGAGGTGTTTAATTTTGCCTGATGCCTGCAAATCATGAATGGTTTGTGCAACTTCACTGAGTTCAATCAGCGGGTCAGGTCTGTGCAGCAGTAAAATATCCAGTTGCTCAATGCCTAAACGGGACAAAATACCGTCTACAGATTCGGTTATCCATTTGGCAGAAAAGTCATAGCGCTTGGGACCTGCTTCATCTTCAAAGCGGATGGCGCATTTTGATTGCAGAATCATCTTATCTTTCAGCGATGGTGCATCTTTTAGCACTTGCCCGAATACCTGTTCCGCTTTGGTCAGTGTATAAATATCGGCATGATCGAAAACGGTGATGTTATTTTCAAGCGCTGTTTCGATGACGTCTCTGGCCTGCGTGTAATGTTCTCGGGTGACCGGGGAGCTGTCCCAGTCACCGCCGAGGCCCATACAGCCGTAGACCAGTTTACTCGCGTTAGGAAAGTAGTGAGATAACATGCAAATTCCTGAATTGATTTTGTTTATTTTTGCCAGATTAACATGTTTTCAGGTATCCGGATCGGGTTTGCAATCGTATGTAAGCCAAACATGTTTAATTTGATTGTAAGAGTGCCTGCTATGCGTTTATTCACTTTTTTCATTTTCGCTTTGTTTGCGATTTCCGGTTGTACATCGAAACCGGAGGGCATACAGCCGGTAAAAGATTTCCGGCTCGACAGGTATCTTGGTACCTGGTACGAAATTGCAAGATTACCTCATTCCTTTGAAGAGGGTCTTACGCAGGTAACGGCGACTTATTCTCTGGCTGAAGACGGCAGTGTGAAAGTTATCAACCGCGGATATGACGGCGAAGATAACAAATGGGACGAGGCTGAAGGTAAAGCCCTGTTCGTAGAAGATGAGCAAACCGCGCACCTTAAAGTGTCTTTCTTCGGGCCTTTCTATGCCAGCTATGTGGTGATAGCGCTGGATGAAAACTACCAGTATGCCATGGTGACCGGTCCCGACCGCGATTATTTGTGGATCTTGTCCCGTAATCCGTCGATGCAGGAGGATTTGCTGCGATCTCTGGTAAGTAAAGCAGAGGGAATGGGTTACGACACCGGTAAATTGATCTACGTTAAACAGGATATGCACCGTGCTGAATGAGCGGCACGGAAAATAAAACCCTGCTACAATTGCGGTTTTTCCTCACCGGAGTAAATTGTGGAAAATCGTGTAATGAGCCGTGCGGGCAGCGCATGTGAGTTGTGTGGCAGTCAGGACCTGGTTGCACTGTACGAAGTGCCTTTTTCACCTGACAGTGAAGCGGATACGCATATCGCTGCGTGTCAGGTTTGCCGTGACCAGTTAAATGGCGAAAGTGAATTAAATGCAGACCACTGGCGCTGCCTGAACGAAGCCGTGTGGTCGCCTGTTGCACCGGTACAGGTGACGGCGTGGCGCATGTTGAATAAGCTGAAATCAGAGACCTGGGCTCAGGATTTGCTGGACATTGCGTATCTTGAAGACAATGTGCGTGCCTGGGGCGAGGCCGGTCTGGTGGATCTGAACCGTGAGCCGACACTGGATTGCAACGGAACCGCGCTGGCTGCCGGTGACACCGTTCATCTGGTCAAAGATCTGAACGTGAAAGGCGCCACATTCACTGCAAAGCGGGGAACGGCTGTACGTAATATTGGCTTAAGTGATAACCCGCTTCACATTGAAGGCCGTGTAAACGGTACCCGCATCGTCATTATTGCCGCCTATACAAAGAAAGCCTGAAACCCGGGTCAGACTGTCGCGCATTTTACCTGAGCAAGGTGCGCGACATTCGTGCACAGTGACGTCTTATCAGGCATAATTAGCCAGAGAAACAGACAACACAGGCAAAATACACCCGATGCAGACGTTAACTATCCGCACCCCCGATGACTGGCACTTACATTTCCGCGACGGCGATATGCTGGGCGAGACCGTACCGGCAACAGCCCGTTGCTTCGCCAGAGCGATTGTCATGCCGAATCTGGTTCCGCCGGTCACCAATGCTGAAATGGCAACTGCGTATAAGCAGCGTATTGAAGCAGCGCGACCTGCGGGTAGTCAGTTTGAGCCGTTGATGACGCTCTATCTGACCAATCAGACGACTGCTGAAGATATTGCAGCGGCAAAAGCAGCCGGGGTGGTTGCCTGTAAATTATATCCGGCGGGTGCAACGACTAACTCTGATGCAGCCGTTTCTGCCATTGAAGCACTTTATCCAGTGTTCGAAGCCATGCAGGCACACGGTCTTTTACTGTTGATCCACGGCGAAGTCACGGAAAATCACATCGATATTTTCGACCGTGAAAAAGTGTTTATCGATACCCACCTGCGTCCTATTGTTGCAGCTTTTCCTGAACTGAAGATTGTATTTGAGCACATCACCACGGCCGATGCCGCTGAGTTCGTGATGCAGGCCAGTGATAATGTGGCTGCGACCATTACGCCCCAACACCTTCTGCTGAACCGTAATGATTTACTGGTTGGCGGTGTACGTCCCCATAACTATTGTTTACCGGTGCTGAAACGCAATACTCACCAGAAGGCGTTACAGGAAGCGGTAGCCACCGGCTCGCCTAAATTTTTCCTGGGCACAGATTCTGCGCCTCATGCCCGACACCGTAAAGAAAATGCCTGCGGTTGTGCCGGTTGTTACAGCGCCTGGAGTGCTATTGAGCTTTATGCAGAAATATTTGATGAGCTGAATATTCTGGATAAATTTGAAGGCTTTGCCAGTCTTCACGGTGCAAACTTCTATGGTTTGCCGTTAAATGAAGGCACCATCACGCTGGTTAATTCTCCGTGGCAGGTGCCTGAAGTGGTTACATTACCGGACGGCACTGAAATGGTACCGTTTCATGCAGGGAAGACACTTAAATGGAAGCTGGAGCAGTCTCTTTCTTAAGATGGCTCACCGGCGGTCTGAGTCTTCTGGCCAGCGTTCTCGTTTCTGTTAACGCTGAGCCATTGTCGGTTATTGTCAGTCCTGTGCCTGTGTTTTCTGAGGAAACGCAGGATGGCGAATTACGCGGGTATACGGTCAATTTTATCCGCGGGGTGTTGTCAGAAGCCGGGCTGGAAGACAGTATCAGACCGGAACCTTTTGCCCGCATGCTGGCGGATTTGAAAAAGAATCCGCATCAGTTAGGGGCCTCGGTGGTACGCACACCGCAAAGAGAATCCCAATATCACTGGATCGCGCCGGTAACGGCAACGCCCAATCAACTGTACATTAAAAAAGAAAGTGTTTTTGCCCGGTCAGGGGTATCGTCGCTGAACCAGCTTTCTTCCATTGCAGTTATGCGCGATGACTACCGTCATGAGTTGCTCAGACAAGCCAATGTGTCCGGCGTACTGGCGGTGAATTCCTGGGAGCAGGCAATCGGCACATTGCTGAGAGACCGGGTTGAAGGTGTGCTTTTTTCTTCAGCCGGCGTCCGTCTGGTGTGCGCGCAAGCCCTGATCGATTGCGATGAACTTATCCCGGCTTACACCACCGGCACACCTGTCAGTTACCTGGTTCTGCCGAAGACAGAGGGCAGTGAAGCGCTGGCTTTGACCCTCACGCAGGCGGCAGAACGGTTCAGGCAAACCCCGGCATTTCGCCAGCTCGTCGATGAGGTGCAGGATGAATTAACGGCTTTCGGCCTCATCGCCCGAACTGATAATGGTGTGTTGTATTTGTCAGACTCCCGGAGTATCGACAAAGCAGAGCATATCTGGGTGTTAGGGGAGCTCTCCGGTGATTTCGCGAAACTAAATTCGCGGCAGGAACTGGTGGGATATAGTGCTGATTTAGTGCGCGCACTGTTAATTGAAGCTGATGTCGATGCCCCCTTGCTGCCAGTGCCCTGGCAGCGGTTAATGCGGGAATCACTGCAAAAGCCTAATGTGCTCGCATTTACCGTGGCCAGAACCCCGGAGCGTGAAGAGCTCTTCCACTGGATAACGCCGGTAACCCGCAATAGTTACGGACTATTCGGGCTGGACGACGAAACCTGGGAGAATATAGACGATATTCCGAAAGGTAAGGTCACAGGAACAATCAAACGTGACTTTCGCAGCGATATAGCCCGTAAAGCGGGACTGCCTGTGGTGGAGTTCGATTCATGGGGAGAAGTGGTTGAAGCTCTGCATCAGGGAGATATTGACCTGGCATTTGCATCGCCCGGCGCCATGGACCACGGATGCAGGCAAAGTGCAGCCGGTTGTAAGAACATACAATTAGCTACCCGTCACAGTGAAGTGACTACCTGGGTGGTATTGTCGAAATCTGGAACAGATCCGATGCTGGTAGAAAAATTCACAGAAGCTGCCAGCCGGTTAAAACAATCAGAGAAATATTTGCAGTGGGCTGAGCGCTGGGCGAGAGACATTAACCAGCGCAGCAATACCCGCTATTCGGTTAGGGATGGCATCATGTATTTATATAGTATCGATAAGACACAATGACACAATTTTCAGAATTACACGCAATTTCCACCCCGCTTCAGGACGCTCTGGGCCGGCTTGGATTCCCGTCAATGACGCCGGTTCAGGCCGGTACGCTGCCGCAGGCGCTGGAAGGCCGCGATATCATGGCTCAGGGGCAAACCGGCAGCGGCAAGACCGTGGCTTTTGCGGTGGCAACACTTAACCGGGTTGAAGTCACGGAATTTACTACTCAGGTTGTGGTGCTGTGTCCCACACGGGAACTGGCTGCACAGGTGGCTGAGCAATACCGTGCAGTGGGGCAGTGTATGTCGAATCTGAAGGTGCTTACATTGTGCGGCGGTGAGCCCATGGGTCCGCAAATTCAGTCTCTGAAACATGGCGCTCATGTGATAGTGGGTACGCCGGGCCGTATCCTTGATCACTTACAGAAAAACCGGATTGATTTGAGCGGCGTGACATCGCGGGTGCTGGATGAAGCTGACCGCATGCTCGACATGGGTTTTGCAGACGGTGTAGATGAAATTTTTTCCTACACCGCTGAGCAGGTACAGACATTACTCTTTTCTGCTACCTGGACCGACGGTATCAAACGGATGGCGAATAAATATCTCGCTGATCCTCTTACCTTCACTGCTAAGGCTAATGTGGTAGCGAATCCGGATATTGAGCAACAGGCGTATTCGGTAGAAGAGCATACCCGTCTCAATGCCTTAAAAGCCGTGCTGACTACCATTCAGCCAACTAAAGCGATTTTGTTCTGCAATACCCGTAAACGGGTGACCGAAGTGGTGGATGAACTGACCGCTGCCGGATTTTCCGTAGCCGGTTTGCAGGGGGAAATGGAACAACGTGAGCGTACCGACGTACTGGCCCGTTTTGCTGCAGAGGCGTTGTCAGTGCTGGTGGGAACGGACGTCGCTGCCCGTGGTCTGGATATCAAGGAAGTCGACTGTGTGATTAACGTGGATGTCAGTGAAGATGCAGATACCCATACACACCGTGTAGGGCGAACCGGCCGGGCCGGAGCGAAAGGTCTGGCGGTCACACTGGTCAGTGACCGCGAGAAGGATCATTTCGAAAAGATTGAAGCTTTCGCGGAAATGAAAATTCCTCTTAAAGGCTCACAGAGCCTCCGTTTTCATGCAAACCGTATCACCAGCCCTGTATATGTTTGTCTGCATGTGAATGCAGGTAAAAAAGAAAAATTACGTCCCGGTGACTTCCTTGGCTCGCTGGTGAAAGACGCGGATATTGCTGCTGATGATATTGGTAAGATTCAGGTACAGAACTCGCAGAGCTTCGTATCGGTGAAAGAGCGCAGTGCGAAGCGTGCATTAAAACTGTTCCGGGAAGGGAAGATTAAAGGCAAGCGTGTGCGTGCCCGCAAACTGGGTTAAGAAGACGGTAAACTACACAATGATTCGCTTATGGCGGACATTCACCGCTTTTGGCAGCGGTTATTTTTCAGCCTGATATAGTGGGGAGCGCAACTCACCACTCAGGCTGAAAAGGAGGCTCCATGTACGATGAGTTTTTATCCGTTTCTGTGTGCGATTATGCAGATGCATTGCCGCGTAGTCAGTTCATACATTACGACATCCATTCACTGTGGCAACCCGCGCCACGTATTGCCGGGCCGGCCTTTACGGTTAAGTGTGAACCCGGCGACCATCTTATGCTTCATGCCGCAATATACCGTGCAAACCCAGGCGATATCATCGTCGCGCAGGCCGATGATATGTACGCGCTGGCTGGCGGGAACGTATGTGCCATCGCGCAGCAGCGGGGTGTTGCCGGATTTATTATCGACGGTGTAATCCGTGATGTGCAGGAAGTGCGGGAGATGGAATTTCCTGTTTTTGCCAGAGGCGTATGTCCGAAACCCGGCGCGAAGAAGGTATTATCTCCCCTTAATCAGCCGGTTGAATGCGGTGGGGTTACTGTGAACCCGGGCGACATCATTGTTGCAGACAAAGAGGGGATCGCGGTTATTCCTCTGGCTGATGCAGCAAGTGTTCTGGATATCGCTAAAAAGAGAAATGAAAAGGATTCATCAGTGTCATTAGCACAATGGCAGGATGATCATCTTGAAAAAGTGGAATCCATCCTCACTAAGCTAGGGTTTAAAGAATAACCCGGACCCTCACATGTTTTCATTTTTTGAACGGCTGACCAGGCCGTTCCCTGACGAAGCCCCGACCCAACCACCAGAGGGGCTCGTTGCTTTTTGTCGTCATTATTCACGGGGAATGTGGCGCATTATTGCTGTTGTATCCTTATTGAGTGCAATTATTGCTGCGCTGGAAGTAGCATTGTTCGGCTTTCTGGGTCAACTGGTAGACTGGTTTTCAGCCCATGACCGTGACACATTCCTGCAGGACGAAATGTGGACCCTGGCGGGAATGGGGTTTGTGGTTCTGGTATTAATCCCGGGCTGTATTTTGTTGCGTTCTCTGTTCAACAGGCAATCGCTGATGGGAAACTATCCCATGCGGATCCGCTGGCAGGCCCACCGTTATCTGCTGGGACAGAGTTTAAGTTTCTTTCATAATGAATTTGCCGGCCGTGTCGCCACAAAGGTGATGCAAACGTCACTGGCTGTCCGTGAAACCGTAATGAAACTGCTGGATCTGATGGTGTACATCTGTGTGTACTTCATATCAATGGTGGTACTGGTTTTCTCAACGGACTGGCGTCTGGCCATGCCACTCATCATCTGGTTCTTCGTTTACATTGGTATTTTGCGCATCCTGGTACCGAAGCTGAAAGCGGTATCGCAAGCTCAGGCAGATGCAAGAGCTGTAATGACCGGGCGTATCGTCGATAGTTATACCAACATCACTACCGTAAAACTGTTCTCTCACAGCCGCAGAGAAGCGGATTACGCGAAAGAAAGTATGGATGGTTTCCTGCAAACGGTTTATCCGCAAATGCGACTGGTCACCATTCTGGAAAACTGTGTGGAACTGGCTAATGCCATACTCATCTTTGCTATCGGCGCACTGTCTGTGTACCTGTGGATGCATGAAATTGTGTCACCGGGAGATATCGCTGTGGCCATCAGTCTGGTACTGCGCTTAAACGGCATGTCTCACTGGGTTATGTGGGAAGTGTCATCGCTGTTTGAGAATCTCGGTACGGTACAGGACGGAATGAATACGCTGGCGAAGCCCGTTGAGGTGAAAGATGCCGGCGATGCAGAAGCCCTTGCCGTGAAAGGAGGCGCTATCCGTTTTGATAACGTGAACTTCTCCTATACCGGTAGCGATAACCGTGACATTAACGTGTTTAATCAACTGGATATTGCCATCAAGCCGGGTGAAAAGGTTGGTCTGGTAGGGCGTTCAGGGGCCGGAAAATCAACCCTTGTTAATCTGCTGATGCGTTTTTACGATACCAATAGTGGTGAAATTCGCATTGACGGACAACCGGTAAAGTCTGTTTCACAGGAGACGTTAAGAGAAAAAATCAGCATGGTGACCCAGGATACATCTCTGATGCACCGTTCTGTGCGGGATAACATCATCTACGGGCGTACTGACGCCACAGAAGAAGAAATGATAGAAGCGGCGAAGCAAGCTGAAGCCCATGATTTTATTCTTTCACTGTCCGACAGTGAAGGGCGTACCGGCTATGATGCCCACGTGGGTGAACGGGGCGTGAAGCTTTCCGGCGGTCAAAGACAGCGTATCGCCATTGCCCGTGTACTACTAAAAGATGCGCCCATTCTGATCCTTGATGAAGCGACTTCGGCGCTGGATTCTGAAGTTGAAGCAGCGATACAGGATTGCCTGAATTCAGTGATGGACAACAAAACCGTGCTGGCAATTGCCCACAGGCTGTCTACCATTGCACAAATGGACCGGCTGCTGGTGCTGGACCGGGGAGAAATTGTGGAGTCGGGTACACACAGTGAGCTTGTTGCCCGTAACGGCATTTATGCGAAACTCTGGGCGCACCAGACCGGCGGCTTTATCGGTGTGGAATAGGGTAAAGAGACGGATTGAAACCATACCGGAGAGGCAGAATAAGGCGCCCCGGTGAAAGAAGATAAGTGGCCTTGTGATTCAAAACTGGCTGCACCAGAGGGATTTTGATGACAGCCAGTGTTGTATCTGTAGCGAGGATGGGTATAATACGCGTCCCTCCCTTGCGAATCCGCGATTTTCCTTAAAGAAACGCCTCAGAATTCACAAGGGAAGTGCAACTGAAATTTGTCCGTACAGACAACAGGGGTGTAGTTCGAATTGGTAGAACAGCGGTCTCCAAAACCGATGGTTGGGGGTTCGAGTCCCTCCACCCCTGCCAGAATTAAAATGCTATAGCGAACGTTGTAGCGACTGACGACGCAGTATTGCTAGGATCGTGAAATGAGCGAAAAAACGGAAAGTACGTCCAATCCGTTGGACATGATGAAATGGTTAGTGATCTTTGCATTACTGGCCGGTTTGATTGCTGCAAACCACATGTTCGGTGAGGTTTCAGTGTTGGTACGTGCGCTTGTCGCCGTTGCAGTCGTTGCTGTAGCCGGCTTTATTGCGGCCACGACTGAAAAGGGCAGTGCGTTTCTCACATTTGCCAAAGAATCCCGCATGGAAGTGCGTAAAGTTATCTGGCCAACCCGTCAGGAAACTAACCAGACAACACTAATCGTAATGGCTGCGACGTTAATCATGGCACTGCTGCTGTGGGGCCTTGACGGCATTATCGTACGTTTAGTTGCCTTCATCACCGGAATTGGAGTGTAAGATGTCTGAAGAGAATCAAACACCAGAAGAAAATCAGGCAGCATCAGAAAGCGCTGCACCAGAAAATAAAAAGCGCTGGTATGTTGTTCAGGCTTATTCGCAGTACGAATCCCGCGTAAAGAAAACGCTGCTTGAATACATCAAAATGCACGAAATGGAAAAGTTCTTTGGTCAGGTACTGGTACCTACTGAAGAAGTGGTTGAAATGCGTGCTGGTCAGAAACGTAAGTCAGAGCGTAAGTTCTATCCTGGTTACGTGCTGGTAGAAATGGAAATGAACGAGCAGTCATGGCACTTAGTGAAGAGCGTACCTCGTGTACTGGGCTTCATCGGTGGTACCTCTGACCGTCCTATGCCTATCACCAAGCGTGAAGCAGATGCGATCCTGAACCGTCTGGAAGAAAATACAGACAAGCCAAGACCAAAAACACTGTTCGAACCGGGCGAAGTGGTTCGTGTTACCGATGGTCCTTTCGCAGACTTCAACGGCGTTGTCGAAGAAGTGGATTACGAAAAGAGCCGCGTAAAAGTATCGGTTCTGATCTTCGGCCGTTCTACCCCTGTCGACCTGGAATTTGGTCAGGTAGAAAAAGGTTAATCGCACAAAGCGTATTTGAAAAAACCTGCTCCGGCAGGTTTTTCTGTTTTATGAGAACCCTGTTTAAGGATTTCTCAAACTTAAAGTTGCATAAGTCGACTATTTGTTGTACATTACGCGCCCTTCGAAACCGAACGGGAAGCCGATTGAGTAAATATTCTCGAGTATTTACGAGGCGTTATACCCACTAACGAGAGCATTAAAATGGCTAAGAAAGTAACTGGCTTAATTAAGCTTCAGGTTGCAGCAGGTGCTGCTAACCCTTCTCCACCAGTTGGTCCTGCACTGGGTCAGCATGGTGTGAACATCATGGAATTCTGTAAGGCTTTCAACGCAAAAACTGAAAGTCTCGAGAAAGGCGCTCCGGTACCAGTAGAAATTACTGTATACGAAGACCGTTCTTTCACATTCGAAACCAAAACTCCTCCTGCGTCTTACCTGCTGAAAAAAGCAGCTGGCATCAAGAGTGGTTCTGGCCGTCCTAACACTGAGAAAGTTGGTACAGTTACCCGCGCTCAATTGGAAGAAATTGCCAAGACTAAAGAGCCTGATCTGACTGCTGCTTCTCTGGACGCTGCTGTACGCACTATCGCGGGTTCTGCTCGCGCCATGGGTCTGAACGTAGAGGGTTAATCGAATGGCTAAACTGACTAAACGCGCTCGCCTGATCCGCGAGAAAGTAGACGCGACTAAAGATTACGATATCAACGAAGCTGTTGCTCTGCTGAAAGAACTGGCTACTGCTAAGTTCGCAGAAAGCGTAGACGTTGCTATCAACCTGGGTATCGATGCGAAGAAATCTGATCAGAACGTACGTGGTGCAACTGTACTGCCTAACGGTACTGGTAAAGATGTTCGTGTTGCAGTATTCACTCAGGGTGCAAACGCTGAAGCTGCTAAAGAAGCGGGTGCGGACATCGTAGGTATGGACGACCTGGCTGAGAAAGTTAAAGCGGGTGAGATGGACTTTGACGTAGTAGTTGCCAGCCCTGACGCAATGCGCGTTGTTGGTCAACTGGGTCAAATCTTAGGTCCACGTGGCCTGATGCCTAACCCTAAAACTGGCACTGTAACGCCTGACGTTGCAACTGCAGTTAAGAACGCTAAAGCTGGTCAGGTTCGCTACCGTAACGATAAGAACGGTATCATCCACGCCAGCATCGGCAAAATTGCTTTCGAAGCTAACCAGATTCAAGAGAACCTGGAAGCCCTTCTGGAAGCACTGAAGAAAGCTAAGCCTTCTTCAGCTAAAGGCCTGTACATCAAGAAGGTAAGCCTGAGCACCACTATGGGCGCTGGCGTATCTGTTGATAAAGGTACTGTAGGTCTGTAAGACTTTTTACAGATGGCATAGCCCGTCTGTCTCTTAAAGGTTATGGGTTGGAGCTGTTGTACATCGCCAAAAGCGAATAACGATAGCTCCCGTCCAAGACCGCAGGCGCTAAGCGGCAAAAGAGGTAAGAGAACTTTTGCACCAACGCTTAACTTAATACAACAGCCTGCGCAGACGGTGGTTTCGACTCAGACTCTCTGGGATAACGAACACCGTAGAGCGGTACAACTACTTTGAGTAGATGTATCAATCTGTGAACACTGATGAACGGGAAGGGTAACCGGAACGGACATCAGATTTTATGAGGTGAACTCAGTGGCACTAGGTTTAGCAGCAAAAAAAGAGATCGTAGCAGAAGTTTCTGAAGTTGCGTCTCGCGCTCTATCCGTAGCCGTTGCTGAATACCGTGGGATGGAAGTTGCAGAACTGACTGACCTGCGTGTTAAAGCCCGTGAGCAAGGCGTATACCTGAAGGTTGTACGTAATACTCTGGCTAAGCGTGCATTGGCAGACAGCAATTTTGCAGACTTAGAAAGCGCCTTAACTGGCCCGCTTATCTATGGTTTCTCTATCGACGCACCAGGCGGTGCGGCACGTCTTTTCAAAGACTTCGGTAAGACTAACGATAAGCTGAAAGTTACTGCACTTTCAATTGGTAGTGGTTTACTTGGTCCAGAGAAACTGGATGCAGTAGCAGCCCTGCCTACCCGCGACGAAGCGCTTGCAAGACTTCTTGCGACCTTCAAAGCACCAGTTGGCAAGTTCGTTCAAACTATCAACGAAGTTCCTGCCAAATTTGTGCGTGTATTGGCGGCGGTCAAAGACACCAAGTAATTGGCGTTTTTGGCATATTGATTTTTTTAACTATTTAATCCCGGGAGTTTAGAGAAATGGCTCTGACTAAAGAAGATATCTTAAACGCGATCGCTGAAATGCCAGTAATGGAACTGGTTGAACTGATCGAAGCAGCTGAAGAAAAATTCAACGTATCTGCGGCTGCTGTTGCAGTTGCTGGTCCTGCTGCAGGCGGCGAAGCTGCTGCTGTTGAAGAAAAAACTGAATTTGACGTTGTAATGACTTCATTCGGTGGCAACAAAGTTGCAGTAATCAAAGCAGTTCGCGGCGCGACTGGCTTAGGTCTGAAAGAAGCGAAAGAACTGGTAGAATCAGCTCCTAAAGCTATCAAAGAAGGCGTAGCTAAAGATGAAGCTGAAGCACTGAAGAAAGAGCTTGAAGAAGCTGGTGCAGAAGTAGAAATCAAGTAATCTAATTTGCTTAGATTACCTGCCTGAAACGGCAAGGCTGGTGGTTAATATTGACCACCAGCCTTTTTGCGCTGTAGGGTGTACAGTTTTTAACCCTTTACTGTATCCACCAAAAGCACATCGGAAATTAAATAAATGAGCAGAAAACCAAAGTCTTAACTAACTATTTGGTTAAATTTTGGTGTATGCTATTTAATTACCCCGAAAAAGGGTCGTGGAAGTTTGTTGTTTGACTAGTTCAAACAGCAGGTTGGGTCAAAAATCAGCAGGCTGAGGAACCCATGGTTTACTCTTATAGCGAAAAGAAACGTATCCGTAAGGATTTTGGCAAACACCCACAGGTATTGGAAATTCCATACCTCCTTTCAATTCAGCTAGATTCATTCAAAAAATTTATTGAAATCGATGCAGATGGTCAGTACGGACTGGAAGCTGCTTTCCGTTCTGTCTTCCCAATTAAGAGCTACTCTGGCAGTTCAGAGCTGCAGTATGTGAGCTATCGTCTGGGCGAACCGGTTTTCGATGTTAAAGAATGTCAAATTCGAGGCGTCACGTATTCAGCCCCATTAAGAGTAAAACTTCGTTTAGTGTTGTTCGATAAAGATGCTGCGCCGGGTACGGTTAAAGACATCAAAGAGCAAGAAGTGTACATGGGCGAAATTCCATTGATGACAGAGAACGGTACGTTCGTCATCAACGGTACTGAGCGTGTAATCGTTTCTCAGTTACACCGTTCACCCGGTGTGTTCTATGATCACGATAAAGGGAAGACTCACTCTTCCGGTAAGGTACTGTATAACGCACGTGTTATCCCTTACCGTGGTTCGTGGTTAGACTTTGAATTCGATCCTAAAGATAACCTGTTCGTTCGTATTGACCGTCGCCGTAAGTTGCCTGCAACGATTATCTTACGTGCGCTGGAAATGACGACAGAAGAAATTCTGGATCTGTTCTTCGATAAAGTACAAATTCGCATTCAGGACAATAAGCTTCTGATGGAAGTTGTGCCTGATCGTCTGCGTGGTGAAACTGCACAGTTTGATATCAAAGACAACGAAGGCGAAGTCATCGTTGAAACAGGTCGTCGTGTATCTGCACGTCACACCCGTGCGCTTGAAAAAGCGGGTATCACTGAGTTAGAAGTACCTGCAGAATACCTCATCGGTCGTGTATTCGCGCGTACTTACGTGAACGAAGAAACTGGCGAAGTACTGGTTAATGCAAACGATGAAGTAACACTGGAATTGATGGCTGAGTTAAGCCAGGCCGGTGTTAAAGAGTTTGAAACTCTTTACATCAACGAACTGGATCACGGTTCATACATCTCAGATACACTGCGTATCGACAGCTCAACAAATCGCCTCGAAGCACTGGTAGAGATCTACCGGATGATGCGTCCTGGTGAACCACCAACTAAAGATGCTGCTGAAACGCTGTTTGACAATCTGTTCTTCTCTGAAGATCGCTATGACTTGTCATCTGTTGGCCGTATGAAGTTCAACCGTCGTTTAGGTCGTGAAGAACTGGTTGGTTCCGGTACGCTGGACAAAGACGATATCGTTTCTGTAATGAAGCAACTTATCCTTATCCGTGACGGTAAGGACGAAGTGGATGATATCGACCACCTGGGTAACCGTCGTATCCGTTCTGTTGGCGAAATGGCCGAGAACCAGTTCCGTGTAGGTCTGGTACGTGTTGAGCGTGCGGTTAAAGAGCGTCTGTCTCTGGGCGACCTCGACAACGTAATGCCACAGGATCTGATCAACGCGAAGCCTATCTCTGCAGCAGTTAAAGAGTTCTTCGGTTCTTCTCAGCTGTCTCAGTTCATGGACCAGAACAACCCGCTGTCAGAAGTAACGCACAAGCGTCGTATTTCTGCATTAGGTCCGGGTGGTCTGACTCGTGAACGTGCAGGCTTTGAGGTTCGTGACGTTCACCCGACACACTACGGTCGCCTGTGTCCAATCGAAACCCCTGAAGGTCCCAACATCGGTCTGATCAACTCATTGGCGAGCTTTTCTCGTACCAATGACTTTGGTTTCCTGGAAACACCGTTCCGTCGTATTATTGATGGTGTTATCAGTGACGAAATCGACTATTTGTCGGCCATCGAAGAAGGTCAGTTCAAGATCGCACAGGCAAACGTTGCAGTTGATGAAAACGGCGCACTGGTTGATGACCTGATCCCTTCACGTCACCGTGGTGAAACCACGCTGATGCCAAAAGAAGAAATCAAGTACATGGACGTTTCGCCTCAACAGATCGTTTCTGTTGCTGCCAGCATTATCCCGTTCCTGGAACACGATGACGCTAACCGTGCATTGATGGGTGCGAACATGCAACGTCAGGCAGTACCTACACTGCGTGCTGATAAGCCGCTGGTTGGTACTGGTATGGAGAAAACCGTTGCGGTTGACTCTGGTGTAACCGTTGTTGCTAAACGTGGTGGTATGGTTGATTACGTGGATGCAAGTCGCATCGTAATCAAAGTGGATGAAGACGAGATGCTTCCGGGTGAAGCGGGTATTGATATCTACAACCTGACGAAATACACCCGTTCTAACCAGAACACCTGTATTAACCAGAGACCTACCTGTAACGTTGGTGACCCGATTGTTGCCGGTGACGTACTGGCTGACGGTCCGTCTACAGACCTGGGTGAACTGGCGCTTGGTCAGAACATGCGTATCGCATTCATGCCTTGGAATGGTTACAACTTTGAAGACTCGATTCTGATTTCAGAGCGTGTTGCTCAGGAAGACCGTTTCACCACTATCCACATTCAGGAGCTGAGCTGTATCGCCCGTGATACCAAACTTGGGCCAGAAGAAATTTCTTCTGATATTCCTAACGTGGGTGAAGCTGCATTGGGCAAACTGGATGAATCCGGCGTTGTTTATATCGGTGCGGAAGTGAAAGGCGGCGATATTCTGGTTGGTAAAGTAACGCCTAAAGGCGAAACCCAACTGACGCCAGAAGAGAAACTGCTACGTGCTATCTTCGGTGAAAAAGCATCTGACGTTAAAGACACGTCTCTGCGTGTACCTAACTCTGTTCACGGTACAGTTATCGACGTACAAGTCTTTACCCGTGACGGTGTTGAAAAAGATAAGCGTGCACTGGAAATTGAAGACATGCAGTTGCGTCAGGTTAAGAAAGACCTGTCTGACGAATTCAATATCCTGGCTGACGGTATCTTTGCCCGTGCACGTAACTTGCTGATCAACGCTGGCGTTGATGAAGCGAAGTTAGACAGCATGCCTCGTGAAAAATGGTTAGAGATCCCTCTGACTAACGAAGATGCACAGAACGAGCTGGATCAAATCGCTGAACAGCACATCGAAATCAAATCTGATTTCGATAAGAAATTCGAGAACAAGCGTCGCAAGATCACCCAGGGTGACGACCTTGCGCCGGGCGTGCTGAAGATTGTTAAGGTTTACCTCGCGGTTAAACGTCACATCCAGCCTGGTGACAAGATGGCTGGTCGTCACGGTAACAAAGGTGTTATCTCAACAGTAATCCCTGTAGAAGATATGCCTTACGATGTTAACGGTACACCGGTAGACATCGTACTTAACCCGCTGGGTGTACCATCGCGTATGAACATCGGTCAGATCCTTGAGACCCACTTAGGTATGGCGGCTCACGGTCTGGGTGTGAAGATTGATCGCATGATCAAAGAACAGGAAGAACTGGCTAAGCTGCGTGAATTCCTAAAAGAAGTTTACACCTTAGGTGAGAATCACCAGGAAGTAGACATCGACAGCTTCACCGATGACGAAGTACGTCGCCTGGCAGAAAACCTGCGTAAAGGTGTTCCTGTTGCGACACCAGTATTCTCTGGTGCGAAAGAAGCAGAAATTAAAGCAATGTTGAAACTGGCTGACCTGCCAGAAAGCGGACAGATTCAATTGTTCGACGGCCGTACCGGTCGCGAATTCGAACGTCCGGTAACGGTAGGTTACATGTACATGCTGAAACTGAACCACTTAGTAGACGACAAGATGCACGCCCGTTCTACCGGTTCTTACAGCCTGGTTACACAGCAGCCTCTGGGTGGTAAAGCACAGTTTGGTGGTCAGCGCTTCGGTGAGATGGAAGTGTGGGCACTGGAAGCATACGGTGCTGCCTATACCCTGCAGGAAATGCTGACTGTTAAGTCGGATGACGTTAACGGCCGTACCAAAATGTACAAGAACATTGTTGATGGCGATCACAGAATGGAGCCTGGCATGCCAGAATCCTTCAACGTATTGCTTAAAGAAATTCGTTCACTCGGTATCAACATCGAGCTGGAAGAAAAGTAATACGGCTAACGCCATTGTATGATTTGATGGCCCGGTTCGCCGGGCTATAGAGACTGACTCCGCCGGGAGAGTAATGTGAAAGACTTATTAAAGTTTCTAAAGCAACAAAACAAGACAGAAGAATTCGATAATATTCGAATTGGTCTGTCATCACCTGACATGATTCGTTCATGGTCATTTGGTGAAGTTAAGAAGCCTGAAACCATCAACTACCGTACGTTCAAACCAGAGCGTGACGGTCTGTTCTGCGCGCGTATTTTCGGACCTGTAAAAGATTACGAATGTCTTTGCGGTAAGTATAAGCGTCTTAAGCACCGTGGTGTTATCTGTGAGAAGTGTGGCGTTGAAGTAACGCTGACTAAAGTACGTCGTGAGCGTATGGGTCACATCGAACTGGCTAGCCCGGTTGCCCACATCTGGTTCCTGAAATCACTGCCGTCACGTATCGGTTTGATGCTGGACATGACTCTGCGTGATATTGAGCGCGTACTGTATTTCGAATCTTATGTTGTTACCGAACCTGGTATGACAACGTTAGAGCGTAGCCAGCTTCTGAACGAAGAAGAATACCTGGATGCGCTGGAAGAGCACGGTGACGAGTTCGATGCGAAAATGGGTGCTGAAGCCGTTTTCGATCTGTTGAAAGTTCTCGACGTTGATGCTGATGTTGCAGCAATGCGTGAAGAGCTGCCTTCAATCAACTCGGAAACCAAGCGTAAGAAAATCACCAAGCGTTTGAAGCTGCTTGAATCATTCCAACAGTCTGGCAACAAGCCAGAGTGGATGATCATGACTGTACTGCCAGTCCTGCCACCAGACCTGCGTCCTCTGGTACCACTGGACGGTGGTCGTTTTGCGACTTCTGACCTGAACGATCTGTATCGTCGTGTTATCAACCGTAACAACCGTCTGAAGCGTCTGTTGGATCTGGCAGCACCAGATATCATCGTACGTAACGAAAAGCGTATGCTTCAGGAAGCGGTAGATGCGCTGCTTGATAACGGTCGTCGCGGTCGTGCAATTACCGGTTCTAACAAACGTCCTCTGAAATCACTTGCCGATATGATTAAAGGTAAGCAAGGTCGTTTCCGTCAGAACCTGCTCGGTAAGCGTGTTGACTACTCTGGCCGTTCTGTAATCACCGTTGGTCCTACGCTGCGTCTGCACCAGTGTGGTCTGCCTAAGAAGATGGCACTTGAGCTGTTCAAGCCATTCATCTACGGCAAACTGGAAGGTCGTGGTCTGGCGACTACCATCAAAGCTGCTAAAAAGCTGGTAGAGCGCGAAGCGCCGGAAGTATGGGACGTTCTGGATGAAGTAATCCGCGAACACCCGGTATTACTTAACCGTGCACCAACACTGCACAGACTGGGTATCCAGGCATTCGAACCTACCCTGATCGAAGGTAAAGCGATTCAACTGCACCCACTGGTGTGTGCGGCATACAACGCTGACTTCGACGGTGACCAAATGGCGGTTCACGTACCTCTGACTATCGAAGCACAGTTAGAAGCACGCGCGCTGATGATGTCTACCAACAACATCCTGTCTCCTGCGAACGGTGAGCCAATCATCGTACCTTCACAGGACGTTGTATTGGGTCTGTACTACCTGACCCGTGACAAAGTAAACGGCCGCGGCGAAGGCATGGTATTTACCAGCCCGCACGAAGCTGAAAAAGCGTACCGTACCGATGCGGCAGAACTGCACGCACGCGTAAAAGTACGTATTACTGAATATGACATTGCTGAAGACGGCACCAAAACTGAGAAAGTAACATTAACTGACACTACTGTTGGTCGTGCGATTTTCTCTCTGATCCTGCCTAAGGGTCTGCCGTTTGAAATTATCAACCAGGCGATGGGTAAAAAGCAGATCTCTAAACTGCTTAACGAGTGTTACCGTACGCTGGGTCTGAAAGATACTGTTATTGCCGCTGACCAAATCATGTATACCGGTTTCCACTACGCGATGATCGCGGGTGCGTCTGTTGGTATCGACGATATGGTTATCCCAGCTGCGAAGAAAGACATTATCGAAGCTGCAGAAGCTGAAGTTATCGAAATTCAGGAACAGTTCCAAAGCGGTCTTGTTACTGCTGGTGAACGTTACAACAAAGTTATCGATATCTGGTCAAACGCCAACGAAAAAGTTGCCCGTGCGATGATGGATAACCTGAAGGTTGATACTGTAATCAACCGTGACGGTGAAGAAGAAGAGCAGGCGTCATTTAACTCTGTTTACATGATGGCCGACTCCGGTGCTCGTGGTAGTGCCGCACAGATTCGTCAGCTGGCAGGTATGCGTGGTCTGATGGCTAAGCCAGATGGTTCAATCATCGAAACGCCCATCACGGCTAACTTCCGTGAAGGTCTGAACGTATTACAGTACTTCATCTCAACTCACGGTGCTCGTAAGGGTCTTGCCGATACGGCACTGAAAACTGCGAACTCGGGTTACCTGACTCGTCGCCTGGTAGACGTTGCACAGGATTTGGTTATCACCAATGACGACTGTGGCACGTTTGAAGGCGTGAAGATGACACCACTGATTGAAGGTGGTGACGTTGTAGAGCCGCTGCGTGAGCGTGTACTGGGTCGTGTGGTAGCAGAAGACGTAATCAAGCCGGGTACTGACGAAGTGCTGGTTGAGCGTAACACGCTGCTGGACGAAGCACTGGTAGACATGCTGGAGCAGAACTCTGTAGACCAGATGATGGTTCGCTCGGTTATCACTTGTGACAACGACTTCGGTGTTTGTGCTAAGTGTTACGGTCGTGACCTTGCACGTGGTCACATGGTGGCGAAAGGTGAATCTGTTGGTGTTATCGCTGCTCAGTCAATCGGTGAGCCAGGTACACAGCTTACCATGCGTACGTTCCACATCGGTGGTGCGGCATCAAGAGCGTCAGCAGAAAGCAGCGTTCAGGTTAAGACTGAAGGTAGCCTGAAGATGCATAACGCTAAGTTCGTTCGCAACCAGGACGACAAAGTGGTTATCGTTTCACGTTCTACCGAACTGACAGTTATCGACAGCTTCGGCCGTGAGAAAGAGCGCTATAAAGTGCCTTACGGTGCAATTCTGTCTGTAGATGATGGTGCAGCAGTTAAAGCCGGTGAAGTGGTAGCAAACTGGGATCCGCATAGTCACCCAATCGTGGTTGAGCGTCCGTCTAAGATCTCGTTTGCCGATATCGACGACTCCAACACCGAAATGCAGCAGGATGAGCTGACCGGTCTGACCCGTGTTGTGGTTAAAGACCTGGCTAAAGTTAACGCTAAAGAGCCTAAGCTGATCCTGGAAAGCGATGAGACTGGTCTGCAGGAAATTCGTCTGCCTAGCTTCACCACTATCGAAGCGGCGGATGGCAAACTGGCTCACGCCGGTGACGTGTTAGCACGTATCCCGCAGGAAAGCTCGAAGACACGTGACATCACCGGTGGTCTGCCACGGGTTGCTGACCTGTTTGAAGCGCGTAAGCCGAAAGAACCTGCAATCCTGGCTGAAATCTCCGGTACCATTGGTTTCGGTAAAGAGACCAAAGGTAAGAAACGTCTGGTTATCACACCGAAAGACGGTGCCGATGCTTACGAAGAGATGATTCCTAAGTGGCGTCAGCTGAACGTGTTCGAAGGTGAATCTGTAGAACGCGGTGAAGTTCTGGCCGATGGTCCTGAGTCTCCACACGATATCCTGCGTTTGCGTGGTATCAGTGCGGTTTCTAACTACATCGTGAACGAAGTTCAGGAAGTTTACCGTCTGCAGGGTGTAAAAATTAACGATAAGCACATCGAGGTGGTAATCCGTCAGATGCTGCGTAAGTGTATTATTACTGCTGCCGGCGATACTCAATTCCTGGAAGGCGAACAGGTTGAAGTGGCTCACGTTAAGATCGCGAACCGTGAAATGGAAAAAGCCGGTAAACTGCCTGCACTGTATGAAACACAGTTGCTGGGTATTACTAAGGCGTCACTGTCTACAGAGTCATTCATCTCTGCAGCATCGTTCCAGGAAACAACACGCGTACTGACAGAAGCTGCGGTACAGGGCAAAGAAGACGATTTACGTGGTCTGAAAGAAAACGTAATTGTTGGTCGTCTGATCCCTGCCGGTACCGGTTTCGCATACCACGAGCGTCGTATGCAGAAACGTGCTGAAGCCATTGAAGAGATGTCTGTATCTGCTGCTGAAGCAGAACAGGCACTGACTGAAGCATTAAATGCTGAAGTGAGTGGTGGAGACGCATCAGACGAGTAAGACTTGTCACTGAACGGTGGATATTTCGCCGTTCAGTGCATTCAGGGTATGCAAACGTGAATAATCGCCTGGTTATCCTTTGTACACCTTGACACTGGCTTATGAGATCATTAGAATTCCGCGACCCAATTTCTGGTAAGTCCGCTTAATTTAGCGAAGACATACTGAAACAGGGCCGCGGTTTTTTTGTTTTCGGGCGGGTAAATGTAGAGCACGTTTACAACAAGCTTCAGATTCAATAAGCCGTTTAACAGACCCGACCATGGATCGGGTTTTCATTTTTTACTAACAGGAGCTAGTTAATGGCAACAGTTAACCAGTTAGTGCGTAAGCCACGTCGTCAGCCAGTTGCAAAAAGCAACGTAGCTGCACTGCAAGCTTGCCCACAACGTCGTGGTGTATGTACTCGTGTATATACCACTACGCCTAAGAAACCAAACTCTGCACTGCGTAAAGTATGTCGTGTACGTTTAACTAACGGTTTCGAAGTGTCTTCGTACATCGGTGGTGAAGGCCACAACCTGCAAGAGCACAGCGTTGTTCTTATCCGTGGTGGTCGTGTTAAAGACTTACCAGGTGTTCGTTATCACACTGTTCGCGGTACTCTGGACTGCGCAGGCGTTAACGATCGTCGTCAAGCCCGTTCTAAGTACGGTGCGAAGCGGCCTAAATCTTAACGGTTCTCCGTTAGTAAGGCCAAACTGAAGTAATCAGAGTTTTGGGATTTCCCTGAATTCATACGGAGAATTGTAAAATGCCAAGAAGAAGAGTCGTAGGTCAACGTAAAATCCTACCAGAACCAAAATTTGGTTCACAACTGCTTGCTAAATTCATGAATGTCGTAATGCTCGACGGCAAGAAATCAGTTGCTGAAAAGATTGTTTACGGTGCGCTTGATATTGTTGCTGAAAAAACCGGCAAAGCACACTTAGACGTGTTCGAAGACGCTCTGGACAACATCCGTCCTACAGTGGAAGTTAAATCACGCCGTGTGGGTGGTTCTACTTACCAGGTTCCTGTAGAAGTTCGTCCTGTTCGTCGTAACGCGCTGGGTATGCGTTGGATGGTAGAAGCGGCACGTAAACGTGGCGAAAAGTCCATGGCACAACGCCTTGCAGCTGAGATGTTAGATGCAGCAGACAACAAAGGTTCTGCGGTTAAGAAACGTGAAGACGTTCACCGTATGGCCGAAGCGAACAAAGCGTTCGCACATTACCGTTGGTAATCAACGTTTAAACTGAGAGAGACGTATGCCTCGTAAGACCCCAATTGAACGTTATCGTAATATTGGTATTGTCGCTCACGTAGATGCGGGTAAAACCACCACTACTGAGCGTGTCCTGTTCTATACAGGGTTATCACACAAAATCGGCGAAGTGCATGATGGCGCAGCCACCATGGACTGGATGGAGCAGGAGCAGGAGCGTGGTATCACGATCACTTCTGCTGCTACCACGTGCTTCTGGTCTGGAATGCAGCAGCAGTACGATCAACACCGTATCAACATCATTGATACGCCGGGACACGTTGACTTTACCATTGAAGTTGAACGTTCTCTGCGTGTTCTTGATGGTGCGGTGGTTGTATTTTGTGGGTCTTCCGGGGTAGAGCCTCAATCAGAAACAGTCTGGCGTCAGGCTGATAAATATCGTGTACCGCGCATGGTTTTCGTCAATAAGATGGACCGTGCCGGTGCCGATTTTGAACGTGTTGTGGGTCAGATCCGCAAACGTTTGGGCGCGACCTGTGTACCGATTCAACTGAATATTGGTGCAGAGGAAGAATTCCGTGGCGTCATCGATTTAATCAAGATGAAAGCCATCAACTGGAATGCAGAAGACATGGGTATGACTTTTACCTATGAAGACATTCCGGCTGAACTGGTTGCTAAAGCAGAAAAATACCGCACAGAGATGATCGAAGCGGCTGCAGAGGCTTCCGAAGAGCTGATGGAAAAGTACCTGGAAGGCGAAGAGCTGACCGAAGAGGAAATCCGTCAGGGTCTGCGTACCCGCGTACTGAACAACGAAATTGTTCTGGCAACCTGTGGTAGCGCATTTAAGAACAAAGGTGTTCAGGCTGTGCTGGATGCCGTTATTGAGTATTTGCCTGCACCAGTCGACATTCCTTCTATTAAAGGTGTGTTAGACGACGGCGAAGAAACTGAAGCAGAGCGCCATGCTGACGACAGCGAACCGTTTTCTGCTCTGGCATTCAAAATTGCCACAGACCCGTTCGTCGGTACCCTCACGTTCTTCCGTTGCTATTCCGGCGTGGTTAACACAGGCGATACCGTCTATAACCCTGTGAAGCAAAAACGTGAGCGTTTTGGTCGTATCGTGCAGATGCACGCTAAAGACCGTGAAGAATTAAAAGAAGTTCGTGCCGGCGACATTGCCGCAGCTATCGGACTGAAAGACGTGACCACCGGTGACACCTTGTGTGATCCGAATCATGTTATTACACTTGAGCGTATGGAATTCCCTGATCCGGTAATCTCCATCGCCGTAGAGCCAAAATCTCAGGCAGACCAGGAAAAAATGGGTCTTGCTCTGGGTAAACTGGCTGCAGAAGACCCGTCGTTTAAAGTACATACTGATGACGAAACCGGACAAACAATCATTTCCGGTATGGGTGAACTGCACCTCGATATTATTGTCGACCGTATGAAGCGCGAATTTAAGGTTGAATGTAACGTAGGTAAACCACAGGTTGCTTATCGTGAGACTATTCGCAGCAAGGTCGAAGCGGAAGGAAAGTTTGTCCGTCAGTCAGGCGGACGTGGACAATTTGGTCACGTCTGGCTACGTATCGAGCCACAGGAAGAAGGTGCAGGCTACGAATTCGTGAACGAAATCGTGGGCGGTGTTGTACCAAAAGAATTCATTCCTGCGGTAGACAAAGGAATTCAGGAGCAGCTGCAAAATGGTGTGCTGGCAGGGTATCCTGTACTTGATGTAAAGGTTACACTGTTCGACGGTTCATATCATGATGTTGACTCTTCTGAAATGGCGTTTAAGATCGCCGGCTCTATGGGTTTCAAGAAAGGTTGTGCTGAGGCAAATCCAGTATTGCTCGAACCCACTATGAAAGTTGAAGTAACAACTCCAGAAGATTGGATGGGTGATGTTGTAGGCGATCTGAATCGTCGTCGCGGCATGATCGAAGGTATGGAAGACGGTGTAGGCGGGATCAAGATTGTTCGCGCGAAAGTACCGCTTTCAGAAATGTTTGGGTATGCGACTGACTTGCGTTCACAAACGCAGGGTCGTGCGTCATACTCTATGGAGTTCTTCAATTACTCTGAAGCGCCTAGCAATGTTGCAAAAGCGATTATCGAATCAAGAAACTAAATCTTAATGAAGGTTCGGTCCGGTCTGTATTGGGTCGGACTTTTAACTTAGGAAACGAGAAAAATGGCAAAAGAAAAGTTTGAACGTACGAAACCCCACGTAAACGTGGGTACAATCGGCCACGTTGACCACGGTAAAACCACTCTGACCGCAGCAATCACTACTGTACTGTCTAAGACTTACGGCGGTTCAGCTCAGGCTTTCGATCAAATCGATAACGCGCCTGAAGAAAAAGCTCGTGGTATCACCATCTCTACTTCACACGTAGAATATGACACGCCTACCCGCCACTACGCGCACGTAGACTGCCCGGGACACGCTGATTACGTTAAAAACATGATCACTGGTGCTGCTCAGATGGACGGCGGTATCCTGGTAGTTGCTGCGACTGATGGTCCTATGCCACAGACTCGTGAGCACATCCTGCTGGGTCGTCAGGTTGGTATCCCTTACATCATCGTATTCATGAACAAATGTGACATGGTTGATGATGAAGAGCTGCTGGAACTGGTTGAGATGGAAGTTCGTGAACTTCTGACTGAATACGAATTCCCGGGTGACGATCTGCCAGTAATCAAAGGTTCTGCTCTGAAAGCCCTTGAAGGCGACGCAGAGTGGGAAAAGAAAATCATCGAACTGGGTGAAGCACTGGATTCTTACATTCCAGAGCCAGAGCGTGCTATCGACAAGCCGTTCATCCTGCCAATCGAAGACGTATTCTCAATCTCAGGCCGTGGTACTGTTGTAACTGGTCGTGTTGAGCAAGGTATCATCAAAGTTGGTGAAGAAGTAGAAATCGTTGGTATCAGAGATACAACCAAAACTACTTGTACCGGTGTTGAAATGTTCCGTAAACTGCTTGACGAAGGTCGTGCAGGTGAGAACGTTGGTGTTCTGCTGCGTGGTACTAAGCGTGATGACGTTGAGCGTGGTCAGGTACTGGCTAAGCCTGGTTCAATCACTCCTCACACTCAGTTTGAAGCGGAAGTATACGTACTGTCTAAAGATGAAGGCGGTCGTCACACTCCATTCTTCAAAGGTTACCGTCCACAGTTCTACTTCCGTACAACTGACGTAACTGGTGCCGTTGAGCTGCCAGAAGGCGTAGAAATGGTAATGCCTGGTGACAACCTGAAATTCGTCGTTGACCTGATCGCTCCAATCGCGATGGAAGAAGGTCTGCGCTTCGCAATCCGTGAAGGTGGTCGTACAGTAGGTGCTGGTGTTGTAGCTAAAATCATCAAGTAATTGATGACTACACACTAGTCCAAAAAAAGGTCGCGCAAGCGGCCTTTTTTGTTTTTAGTGACCCGTTAAACCTGATGATCTGCCAATAATGTTTCCTTTGCAAGTATCAGCAGGTGCATCTTTTACCGGAAGTGTTATCATCGCCGGCGCTTTTCGAGCTGTGGATGATAATGCCTGATGCAACAATCCCTTCACATAGCTGCGTTACCCTGAGATGTTTCCACAAAAATGGTGTTCGCCATGAGATTTGATTCCATTAAGTCCCGCCTGATGCTGATGACCCTGATCTGCGTATCAGGAATGAGTTTGCTGGTGGTAAATCAGCATTTATTCACTAAGCGCCTCTTTCATTTGCATGAGCAACACAATTTATTGCTGCATCTGGAGCAGGAGTTGTTGCAATTAAGACGTCACGAAAAGGACTTCCTGCTGCGACATCAGATGGACTACTATCACCGGTTCACGGCGCGCTCCGAGCGGTTTAATAATGATCTTGCCGGGTTGTCGCCGTTGCTGGCCGACTATGCGTTGCCGGTAGAGCAAACCGGCGAACTTGCGCAAAGCATGCATGATTACCAGCGCCTGTTCCGTGAAGTGGTTACTCTGCAAAGTCAGTTGGGATTAACCCGCCAGTCCGGTTTTCAGGGCAAACTCACCGGCATAGAGGATGACATGTCTCGGGTGCCATTCTTTGCCTATGGTAGTGAGGCTTATCAGCTGAAAGTTGCCCTGCAACTGGCTACCCGCAATTATCTACTGACCCGTGAAAGCTTTCACCGTCAGGCTGTACGTCAGGCCCTTGAAAAGTTGCAGCATGCGGCGGTGATCAGTAGTGACGGGCAGGCACAAACCCTGACGGCAGAGTACACCCGGGTGTTTAATCAACTGGCTGACGCGGTTACGACAATGGGCGTCACCCATAATGATGGCCTGCAGGGAGCCTTCAGGCGTCAGGCCCATGATGTGGAAGACAAGCTGCGAAGTGTGGAAACCGCATTGCAGCCGTTGATCACCGATCAGCAAAATAAAGTCAGGGTGTACAGTTTGTCGATTGCGGCAGTGACATCCATCGCATTGATTTTACTGCTGGTCAAAAGCTTCGCCACATTTCACCGTGCTTTTGCTAATTTCGTCATGTTCTTTTACCGTTGTAAAAGGCAATATCAGAAAATTGATACCCGGCAGCTCGGGTTTGCGGAATTTAAGTCTCTGGCTGAGCTGGCAAACGAGATGGTGGAATCCCGCAGGGATATCGAGAAAAAGCTGGCGAAAGCCGAAGCCCAGCTTCAGGAACAGAATTCTGTAGCGAAATGAGGCTAAGCGGCAGACAGCCGCACCAAAAATGAATGAGAAACAGGTTAACTGCAATATGAAATATACAACGTTGGGCAGCAGCGGGCTGTCAGTCTCTGAAGTGTGCCTGGGTACGATGACCTGGGGCATTCAGAATACCCAGCAGGATACTGACGGGCAAATGGCTCTGGCACTGTCCAGGGGCGTAAACTTCATTGATACCGCTGAGATGTACCCGATACCGCCGAACGAGCCGACATCCGGTGATACGGAGCGTCAACTGGGCGACTGGCTGAGTCGCAATCAGAGCCAGCGTGAAGAGCTCATTATCATGACTAAAATCGCAGGCAGTGGTATCAGCTGGATTCGTAACGGCGATATTATCAACGCTGAGAATATTGGCATAGCCATTGAAGGCTCGCTGAAGCGTTTGCAGACCAGCTACATTGATGTGTACCAGTTGCACTGGCCGAACCGTAACTCGCCGCATTTCGGTAAACACTGGCCAGGCAAAGTGGATCCCACCACCTTCGATAAAGAAAAAGAAACTGAAGGAATGCGCAATATCCTCAGCGGTCTGAAAACCGCCATCGATGCCGGTAAAATCCGTCACTGGGGACTGTCTGACGACACACCCTGGGGCATTCATACTTTCTTGCGTTTATGTGATGAAATGGGTATACCGAAACCGGTATCCATTCAGAACGAGTTCAGCCTGCTGCACGGAAAGGATTTACCCTACCTGATTGAAATGTGCCACCTGGAAGATATTGCTTATTTGCCATGGTCACCATTAGCAACGGGAATGCTGGCCGGTAAGTATCTGGACGATGCGAGACCGAAAGGATCCCGCTGGACGTATGTTCAACGTCAGGGTCTGTTCCGTGATAAGCAGCCGGCCCACGATGCAACACGACGTTATGTGGAAATTGCTTCCCGTGCAGGGATTACACCTTCGCAACTGGCGCTGGCCTGGTGTCAGCAGGTACCGGGAGTCACTGCAACTATCATCGGAGCCACCACTGAAGCGCAACTGGCAGAGAACATTGATGCGTTTAATTTAACGCTGGATTCTGCCGTACTGCGCCAAATCGAAGACGTTTACAGAGCGTACCCTGTTCCTTTCTGAGGCATGACTGCCGCGTTCATTTCGCTGTCATAAATCCGCCATACACTTGCTTATCTGAACATAAGTGAGTGTATGCTTTATTATGACGCTATCCCATACCAACATGGAACCGACGGTTGCGGCAGGAACGCCACGTCATTCAATAAAAAACTGGTTTGTACTCCTTGCCCTGGTTTATCTGATGCTGCTGGCAGTATCGATGATTGGCAGTGGCTTTAAGTTTGCCACGGCTGACCATGCGCGGGGTTTATTCGAATTTGCCTCAAATCCGGTGATGGGCCTGATCATCGGCATGGTCAGTACCGCCCTCATTCAGTCATCCAGCACGGTGACCTCCATCATAGTTGCCATGGTTGCAGGCGGGTTGCCCGTACCTATTGCTGTGCCGATGATAATGGGAGCGAATATCGGTACCAGTATTACCAACACCATAGTGAGCCTGGGACACGTAGCCCGCAAAGATGAGTTCAGACGGGCATTCCATGCCGCGACAATTCATGATTTCTTTAATGTTATGTCGGTGATGATTTTCCTGCCGCTGGAAATGGCGACAGGGATATTAGAAAAAAGCAGTCAGTATCTTGTTTCGCTGCTGCAGATGGACAACAGTGTGGCAATGTCCGGTGTGAATCCGGTGAAGGCGGTTACTGAGCCGGTTGTACACTGGGTCACAGAGGGCCTGATGTTCCTGCCGTCTGTGTATCCCGGAGTCGTTAAAATTCTGCTGGGTGTTGTGCTGATCGTGGCATCAATCACACTGATGGGAAAAGTCATGAAAGTGCTTATGGTAGGCAGGGCGAAAGATATTCTGCACACCAGTATCGGCAAAGGGCCGGTATCAGGCATTACTTCAGGGGCCGTAATGACAGTGCTGGTCCAGTCATCGTCTACCACCACGTCACTGATGGTTCCGCTGGTGGGTAGTGGCATTCTGAAAGCCCGTGATATTTATCCGTTCACACTGGGTGCAAATATCGGAACCTGTATTACTGCGCTTATCGCTGCGCTGGCGGTGACCGGTCCGATGGGGGGGGTTGCCATGCAGATTGCGCTGGTGCATCTGTTATTTAATATCTTTTCAGTGCTGCTGATATTTGGCCTGCCCGTTTTGCGCAACATTCCTCTCAGTCTGTCATCATCACTGGCCAGCCTGGCAGCAGAACGTAAAATTTACGGTGCTGCTTATATTGCCGGATTGTTCTTTGTTATGCCGCTGTCTGTGATTTTCATTTCACAGTGATTTACATTCCGCCGCTTCACATCAAGCTGAAGCGGCCCTGTCATCCCCGCCGGAAAATGCAGATTACACCGCAAAAAGCTCGCAGAATCCGGGTTCATCAACAATAATTAAGTGACTGATTTTATTAAGTCACAGCAAAAACAACAAATGAGCCGGGTAAGGTTCGTATCCTCCCTGAATCGTAAGACTTTGGTCGCAACATTCACGATTTATAGGGTAATCCGCTGTAATTTGTCTCACAATGAAATTGTTTTGTTAATGTTAATTTTTCGTTAGAAGGTTGAGGGTGACGTACCTGTTCGTCCCTTCGCTTTATCCTCAATAAGAAAAAAGAACACCATTTAAAAACCAAATCTGATTTTAAAAATGAATCGGGAGAAAACACATGTATACACGCATTGCAGCCTCGTGCGCACTTATCCTGGCGGGTAGCCCTGTCTACGCTTATGATTTCAGCTTCAAAGGCATGATCAAAACGGAAGTCGTGACATCCAGTCAGGGTGTCGGCAGTTACGGAAGTACTTACAGTCATGTTGCACCAACACATGCACTGAGAACGGATATTTTCGGCGGTGCCCCTGCAACTGCGCAAGAAACGAATTATCTGGAATCCCAGTCTACTTCTTTCCAGGCTTCTCAGTCCCGTTTCTCCCTGAATATGAAGCACGATAAAATTCGCGGAGTACTTGAGCTGGATTTCATTGATGGTGAAGACGGCTTTACTAACCAAACCGCATTGCAGGCGCAGGAGCCAAGACTTCGTCTGGCAACGCTTTATTACGATTACAGCGATAATCTGACGCTGTTTGCCGGCCAGAAATGGTCTACTGCATCAGGGATCAAATCCAGCGGCAGCTACAACTGGGTTGGTAATGGTTACCGTGCAGGTAATTCCGGCTTCCTCGCCATGGAAGCGGGTGCAACTTACAAAGTTGATAACTTAACCCTGACCGGCGCAATCACCGGTAAGGGCCGTAACCTGAGTAGCAGCGGTGTGAATAATAATGAGCTGGGTGGTATGCCGGGCTTCGCTGTAGATGCTAACTACAAAATATCCGGCCACGTCATCGGTTTTGCGGCACACGTAGCCGAACTGGAGTTTGAAGATGAGCCGGGCTATGTTGAAGGCAGTAACCAGGATGGCAACCTCTTTAAAGTGTACACAACACTGAACTTCGGAGCGGTCAGCCTGAATGGTGAATACTACACCGGTGAAGCACTGAACAACCAGAATGCGTTGGGTGTAGCGCCGGCAGTGACATTAAGTGGCGGTGTGGTCAGCGAAAGCTTCTCAGAGAGTGGCTATATGATGTACGCAAGCTGGACGCCGGCAGCAGGGCATAACGTGAAAGTAGGTTACGGTAGTGCGTCGGTAGACTCCGGTGACCGTGATCGCCTGTCTGCAACCAGCCTGAACGAAAATACGACTGCCTATATTAACTATGGCTATCAGGCTACCGAAGGCTTAACCACTTTTGCTCAGTTAACTCACTTCGATACTGAGTATGGTTCTGACTTTGAAAGCTTCACAACCGTGGTTGCACGTGCTGGTGTGATCTTTAAGTTCTGAGGCAAATTTAGCGGCATCCTGCCACCCCGCCTGCTGTCTGCGTGATATTCACTATCAGTTGCGCAAATAGCCGGTGAGGGTGGCACGGTTTATCTGAATACTTTCAGCTTTTGTTCATCGGGTCTGTTAAGCAATTTATCCGGATTATCTTCTTTTACGCAGTCAGGTTAAAGGTAAGATAATTGTGACTTTTTCGTTATTTTTTCAAAAGAGGATGTATTCCTCTGAATTAAAAAACTGGCTGTTGGTCTATGAGACTAAGGTTGTATCTTTTTGTCTTAAAAGAGCAAAATCGCTAAGACCAAAGTCTCATTTTGCTTTACCTTAGAATGGCTACCCTGTTTAACAGACAATTATTACTGGATTAACATGACATCGGAGGCATTATCCATGACTGCCAGCAAGACGTATCCTGTACCGGACAACATTCTGGAAAACACGCATTTGACGCAAGAGCAGTATGATCAGATGTATAAGCGCTCTGTAGAAGACCCGGAAGGCTTCTGGGCAGAGTACGCTTCAACGTTAGAATGGTACAAGAAACCAACTAAAACCAAGAATACGGTATTTGGCGCAGATAACGTTTCAATCAAGTGGTTCGAAGACGGCGAAATCAACGCCAGCTACAACTGCATCGACCGCCATCTGGCGAAGAATGCAAAGAAAACGGCGTTGTTCTGGGAAGGTGATTCCCCTGAAGACAGCCAGGAAATCACTTATCAGGAACTGCATTACGAAGTATGTAAACTGGCAAACGGCCTGAAAAAGCTGGGTGTCGGTAAAGGCGACCGCGTTGCGGTATACATGCCTATGGTACCGCAGGCTGCTTATGCCATGCTGGCATGTGCCCGTATCGGTGCGGTGCATTCTGTTATCTTCGGCGGATTCTCGCCTAATGCAATCGCTGACCGTATTAACGACAGTAAAGCTAAAGTTGTTATTACTTGTGATGAAGGCCGCCGTGCAGGCCGTTCTGTCCCTCTTAAAGTGAATGTAGATAAAGCGCTGGCTAACGGTGCGTGCCCGTCTATCACTAATGTCATTGTACACAAGCTGACCGGCGGCGATGTTAACTACAACAGCGACGTTGATGTGGTGTGGGACGAGCTTACTGAAGACTGTTCAGCCCAGTGCGAACCGGAAGTCATGAACGCGGAAGACCCGCTGTTTATTCTGTATACATCAGGCTCAACCGGCACGCCAAAAGGTGTGGTGCATACTACCGGTGGTTTCCTGCTGTATTCATCTATGACCTTTAAGTACGCCTTTGATTATCGTGAAGATGACATTTACTGGTGTACAGCGGATGTGGGCTGGATCACAGGTCACAGCTATATGGTTTACGGACCGATGATCAACGGTGCTTCTCAGGTATTCTTTGAAGGTGTGCCTACTTACCCTGACGTACGCCGTATTGCTCAGGTAGTAGAAAAGTACAAGGTGAACAGCCTGTACACAGCACCTACTGCAATCCGCGCCCTGATGGCCCATGGTGAAGCGCCGGTGGAAGGTTGCGATTTGTCTTCTCTGCGTCTGTTAGGGTCTGTGGGTGAGCCAATTAACCCGGAAGCATGGGAATGGTATTACCGCGTGATTGGTCAGAGCCGTTGTCCCATTATGGATACCTGGTGGCAAACAGAAACCGGCGGCATGATGATTACTCCGCTGCCGGGTGCGACGCCACTTAAGCCGGGTTCGGCTTCCCGTCCGTTCTTTGGCATCCAGCCTGCGCTGTTTGATGCAGACGGTAATGATCTGGAAGGTGCCGCTGAAGGTAACCTGGTGATTAAAGACAGCTGGCCGAGCCAGGCCCGTACTGTTTACGGTGACCATGAGCGCTTTATCCAGACTTACTTCAGTGCCTACAAAGGCGTGTACTTTACCGGTGACGGTGCCCGTCGTGATGAAGACGGATACTACTGGATCACTGGTCGCGTGGACGATGTACTGAACGTTTCCGGTCACCGCTTAGGTACTGCTGAAATTGAAAGTGCGCTGGTGGCTCACCCTAAAGTGGCTGAAGCTGCGGTGGTGGGATATCCCCACGATATCAAAGGGCAGGGTATCTATGTGTACGTTACCCCTAACGAAGGTATTGAGCCGGACGAGGCGCTGACGAAAGAACTGCGTGCGTGGGTACGTCAGGAACTGAGCCCGATTGCCACACCGGATATGATTCAGTGGTCCCGCGGACTGCCTAAAACTCGCTCAGGTAAGATTATGCGCCGCATTCTGCGTAAGATTGCCGCTAACGAGCATGAGCAACTTGGTGATACCTCAACGTTGGCGGATCCTTCCGTTGTTGATACACTCATCGAGGAGCGCTTAAACAAATAAGGGAAAAGAATGATAACGCTGCTGATTGCTGATGACCATCCGCTGTACCGGGATGCACTGCGGGGAGCGTTATCGTTAACCCTGCCGGATCTCATTCTACGGGAAGCCGGCGATCTGACTACCACGGTCGATATCCTCGAAAAAGAAGATATCGACCTGCTTCTTCTCGATTTACATATGCCCGGCAGCCATGACATGTTTGGTCTGGTGCACATCCGTAAGCTTTATCCCGAGCTTCCTGTAGCCGTTGTGTCCGGTACAGAGGACGCTGCCATTATCTCTAAAATTGTCGGCGTGGGTGCGCTGGGATTCATTCCGAAAACAGCCAGTTCCGGCGATATCGCTAATGCTGTGCAGTCTATTCTTGACGGTGATATCTGGTTACCGGAATCGGTGAGTGAAAAGATTGAAGAGGTCGACGAAGCGTTTTCCGAACTGGCAGATAAAGTGGCGTCGTTAACACCTTCTCAGTACAAAGTGCTGTGTTACATGCGGGATGGTTTGCTGAATAAGCAAATTGGCTATAACCTGGATATCGCAGAGGCAACGGTGAAAGCACACGTTACCGCTATCTTTAAGAAGCTGGGTATTAACAACCGTACACAGGCGGTACTGATTGCCTCCCAGCTTGAGCTCGAGCCGCCGAAATAATTATCCGGCGGGACGTTTTTCCGTCAGAATAAACTCATGTTCCGGGTCTACAATAAAGCGCCCGTTCATGGCTTCTCTGCCAAACAACATAAGATAAGTCATTTCACGCCGGTCGGTGAGTGTTAACTGGATCCGCCAGGCTTCACCGGACATCACCACTTCCGTGTCGATAACATATCTGCGCTCCAGAGTTGCCGTGGAGCTTTTCACCTTTTTGCGGGCGACGACTTTCGCCTCACGGCGCACAATGCTGTCTACATTGTGAATGTCAGGATGAATATCGAAACTCACCCATAAATCGCCGTCACGGTCGAACTCGTCGATATTATCGACATGTAATGACGACGTTGCCGCCCCCGTATCGACCCGGATTGTCAGGTCGTTAATGGTCAGCTCGGGTAAATCACAATATTCCAGTGCACCTATCAAGCGTTTTTGTTGCTCTTGCATCAGTGTTCCTCTAACAAAGGTAGTCAACCTATGGTTGGGATTGTTCGGTTGTTACCAGGTTATCCTGTAGCAATTCTACGTGTTCAGCCACCGTGTCCGGTTGTTTGAAGTAGCCGATGTGATAAATCGCTTCGCCTTCCTGCGCCAGCGGAATATTCTGCTTACCTACAATTACACCATCCATAGGACTGTACATAATTTCCAGTACCTCACCGAAAGGATTGGAAATCGTCGCCAGCTTGTCACCTTTAACAATATGGTCACCTAACTGGGCGATATGATTCACCAGACCACTTTCCGGTGCCCGCACCCAGCCACTTTCTCTGGCAATAAAGCGCTTAATGTCGTGACCTTTACTGCGACTCTTGTTCAGCATGCCCACGTGGCGCATGGTGTTAATAATGCCTCTTACGCCGGCGCGGATAGAAAACTCGTCATAACGCAGTGCCTGGCCAGCCTCGTACAACAGTATTTTTACGCCATCTTCGCTGGCGGCCTGACGCAGACTGCCATCTCTCAAATCTGCGTTCAGTAATACCGGTACACCAAATGCTTTCGCCATCCCCAGCACTTCCGGATCATCCAGATTCGCGCGGATCTGCGGCAGATTACTGCGGTGTATGGCACCGGTATGCAGGTCGATGCCGATATCACACTTACTCACCACTTCTTTAAAAAAGAGGTTCGCCAGACGGCCTGCCAGAGAGCCTTTTTTGCTGCCGGGAAAGCTGCGGTTCAGATCTCTGCGGTCAGGCAGGTAACGTGACTGGTTCAGTACACCGTACACATTCACCATAGGAACAGCGATAAGTGTTCCGCGAAGCCTTTCAATAGCTTTGGAATGAATAAGACGGCCTACAATTTCAATGCCATTCAGTTCATCACCGTGGATAGCCGCCGACACGAACATAGTCGGGCCGGGTCGTTTACCACGTTTTACATAGACCGGAATACTCATGTTGGTAGCGGTATAAAGCGGCGGCATTTCAAGCTCAATCTTTTTGCTTTCGCTGGGCAGAATACGCTGACCACCAATTTCCAGTGCTTTTTCTGTCATTAACCTTTACCTCGTGTACGGGTGTTGCCCGGTTTTGCTGATTTGGCAATAAAGTCGATAATCATGCCCGCCACATCTTTTTTGGTGGCTGCTTCAATACCTTCCAGACCCGGTGACGAGTTTACTTCCATCACCACCGGTCCATGGTTAGAGCGGAGAATATCTACACCACAGCAATTCAGACCCATGGTCTTTGCCGCTGCAATAGCCGTTTTTCTTTCTTCCGGTGACAAGCGCACCAGACTGGCTGAGCCGCCCCGGTGCAGGTTAGAGCGGAATTCACCGGGCGCCGCCTGGCGTTTCATGGCCGCAACCACTTTATCACCGACAACGAAACAACGGATATCAGAGCCACCGGCTTCTTTGATGTATTCCTGGATCAGAATGCTGGCATTCAAACCCATAAAGGCCTCAATGATTGACTCTGCGGCTTTCTGGGTTTCCCCCAGTACCACGCCAATACCCTGAGTACCTTCCAGTAGTTTAATCACCACCGGTGCGCCACCTACGTTTTTAATCAGATCTTCAATGTTATCCGGATGATGGGCGAAGCCTGTACGTGGCAAACCAATGCCTTTACGGGATAGCAGCTGCAATGAACGTAATTTGTCCCGCGAACGGCTGATAGCAACCGATTCGTTAATACTGTAAGTCCCCATCATTTCGAACTGACGGACAACAGAGGTGCCGTAGAAACTGACGGATGCACCGATACGGGGTATTACCGCGTCATAGAACGGCAACCGCTTACCTTTGTACCTTACTGAAGGCCTGGCACTGGTAATATCCATGTAGCAGTGCATGGTGTCGATAATATCGACTTCATGGCCTTTCTCTCTGCCTGCTTCCAGTAGCCGGCGGGTGGAGTAAAGTTTAGGATTGCGGGACAGAATTGCGATACGCATAATTTTTATTACACCTGTAATGGTAGAATAAGGGCTGCTGCATCCGGCGAACAGGTGCGGATGAAAACACAGACAGACCAAAGCTTTAGTTGATAATATAATACGAACCGGACATAAGAGGTGATATAATTTTGCCTCTTTGTCATTTTCATTTTTTGTCGTGTCGATAACTCAGTATAGGGTACCCGGTCAGGGGGTGTCCGGTTTACTTTTTTCCGGTTTTTGCGCCCGCGAAAACGCGACAATTAACATCTGTTCAGGAACTTACCATGCAGTGGTTGGAACAAGTGACGCGCTGGCTGGAAGCTTACCAGACCAACGTGATTTGGACAGCGGTCATGCTGTTGCTTTATTTGCTGATGACCCGTTTTGCCATCCCCCGTCTCGAAAAGAATGTAGAAAAGAGTAAACTCAAATCTTCCAGTGCGCTGAAAGGGTTGTTTACTGCCAGAATTTTAAGTGCCACCGTCACTCTGGCGTTAATACTGATTGCCTGGGGTGTGGATATTTCCGGCCTGCTGGTGCTGTCTACGTCAATTCTTACCTTACTGGGTGTCGCCCTGTTCGCGAACTGGTCGCTGATCAGTAACGTTACCGCATACTTTATTCTGCTGACGAATGTGACATACCGGCGGGGGAACTATGTGCGTATTCTCGATGGCGACAACTTCATTGAAGGTTACATAGCCGACATCAATTTGTTCAACACCCGTCTGGTCACGCAGGATCGCGAAACGGTGCTGTATCCGAATAACCTGATCCTTACCCGGCCTGTTCTGGTTAATCCGAAGGGGCGCTGGGGAACATTGGGTAAGGTCACTGCCGCTAACGGTACGAACGTGCAATCAGCAGACAGCCAGACGCCGGTACAGCCTGTTCCGGCCACTTCACCCGTTCAGGGCGAGGGGCAAACCCCGCCCAAAGCGTAAATTTCTTCTCCGGAGCCAGCCGGCAATCTACTGCTGCCGTGGCTCTCTGCGGCTATCTTTTATATGCCGCGTCAAACTTTGTAATAACGCTCTCAGTTTGGCTGGTTTTAAAGGCTTGGTGAGGTAGTTCACGCCCTGTTCTTTACACTGTGCAATCAGACTTTCTTCATGATTAGCCGTTACCAGTGATGCCGGCACGACAATATCCAGATGCCGGCGGATAGCCTCAATCAAATCAAGCCCGTTCTGGCCCGGCCCTAACTGATAATCCATTAACAGAATTTGCGGCGAGAATATATCTGCCTGACGTATTGCGTCGTCCCAGTTATTCGCCAGCACGACTGTCACTCCCCATTTTTCCAGTAAGGTTTGAAGCGCATCCAGGTTCTCCTGCTGATCATCCACGCACAAAACACGGACCCCTCTGAAGGTTGAAGAGCGGCTCAGTTTGGCGGGATCAGTCTGACGGCGGGGCGACGCACGGCCCATGGTCAGGGTGAAACAACTGCCTTTGCCAGGCACAGAGGACACCTGTATCTTGCTTTGCATCTGCTGACTGAGTCTGCGGACTACCCCCAGACCCAGGCCAACACCGTGTTCTGCGGATTCGTGGGTACGGTAAAAGTCACTGAAAATCATGCCCTGTTGCTCAGACGAGATACCGATACCCGTGTCCCTGACTTCAATAAGCACACGATCACCCCTGGGGCGCACGGTGAGCAGTACCTTACCGGATTCTGTATACTTCACTGCATTTGACAGCAAGTTTTGCACAATACGGTACAAGAAGGTTTTGTCGCCGAGTACCCAGCAGTCCCGGATCCTGGCCCGTAACTGGAGACCTTTTTCCCTGGCCCGCATACCCATTTCGTCAGTCAACTGCGACAACAAGGCAGGCAGGTGTACAGCTTCCACAGAAGGTTTCAGCTCCCCCTGATCCAGACGGGATATGTCGAGCAGGGTGCCGATAAGCGCTTCACTGGAGGTGACAGAATGATTCAGCTTCGTAACGATATCTTTCACCGGTGCAGAAAGTTCAGCTTCTTCCAGCGCGGTCACATAAAGCTTCGCCGCATTAAGTGGCTGCAAAACATCATGACTGGCCAGCGCCAGAAAACGGGTTTTGCTGGCGTTAGCATCTTCTGCCGCTTTTCTTGCGCGGATAAGTTCTTTTTCTGCTTCAGAGCGGCGCTCTATTTCCAGTCTCAATTCGGCATTGATGGAGTGCACTTCTTCCGTACGCTTTTTAATTCTGGCTTCCAGGTTGATGTTCGACTCTTCCAGCGCCTGCTGAATTTCTATGTGACCGGTGATGTCATTGAAACTGGTTACAAAGCCGCCTCCGGGTAACGGGTTGCCGACCATTTCAATCACACGGCCATCACTGCGCTGGCGGGTAAACCGGTGAGGCGTACCGGAGCGTAAATGTTCCAGCCGTTTTTCTATCTGAATTTCCACATCACCGGCACCGAACTCACCTTTTTCGGCGTTATACCGCACCAGCTTTTCAATCGGCGTACCCACTGCCAGCATGCCGTCAGGATAGTTATATAACGCGGTATAGCGTTTATTCCAGGCAACCAGGTTCAGGTGCTTGTCTATCACACTAATCCCCTGGTCCATATTCTCCAGCGAAGTGAGCAGGGCAGTCATGTTGAACTGCATTGCCTGAGTCGTATCGTCGAAGAAGTTAATGATTTCGGTGAAATCCAGCTTCTTTCCTTTCAGGATGGAGTCGATTAACGCTTTAGCACTGGATGCACCGATTACACCGCCCAATGCCCGTTCGGAAAAGGCCATAAAAGATTCATCGGGCGTTTCGTCACGGTTAATTTTGCAGTGATTCAGTTGCTGATATTCTTCCACCAGTTGCTCACAGCGGCCGCTGCCCATAAACGTGGACAACAGAGTAATGAGGTCAGCAATTGTCACATGGGTGTTGTGCCGGCGGTTCGATGCCGTTCTGTTATCTGCCGGAGAAACGAAAGCTTCTGCCTGGATCCGGTCAACTAATCTTGCCGGGGCAAAGAGCGAGAAGCCGATGTAGGCAGCAAAATTTGCAGCAAGGCTGATTAGTGCCCCCTGGCTGATTTGTTCGTTTTGCTGCAATGTGGTCGCGCTGTCATTCACCAGCGGCAGCACCAGCCACAGCACCCAGGTAACAAGTCCGGCAACCAGACCGGCATACACACCATGAGCATGAGCACGTTTCCAGTAAAGCCCGCCAACAATGGCAGGAATGAGCTGGATAACCAGTGAAAAGGCTATCAGACCGATGGAGTGCAGTGAACGGCTGTTGGTCATTTGCTGGTGGTACAGAAAAGCCAGCAACAGAATAAGGCCAATGACAATACGCCGGATCAGCCTGATGCGCCGGCCATAATCTTTGTTGCCCGGATTACTGTGTTTGGTTAGCAGAACCCGCGGCAGGATCACGTCGTTTGTCAGCATGGTACTTAAGGTTAGTGTGGCAACAATGATCATGGCGGTGGCGGCCGACAGCCCGCCAATAAAGACAATGATCTGCAACAGCGCTGACTCCGAGTAAATTGCCATGCTCAGTACATAGGTATCGGGCTCCACATTCTGCCCTGCAAATATGGCTTTACCGGCAATGGCGATGACCGGAATGACTGCGGCGGTGATCCCCAGATACAGGGGAAAAAGCCAGCGTGCTGTTTTCAGGTGCCCCAGGCTCAGGTTATCTATAATTGCCACGTGAAACTGTCTTGGCAGGCACACTACCGCCGCGGCGGCCATGATTGTCTGGGATATAAAGGAGTAAGAGCCGAACTGCGACAGGGCTTCGTCGCTGAAAAAGGTATTGAACTGCTCAGGATTATCAGTGGCTTGCCAGGCGCTGTAACCCACAATGGCCACCAGCACCAGCGCGGTCAGTTTAATACTGGATTCGAACGAAATGGCCAGCATCAACCCCCGGCGGTACTCTGTGACATCGGTTTGTTTTGTGCCGAAATAAATCGCAAAGATCGCGATAAACAGGGTCGCCACAATAATGATGAAGTGGCTGTTCGGTTGCTGCGTCAGTAGCTGAAATGTTGAACCGATGGCCTTAAGTTGCAGTGCGATATAAGGAATGGTCGCCAGCAGTGCAATAAGTGTTACCAACAGCGCCACACCCTGACGTTTGCCATAGCGCGAGGCAATAAAGTCGGCAATGGTATTGATGTGCTGCTTTTTACTGACCAGCGTCATTTTATAAATAAACTTATAGCCCAGCACGTAAACCAGTACTGGCCCTAAAAGAATAGGCAGATATATCCAGGTGTCACGACTGGCAGATCCGACCGCACCAAAGAACGTCCAGGCGGTGCAGTAAATGGCCAGTGCAAGGGAATAGATAGCGGGATGGGAAGTCAGCCAGCGTGCGGTGGGTGAGTTCTTGTCTCCCCAACTGGCAATATAAAAAAGAAAAAACAGATAAACCAGTGCAAGTGAAACCCAGGCGAATGTCATGGCTTATATACATCCTTTTAACATGTCTGTATGTATTATACTCATTCTATAATCCTCCTACCTACGACCATGGTCTCATTCCTCGAAAGCCAAGCCGCGACTAGAGTATAGAAAAAGCGAGGCGCGACAGGGTTTTTGCGTGGTTTTTGACAAAAGTAAACAGAAAAAAGATTACTGAGGCCACACAAAAATCCGGTCGTTAGATAAATGTAAAAATAAAACATCCACTTAACCTGACATGAGGACGGAAAGATGGCATTTAGAAATGAAGACGACAAGCAGGCGTACTGGAAGGAGAATCTCTCCCTCCTCGCCAAATTGTTGGTGATTTGGTTTGTTGTGTCATTTGGCGCAGGCATCATTTTTGCCGATGCACTTAACCAGATCCAATTCTTTGGATTCAAACTGGGCTTCTGGTTTGCACAACAAGGTTCCATTTATGTATTCGTAGTACTTATTTTTGTTTATATGGCAAAGATGAATGCACTGGATAAAAAATACGGCGTAGACGAGGAGTAGGCCCATGGATGTTCAATTACTGACCTTTATCATCGTCGGCGCATCTTTCGCCCTGTATATCGCCATTGCGATTTGGGCCCGTGCCGGTTCAACTAACGACTTTTACGTAGCAGGTGGTGGTGTACCCCCTGTCATGAATGGTATGGCGACAGCCGCTGACTGGATGTCTGCTGCCTCATTCATTTCCATGGCCGGTTTGATTTCCTTTATGGGATACGACGGTGCCGTTTACCTGATGGGCTGGACCGGTGGATACGTACTGCTGGCACTTTGTTTAGCACCTTACCTGCGTAAATTCGGTAAGTTCACTGTACCGGATTTCATCGGTGACCGCTACTACTCGCAGACTGCCCGAACCGTGGCGGTATTCTGTGCCATTTTCGTTTGCTTTACTTATGTAGCAGGGCAGATGCGCGGTGTGGGTGTGGTATTCAGCCGCTTCCTCGAAGTAGATATCGTAACCGGTGTGGTTATTGGTATGGCAATCGTATTCTTCTACACCGTACTGGGTGGAATGAAAGGCATTACCTATACACAGGTTGCTCAGTACTGCGTTCTGATTTTCGCTTACCTTGTACCTTGTGTGTTCATCTCCATGATGGTTACCGGTCATATCCTGCCACAAACTGCATTTGGCGCCACACTGGCCGACGGGTCGGGGATGTATATGCTGGAGAAACTCGATAGTCTCTCGGTGGAACTGGGCTTTAATGAGTATACCAGCGGCACTAAGAGTACCATTGATGTGTTCTTTATCACCTTCGCCCTGATGGTAGGTACAGCCGGTCTGCCACACGTTATCGTTCGTTTCTTCACCGTACCTAAAGTACGTGATGCCCGTAAATCCGCTGGCTGGGCGCTGCTGTTCATCGCCATCCTGTATACCACTGCGCCGGCACTGGCTTCCTTCGGTCGTGTAAACATGATTGAAACCATTAACGGCCCTGATATGGCGGGTACTGATTATGCTGAGGCTCCGGCGTGGATTAAGAACTGGGAAAAAACCGGCCTGATCACCTTTAAAGATAAAAACGGTGACGGCAAAATGTTCTATGCAGCGGGTAGCATTGATGATCCGGCCAGCAAGAACGAAGTGAATGTTGACCGTGACATCATGGTACTGGCTAATCCTGAAATTGCGAATCTGCCGGCATGGGTTATCGCTCTGGTTGCTGCTGGTGGGGTAGCTGCGGCGCTGTCTACCTCTGCGGGTCTGTTGCTGGTAATTTCCACTTCAGTGTCCCACGACCTGTTGAAACGTAACTTTGCACCGAATATTACCGATAAGGCTGAGCTGTTCTATGCCCGTCTGGCTGCCGGTGTGGCGATTGCAATTGCAGGTTACTTCGGTATTAATCCGCCGGGCTTCGTAGCACAGGTGGTCGCCTTTGCCTTCGGCCTTGCTGCCTCCAGTTTCTTCCCTGCTATTATCATGGGTATCTTCAGCAAGCGCATGAATGGTGCAGGGGCAATCTCTGGTATGGTAGCGGGAATTGCGTTCACTGCGGCTTATATCATCTACTTCAAGTTTGTGAACCCCGCAGCGAATACGGCTGATAACTGGTGGTTCGGTATCTCACCTGAAGGGATTGGTACGCTGGGTATGATTGTTAACTTCGTGGTTGCCTTCGTTGTCTTCAAGATGACCGGTGAAGCGCCTGAAGAAATCCAGCAAATGGTAGAGGATATCCGTTATCCAAAAGGTGCAGGTGAAGCGTCAGCGCACTAAAACCTGTTGCACTTAACTACTGACGACAGAAACTGTAAAGCTCACCCTCAGCGGTGAGCTTTATTCTTTTTGAGGATTAAACAATGAGCGTTGTGCCACAACAAGTCACAGACTTTCTGAAAACCTCTGCACCTTTTGATCAGTTGAATGAAGAAGAGATGATTCATCTGGCGAAACAAGCCAGCCTGATTTACCTCACTGCTGACAATACAGAGACGTTGCTGAAAGAAAATGAAGGGCGGTTGTTTCTGATCCAGAATGGTCAGTTTTCGGTGAAAGACGCAGAGCAGAGTGAACGTCACCTCAGCGAGGGAGACTATTTCGGTTATCCCAAATTGCTGGATAACATAGATTACCCCTTGTCGGTAAAAGTCGATAAACCCGGGCTGGTGTATTGTTTCACCGCTGCTGCGTTTCACCGTGCCCTGAGTTTCCCTGCGATTGCTGATTTCTTTCACGGTACCCGTACCGGCGCATTGCAAAATCAGGCTGTCGTAGAATCTAACTCCATGTGGCTCTACAAGGCACTGCATGAGGTCATTGAACATGAGCCTGTTCAGGCGGCAGAATCTGTCAGTATTCAGCAGGCCGCGCAAATCATGTCGGAAAACAAAGTGTCTTCTTTGCTGATCACCCGTGATGAAAAGCTGGTGGGTATCGTAACCGACAGAGATCTCCGCAACCGTGTGGTGGCAAAAGGCGCTGATATTTCTCTGTCTGTCGCTGACATTATGACAGCCACGCCGGCCATGATTCATCAGTACCGCACCATGTTCGATGCCATGGCACTGATGAGTGAGCGTAATATCCATCACCTGCCGGTGGTGGACCGGAACAGCCGTAAACCGCTGGGAATGATCACCGCATCAGATATTGTCCGTCATCAGCGGGGTAACGTGCTTTATATCATCGGTGAATTGTCGAAAGCCGATAACCTTTATGAACTTACCCGCCTGTCCTGGCAAATGCCACACTACTTTGCCACCCATGCAAAACGGCCCGGTGACTTTGATATTGCCGGTAAAGTATTGTCTCAGGCAACGGATATTATGACCCGCAAACTGATACATTATTACCAGCGGGAACGCGGACCGGCACCGTTGCGGTACAGCTGGGTGGTGTATGGTTCCCAAGCCCGTGAAGATCAAACAATGGGTTCGGATCAGGATAATGGTCTGTTACTGGAAACCACGCCGTCTGACAGCCAGGCAGACTACTTTGCCGGCATGGCGGACTATGTATGCAATGGTCTGGCGAAGTGCGGTATCAAGTTATGTGACGGCAATATCATGGCATCGAATCCGGAATTGCGTTTGTCACTGGCACAGGCTGAGAAGGAAGCCGGTGAATGGGTCAGGCAACCTACGCCTAAAGCGATTATGCATTTCAATATTTTTCTGGATGCCCGCTGTGCTGCGGGAGACGCAGAGCTGTTCAGAAAGATGCAACTTGTCAGAGTGCCGCTTTTGAAGCAAAAGATGTTTCTGGCTGCGCTGGCGCGTCACAATAATGATATTCCCGTCCCTCTCTCGATGTTTCAAAAATTTGTTTACGAGAAAGGTTACGAAGAAAAGGATGTGATTGATTTGAAGGTTAAGGCCATCGCAATCATCAATAATCTTGCCCGCATTTATGCGCTGGCAAACGGCTTAACCATGCCCTCTACACTGGCACGGCTGGCGGCATTGCCGTCAGGTTCCGGATTGTCGACTAAAGATGCGCAAAATCTCCGGGATATCTGGCTGTTTCTGAACCGTCTGCGCTGGCGTCATCAGTTGTCCGGCAATGTCACAGACAACCGGGTATCAGTATCTTCATTGTCATCCATAGAAAAGCATCAGCTTAAAGCCGCGTTTAAGGCTATCGACAGAGCGCAGCAGGGTGCGGTGATGAATTTCTCCGGAGGCATGAGCTGAGCATGCTGAGTATGTTAAAGCGCTGGTTGGCTGGAGCCCCGCCACTGCCGGAAGGCTGGGCGGAGAAGTCGCTGGCAACGCTGCCGTTACTGGCCGTTGATCTGGAACTGACATCACTGGATGTCCGTGAAGCGCAAATTACCTCTGCCGGCTGGGTAGAAGGACGGGGAAGTCACATAGATATCAGCCGTTGCTTTTATTCAGTTGTCAGAACCCGTGCGGATCTTGCCCAAAGCCCGGTCATCCACGGTCTTACCGGTGCCGACATAGCGCAGGGGGCGCATATTAAAGAAGTACTGGAGCAACTGGTCGGTTATGCCGGAACGCATTTGTGGGTATGTCACAACGCTAATCTGGATTTAAGCGTGTTACAGGCGGCATTGTCGGCTCAGCAAATATCCTGTCCGCCGGTGGTGGTACTGGATACGTTAAAGCTGGCAGTCTATCAACTTAAAAAGCACCATGAAGTACTGCCGCCAAACAGTGCAACGTTAACGGTTTGCCGGCAGCGCCTGGGGTTACCTGCTGCACCAGCTCACAATGCGCTGGATGATGCTATGGCAACCTTGCAACTCTGGTTTGCGCAAAATCAGGTGCTGAATGGCGGGAAAGTAGTCAGTGTTGGCGATTTACTGCACACTCAGGCCATTTCTTGCAAAAAAATGGAAAAAAACTGAATTTGTTGATTGACAAAGACACCGAACATCCGTAAATTGCGCATCCACAACGAGACGGGGCAAACGCCCGATACACAAAGTCTCTTATGCCCAGGTGGTGAAATTGGTAGACACGCTAGCTTCAGGTGCTAGTGCTCTAACGGGCGTGGCGGTTCAAGTCCGCCCCTGGGCACCATTTTTTATACTCTTCTTTAGTAAATTTCAAAGCAGTACAATCTATATTCTCAGCAACCTGCTGATATTCTACAAAAAATTCATTATTTGTCTGTTTTAGTTATTCTTTTAGCTGTTTCAGCGCAAATTACTTATAAACTTATTATTTTGTTCCTTTTGTTTTGATAGCGGAAACGCTTGATTCCCCGCCGTATTATTAGACGAAAGTTCAGTGATTAGTCATGTTGGTCATAACAGCTTATCGAAAACTATACTTTATAAAACTGTCATATCGGTAATATCATTGACATTAACCAATGGGTTATTGGATTTATAAATACTTAATAATTTTACCGGAAATGGTCAGCAGAACTCCTTCTTCACTACATTCAGCACTCTTTTCACTGCATCTGTATAAGTATGCCTTTTCCGGCCTTGCTTTTATCAGTCTGATGCTGGTGACGTTCAGCTATTCGCCGTTTAACCTGGTCACTGAAGATGTGCTTGCCAGTGGAAGCGTGGTGGATGTAGCCGGCTACCGGGAAGAAAGTCAGTTTGAAAAAACAAAATCAGGCTACGTTCTCGACTGTTCTGTGTCTGAGCCAAGGTTATTTGAATTATGTGGTTTAACATTCAAATACATTGCCGCGGATAACACTTCATCACTGCCTTCATATGCGAATCTGGACGAAGTTGAAATAGATGCATTCATTGAGACAGATAACCCGGGGGCTCAGCACCGCGCCGGTGTGACATTTATTTCGCTGAGGGATGACGTTGAGTACGACGAAGACGATCTCAGTACCAAGCGCTTTCAGTCCGTCTATTTTTTACCTGATGACGGCGTACAGCTTATTAACCGTGATCGCATCGTGGTGGATGCCTGGTGGGAAAAGCACTATCAGGTACCCTACGACATCGCGGCAAGTGATTTGTCTGCGGTAGCCAGTATTTTGGTGTCGGTTGAAACGTTGAATCAACTGGATCCCGGACGCTATAAACTGTATCTCAATAGTTTCTTGTTAAAACATCACATCATTACACCTGCATCGGTGAATTTGTTTCTCGCACTGATTTGGCCGGCGGTAATGCTGGTTTTTCTGTGTCACTTTGTTGTCATCAAGCGGGTAGAAATGCAAAAGCTCCAACTGCTCGCAGACAGAGACCCCGACTCGGGATTTATTAACCTGAATGGTCTTAAGCGACTGTATCCGGGTAAGCTGAATAGCCCGCTGACGATTGTGAATATCAGAGTGAGGAATTACCTTGCCCTGCAACGGGAATTCTCAAAGGAAACGGTCACATCACTGATTAAAGCCACATTTGGTCCTTTCACTCAGGACAAACACCGTGAAGCATTTCTGGTCCGGAAGCAGGATGAGAATATCCTGCTGGTGCTGAAAGACTTCGACGAGGCTTTCTTCGGTAGTTTAATCTCGGCTTCCCGGAAAGGGGTGAATATTCCTTCTCTGGGGCATTTAAGACTGGATGTAAAGCTGGGGATTGCCCGTGGTGAGAGAGGGATGACTGTTGATGAGTTACTCGCTCAGACGACTATTGCCATCGACGCGATCATGGACAACGAGCTTGGCTATAAAATTTATCAGCCTGAACTTAAGAAAGAGTATCGTCAGGCGAGATTCGTTGAGCAGGAACTGCGGATCGCACTGGCGAACAAAGCCTTTCATCTGGTCTTTATGCCTGTTTACGACAGTGAGGAAAACCGGATTGCCGGTGCAGAAGTGTTGTTGAGAACGTCCCATTTGCCCCTTAAGAGCTTTTCTCCCGAAGTTTATATCAGAGTGGCAGAAAAGGCCGGACTCATTCGTGAAATAGACTTCTGGGTGCTTGAGCAGGCTATTCTGGCATTACAGAAGATCCAGCAGCCGGATTTTGTCTTATCGGTAAACATTTCTTCAACAGAGTTGATGGATACCCGGTTTGCGGAAGAGCTCAGCAGGCTGATTGACCAGTGTCATTTCAGGCCGGGCAGTCTGTGTCTGGAAGTCACAGAAACCTTCTTTATTGATGTAAATACCATCTGTTTTGAATCTATTCAGGCCATCCGGAATCTTGGCGTTAAGTTATCGCTGGATGACTTCGGTACTGGTCATGCTTCTCTTCAACATTTGCTGAATATGCCGGTTAATGAAATTAAAATTGACCGAAGTTTTGTGTGGACGCTGGAGAGTGAAAAAAGTGCAGTGATTGTGGATGCTATCGTGTCGATTGCCCGCATATGTCAGTATGACGTAGTTGCAGAAGGGGTGGAGACCGCAGAGCAGCTGGATAAACTTATTGCATTGGGTTGCCGTTATTTCCAGGGTTACCTGATTGCAAAACCGGACTCACTGGATGCACTGTTGCGCTTTTGTCATGAAGTACGACATAGCCCTGCGATGATTCAGAAAATAAGGGCTACCGGTTAGCGGTATCCTGATGCCGGAATTCAGGCGGCGGGGTTACCGGGAGCCGTTATGTTCAGTATGCGCCGGATTTCCGCAATCACATCTTCAATTTGATCTGCAGTGACATGCTCCGGCGCTGTTTTCAGGGTCTGATCAATTTGCTGCAGTGTGTAAAACAGTCTGGTGGCACCCACTTCTCCGGCAGATCCTTTCAGTGAATGCAGTGCAAGGTGCTGATCTGCTAACTGGTCTTGCGGCAGTGCTTCCAGCATGGTCAGCATCTCCCCGGCCTGCTCAGTAAACATGACCAGCACTTTGTTATACAGGCTGTGATTATTTGCCAGCCGCGATAATGCGGTTTCTTTATCTAATACCGGAAAGTCATTCATCCTGCACCTACCCGTGATTCTCCGTCCGGACCGACAAACGCATAGGAGTTACGGCCGTTTTCTTTTGCCAGATATAAACACTTATCGGCCGCAAGCATGGTTTCATCAACCATGTCTGCAGAGTTCGGGTGATAAGTTGCAGCACCGGCACTGACGGTTAAAAAACCGGAAGGAGACAGGGCGTGAGCTATATGCTCAGTACTCACTGTCTGAAGTATGCGCTCACATACTGTTTGCGCGCCTTCTTCATGGGTGCCCGGCAGGATAATCAGAAATTCCTCACCACCTACCCGAACTAACCTGTCCATCGGTCTTAGCAGTGAGCCTTTCAAAGCCTTGGCAATTTTCCACAAGCAGGTGTCACCTTCAATGTGGCCATACTTGTCGTTGTACTGCTTGAATAAATCAATATCGAAAATCGCAATCGAGAGCGGTGTTCCTGTGCGATCAGCCTCTCTGACAATATCCGGTAAGCTTTCTTCAAGATAATGCCTGTTAAAGCAGCCTGTTAGCCTGTCGGTATAAATAAGCTGCTCAAGCAAGTCAGTTTTTAGTTTATGGGCCAGGTGAGACTTTACGCGATTTATCAGTGTGGTGGCATTAACCGGCTTTTGCACAAAATCCACGCCACCGGCATTCCAGCACTTTTCCTGCTCCTCATCTGACACTGAAGCAGTAACAAAGACGACGGGAATATGCTGGGTTTTGGGATTGTTAGCCAGTTGACGACACGCTTCGTGGCCATCCATATCGGGCATAAAAACATCCATAAGGATTAAATCAGGCAGGGTTCTGCTGCAAAACTCCAGGGCTTCTTCTGCACTGGCAACAGAATCACAACGGGCCACGTTCTCCAGCAACGTCGACATGACCAGACGACTTGACGCCTGGTCATCAACGATAAGAACATGACAATCTGCCAGTGAGCGGGAAGTCGACCGGATTACCACCTGATTACTCCTTTGGTTGTGCTCATTCGACCACTATAAATGCCACATTAACGGCAAGCCAAATTTAAGTACAACTTTTTTTTATTTTCTATGAACGGATTATTTAGCCAAATCCGTGTACAACTTTATATCTGTATGCTCTGCCACCGCAGCAACATATTGTGCCAGTTCATCGGGCATCGCCAAATCTTTAACCATTGTCAGGTTTCTTAAAACCGGGAAAACAAAGATATCATTCCATCCCAACTGGTTCATTTGCTGAGCCGGCAAAGGGGGCGCAGGCATATCTGCCAGTACCACTTCAACTGCCTTTTTATACTGCTCTGTATTATCGAAAGCCTCTTCAAATGACATACCGAGGGATTTCTCTTTCTTGTTCCTGAAATACTCGCGGGCTTCTTCTGTTGCAAACTCCGGCTGCTCAATCATGACATTACGGGGAAACAGCAGCGCGTTTATTTCAAACGAAACGGATTCCATGTGTTTGGTATATTTTTCCGGTTCTGTCTTCGGTAACAACTTTTCCCCCGCAGGAGCCATTTCAATCAGCTTTTCGACAATATCCAGGCTTTCACCCATGGCCGTGCCGTCGTCAAATTCCAGAATAGGAACCATTTTTGCGCCGATGAGTTTGTGACAGGTCGCTTCATCATCGTTAAGCAAATAAGACTTTTTATGCTCTATGCCCAGATAGTTAGCTGTCATGTCTGCGCGGACACAATAGGGGCAGTGCAGGTACTGATGTAATGTAGGCATTGTTACTCCGTAATCCGGTAGTGAATTGTAGACTATATTGAGAATGATACTTCTTTAAGTTTGATTTTTCTGTCAATACGCGACAAACACACGTCTGTTCGACGTGATATCGTATATTATTTGATACTACTACTGGTGTTTACGGGCAGAACAGAAAAAAGTTCGCCGTCCCGGAGGGGTTGACGATATGCTGGAACTGATAGCGTGGGTCAGCCGGAAAATAAGATCAGTGAGGGGCAGGGGGCAACCCGGTCAGCGTTGCCCTTCCAGTTCCTGCCACAATGCAGCCAGTTGTTGACTGACCTTGTGTGAAGGCGCGAAATACGGAAGCGGAATACGTTTCGAATGGGACTCTTTCACTTTTACTGTACTGTTAATTTTGCTGTCCAGCACAGGTAAGGATTTCTCTTTGAGTGAAGCAATCAGTTCTCCCGGTAACTTTGCCTGCGGGTTAAACTGATTAATGATGATGCCCTCCAGTTCCAGCTCCGGATTATGATCGGTACGCAATTCCAGAACGTTGTCGAGCAGACGGTCGATGGCCTGAACAGAGAAGTCATCGCAGTCAAAAGGGATAATGAAGCTGTCTGCAGCAATTAATGCAGCCTTGGAATAGAAGTTGAAATTGGGCGGCGTATCAATGTACACGCGGTCAAAATCTTCCTCCAGCGTTGCCAGTGTTTCCTTCAGCTTAAACATCTTATAACGGGTTTCCAGTTCCCGCTCCAGCTCGGTAAGGCTGGGATGGGCGGGTAAAACAGACAAGTTTTCAAATGCTGTTGGTCTGACAAAAGCCGATGGCGGCTGAGGTTTGGAAAACCAGCCAACCACCTGTTTAAACATATCTGCAACAGTGAGGCTGTCATCGTTTATATCCACCCCGCAGTAATGCGTACTGTTTCCTTGGGCATCTAAATCGACCAGCAGCGTTCTGAGCCCGTTTCTGGCACTTTCCGCGGCTAAATTAGCACTGATAGTCGACTTTCCCACGCCCCCTTTCTGATTGAACACGACACGTTTCATTAGATCTCCGGTGAGATTTCGACGGTAAGGTTAAAATATGTCCGATTTTGGTCACTGTTGTAAAGGGATCAGCGGTTCACATTGAAAATAATCAGGGTTACCGGTGAGATTTCTTGCATCTGCGATGAACGGTTGAATATATAGTGTGAAATAAATGTAAAACTATTGTTGTTGGTTATACTTAAGTCACGCCAATTGAGCAGGGGTGACGATATGAAGCAGATTCGACTTTTAACCGGTATGCTGTTTGTTGTCCTCATATCCGGCTGTGCATCATTACCGGAATCCTTTACCGCCAGCGAATTGCCCCTCAACGATGACGTCTTCACTCAGTACCATGAGTATACGCCGGAATCCGCAGACGAAATCTTTAAGCTTGATGCTGCTGCCAGAGAATTTGTCGATAATTCACAGTCCCCTTTATCCGGCGACGGAGACAATCTTAAGAATTTGATCCGACAAATCTTCGATGGCGGAGAACTGGGGATCCGTTACATCACCAATGCGAACACAATCGCCTCTGAGACATTTGCTAACCGTGCCGCGAATTGCCTGTCGCTGACTATCATGGCGAAAGCCATGGCGGATTATGCCGGGTTTAATGCCGTATTCTACGAAGTGGATATTCCGGAGTACTGGACCCGCCGCAGCGGAGTGAATTTACTCAATGGTCATATTAATTTGCGGGTATCCGTTGCGGACACGCTGAGAAAGAACCAGATTTCATCGCATTTCATTGATGTGGACTTTGATCCGCAGACCATCCGCTCCCATTTCCCCCGTAATGCCATCAGCAAAGAGAAAATCACGGCTATGTTCTATAACAACAAAGGTGCTGATGCGTTGCTCAACAATGACGACATAAAAGCCTATGCGTATTTACGTGCAGCCGCTTTGCTCTATCCTGAGTTTGGTTCCACATGGGTGAACCTCGGGGTGTTGTACCGGCGTCACGGATTACTGGACAGCGCCCGTGAAAGCTATGAGCTGGCACTGAAGCTCGACAGTGAAAACTTAACCGCATGGGAAAACCTGGCGTTACTGCATGAACTCGAAGGTCGTACAGCGCAAGCCAGAGACATTGCCAGGAGTGTGCGTAATAAACGGGAAAGTAACCCTTTCTATCACTTCATCCTGGGTGAAGAGGCGCTGGATTTCGGTGATGCAGAGCAGGCGCTTATCCATTACAACCGGGCCCGCAGGCTGGATAACAGCCGGCATGAAATTTTCTTCGGAATGGGGAAGGCGCACTACGAACTGGGCAATATAGACCGCGCAGCTGACTTCATGAAGCTGGCGGCTAAGCATGCGCAAAACCGCCAGGATGAATATCGTTATATGAGTAAGCTGTCTGACTTACAAAGCGCCCGTTAAATTACGCCAAGCTCTCTGAGACGTTCCTGCAAATAGGAGTGTGCAGTATGTCTTTCTGACAACACCACATCCGGGCGCGGGTGTAGGAACAGGGGTAATGAAATTCGTGACTTAGTCATGTCCGTTCCGGCAGGATTAATCACCCTGTGAGTGGTTGACGGGAAATAATGCCCTGATGCTTCCTGCAACATATCGCCAATGTTGACGATAAGGTTACCAAAGTCACAAGGCACATCAATCCAGCTGCCATCTTTACCTTTAACCTGTAAACCCGGCTCGTTCGCGGCGGGCAAAATGGTGATAAGGTTAATGTCTTCATGGGCTGCCGCACGGATAGCATCCGGTTCTTCATCACCCTGGAACGGCGGATAGTGCAGAACCCGTAACAGGGTCTGATCACTGTCTTTGATCATATTCGACAAAGGCTGACTGTACAGTTTACTAACTTCAGCCGGCGAATGCTTCTCAATCCAGCCCAGTAGTTCTTCTGCCAGCGTGTTTGCTTTTGCGTAGTAGTCCGCCAGCTGAGGACGCAACGCTTGCGGGCACTGACCCCAGGGATAGAAGTGGAAGTACTCTTTAATATCTTTTTTGGTAAATCCTTTTGCCACTTCAGATACGCTCTGCGGGAAGAATCCGTCCTGAGTCCCTTTGTTGTAGACGTAGTTATTCTTTTCTTCGCTGTCGAAGAAAGTTTGCCAGGACTGATAAATGCCGGTCACCATTGCCTGGCTGATTGGGTGATTTTTCAGTACACCAAATCCTGTCTCACGGAGGGATTCTACGAATGCTTCCTGTGCGCCGGGAGCCTGATAGTCAACAGCTTCTAATTGCATAACGATACCTTAATTAAATGACCGCAGAATTATAGGGAATCCCGCGTCTTCGTAAAAGTAACGGCCTTTGATATACGTCAATTACCGTTAGGTTAAGTGGTCAGTTTTCGTTACAAAGCTGACCATTTAGTCTGGTTTGTCTGGTTAAAAAAGTGAGCCACGCTCACTTTTTTACGTCTCCGGGTGTATCCGGCTCAGCCAAGCGAGAGATAAAAGCCGGCAAGTGATGCACTCATCAGGTTCGACAGTGTTGCGGCGAAAACCGCTTTCAGACCCAGTTGTGCAATTTCTTTACGGCGGGTTGGCGCCATTGCACCAATGCCTCCCATGAGAATAGCAATGGAGGAGAAATTCGCGAATCCGCACAGGGCAAAGGTAATGATTGCCTGAGACACTTCGGATAATTCACTCTGATGCTTAAGGAAGTCGAGGTATGCCACGAATTCGTTCACCACAAACTTCTGACCGATGAAACTGCCTGCCAGACGGGCTTCTTCCCAGGGAACACCGATGATCCAGGCCAGCGGCTGTAGTAAGTAGCCTAAAATGCCCTGGAAGGTTACATCCTCATAGCCAAACAAGGTGCCTGTCCAGCCGATAAGACCATTCAGCATGGCGATAAGTGCCACGAATGCCAGCAACATAGCACCTACGTTCAGTGCCAGTTGCAAGCCTGATGCAGCACCGCTGGCAGCCGCGTCGAACACGTTAGCATAACCGGTTTCAGACGCATCAATCTCTTCCAGTCCGTCCTTCGCTTTCTCAGTTTCCGGCAACATGATTTTTGCCATCAACAGGCCGCCGGGAGCCGCCATGAAGCTGGCCGCCAACAGGTATTTAAGCTCCACACCCATGCCGGCATAACCCGCCATGACCGAGCCGGCAATAGACGCCAGGCCGCCGACCATAACAGCGAATAACTCAGATTTTGTCATGTGGGGAATAAACGGGCGGACTACCAGAGGGGCTTCGGTCTGGCCCACAAAAATGTTGGCCGCGGCGGACATAGACTCAGGACGACTGGTACCCAGGACCTTTTGTAAGAAGCCGCCAATGAGTTTGATGACCCAGCTCATCACACCGAGGTAATACAAGACGGCAATTAATGATGAGAAGAAGATGATGACCGGCAGCACGTTGAAGGCGAAAATGAAGCCGAGGGATTTGTCACCGACCACGCCGAAAACAAAATTAATGCCTTCCTGACTGTAGCCGATGATGTTGCCCACGAAGTCAGTCATACTGAGCAGTAATTGAATGCCCGGCTCAAAATAAAGAATAAACGCGCCGATCAATGCCTGAATCGCGAATGCTCCGCCCACTGTGCGCCAGTTAATATTCCGGCGTGCAGAGGACAATAAGAATGCAATTCCGGGCAATAGCAGTATGCCCAGTAAACTCACCATAATGACGTTCCTTTGTTATTGTAATGCCTGTTGTATATGTGACTTGATCACATCCAGGGCGATTTGGTTTTTGCCACCTTGTGTAACGACGACATCTGCTGTGAACCTGCTTGGTTCGATAAACTGATGGTACATCGGTTTTACCGTTGATTCGTATTGCTTGGCAATGGATTCAAGGGTACGGCCACGCTCTTTAACATCACGCATCATGCGGCGCATAAGGCAAATGTCGAGCGGTGTGTCGATGAAGATTTTTACATCGTAGTGAGGTAATAACTCTGGTCTTGCCAGCAGCATAATACCTTCAAGAATGATCACCGGAGCCGGGTTCAGACGCTCTGTTTCCGGTAAACGTGTATGGGTTTTAAAGCAATAGTGCGGGTAATCAATGGGTTCGCCATTGCGCAACGCCTGCAGGTGCGCTTTCAGCAATTCGTGTTCGAATGCATTAGGGTGATCATAGTTATTCTTCTCCCGCGCTTCCATTGGCAGGTGGTCCTGCGCACGGTAGTAGTGATCTTCCCGTAATATTTGTACAGGGCGACCTTGCGCGCTGAAGGCATTTAACAGATTTTTAGTAAAAAGTGATTTCCCGGAGCCCGAAGCTCCGGATATAGCGATAATTAATGGCGACTGCATAACTCTGGACGGCTGATATTCCTCCTGCAAAGATACGCATTTGGCCCTCGCGAATCAACGTATAATTCACGATCAGTCAAAAAGTGGTTCAGTCTTTGCAGACCGGACACAACTGGCTGAGCTAATACCTGCCGTACCTGGTACGGCGTTTTCTCTGGGCTGGTGGAGCAATCAGGCTTATTTTCCGAGTATAACAATGTCCTCATCAGTAATCGGGGGAAGTGCGTAAGAATGCTGTTTGGATCTGGAGCCTTCACCCTGTGCTCTGGGCGGATAATATTTTTCCTTTTCCACCGGGAAGGGCTCAAAGGTTTCATCCAGCGCCGCACGGATCTCACTTAAGGTTTTATCCAGATTGGCATTAAAGTCCGGTCTTTTACGTTTGGTATGGCCCAGTTCGATCAGGCGCAGGAAAACACGGTTAGCAATCGTTATGAGTTCCTGGGGCACATCTTTATTTTGTGGCAAGGTCGCATCAGGGTTCTCAATGCAATATCTGACCAGCGCTGCGTAAAAGCAGAACGGTTTGTTTTGCATCAGGATAGCCCGGCCGTCTGCGCCGTTGCCGATACATTTCGTGTTCAGATCGATAACCAGTTTAGGTTGGGGTGGTGGCGGTGCTTCTTCTTTCGCAGATTTACGCTTACTTCTGGCCCGCGGTTTGTAGCCAATTAACACCGGAGCAGCAATCAAAGCCGCCAGAATGGCCAGCGGATGGATATGCACCGAAAAGTATAGCGGGGTAAGACTCAAACCAATGTCGATATTTTGTTCTGCGGTGGATAATGTGAATGTGGCGGTTTCAACCGTTTCTTCCACCGGTTCTGCAGTGGCAGTAACGTGCTGGATTTCACTGATTGTAAGGGGGTAAGACTGCTCCGCCAGAGTTGCATTAATGCGGCGCATATAATGACGGACCGCGGCATCATTCACCGGTGTTTTCAGGGTTTCGTTACCCACATCCAGATAGGCGAGATCGAGACTTATCCGGCGTTCTACATTATCAATAGCCTGATGACGATCGATATATGCACCGGCAAACTGCCCTGCAAAAATACAACTTTGAAACAGAGCAAATAGTCCCAGCGCGGCTGCCGCTGTTCGTCCCCACTGAGAGGCTGTCATTTCACTGAGCGTTTGCATTTACACAAGGCTCCTTCAGTTCTACCTGCTGATAGTATTTTTTATTTTGTGCGGCAGAAATGGCCTGAATCACGTTTTGCACGGCGCATTTTAAATCTGTGTTGCGAGTCTGCATTTTCAGGTACCAGCGCATGCCTTTTACACTGTTTTCAAGCGGTGTGATATAAGTGCGCGACAGGATTTCGCCGTCATTTTTATCCCAGTAGGATGAAATAATATCGACTTCACCGGAAAGCAACGCTCTGCGCATCTCTTTGTGAGAGCTGTAATAATGCAGCTCTACATTATTCGGATTCAAATCTAAAGTTTTCAGTACCTTCTTAGGCACAATATGGCCTGAGCGGCTGCTCGGATAATCCAGTATGCCAATACGCTTGCCCAGTAAATACTCTTTAGACAGCACAGGTTTTTCCTTTAAAGCGATAAAGTAGGCTGCATAGTCCTGATGGGAGGCAACTTCTTCGTAGCCATAAATCTCACTGGCACCAAAGGCACTGACAACATTGTTCTTTACGAGGGCAAGATCACTTACGCCGTGGTTGATGTAGCGGTAGGTATCATAGTCATTTTGTCCCACTGTAATTCTTACATTACCAAACTGACGTTTAATTACCGGGTTCTGACAGAAAGCTTCCAGTGCACTTTCTGAGAAGGTTTGCTCTGTCAGATAGATGTCGAAATCGTCTGCATTAGACGAAAAACGGTCCTCGCAGTTCAAAGCCTGACCAGTTTGCGGCCCAACTAAGGGAAGATTTCTAAATTTTTGAAAAAAACCTGTGACAAGGCAGCACCCAGCAATGAGCACGACAATGATGACCCTGTATTGTTTCAAAAATGAAAAACTGACCACTTGAGTAAATTTATGTAGGTTTATTTGTTGGCGCAATTTCACCAGTTAAGCTTATTTAATGCAATAGGTAAGTTTATTTTAATTTCTTAAGTTGTTGTATTTTAGTTATTTTAAATCAATGAAGCTGAATTCCAATAAGCGGTGTTTATCTGAAAAAAATCTGCGTTGAATAGTCGGGCTGGTGACGAACTGCACGTGCTAAAGTTTTTGCGTAAATTTTCCGGACCATTTGTTCCGGATACTAATAAAAAAAACAGTATGCTCAGCATCTTAAGTGTTAATCATTTTCTATTGCTGTCATAAAGCTGACATAAAACTCACGAAGAATTGCAGCCGTTTCCAGTTGATGCCGGTAGCGTCATTTTCTCTGTTTTGATGTTGCTACCGTTTGTCGATTATGACTTGGGGGAGAGCCAAATCTCCAAAGTGCATGGCTTTTCCCCGGTCAGAATCACAAAAACGAATCCGTAAAAAAATAAAAGATACGGGCGTTGCAGCCACAGTGGTCAAATTTGCGGTCACCTGGCGCCAGAAAACTCACCAGCCAACAAGCGATTGTTGGCTGGTTCCTTTCCGTTGTATAAGATGGAAGTGGCGGTTTATCTGCGAAAAACAAGACTGGATAGTATTTCTTTAGAGTGAATTACTGTTCCGGGTTAAGTCTCCGGATAGTTCGCTCTGAATCGTGATGTGCGTGAAGTTGAAAACGAATGTGTCATGAGCCGTCATATTTCTGAGGTCATGGCCAGTAGCATCACGGGAAAGTAGTTATCTTGATCCGTTGGACAAAAATAAAAACCCAACGTTCAGAGAGTTTTTAAAAAACGATAGGGAAACACACACATGTTTAACAAGTCTAAGCTGAGCCGTATAGCGTTAGCTGTTGCACTTTCTGTAGGTGTTGCAACAACAGCTGTTGCAGCGAATGGTCAGTCCGCCGCTATGCGCGGTGTTATCTCCGGTCCTCAGGGTAATCCTGCTGCCGGTAGCAAGATTACTATAATCCACATGCCTTCAGGCACTGTGAAAGAGTTTACAGTAAACGAAGAAGGTGCATTCTCTGCACGTGGTCTTCGCGTCGGTGGCCCGTACACTATTTATATTGAATCTGATAAATTTCAAAGCACAGCTGTTGAAGATGTCTATCTCGAGCTGAACGATACTCTTGTATTTGACCGTTCTCTGGAAGATCCGAGCAGTGTAGAGCGTATTACTGTAACCGGTTCTCGCGACTTTTTCGCTAACAATGGTTCAAGCTCTACTTTCGGTGAAGATACAATCAATAATACACCGACGTTTAATCGTGACTTGAAAGATGTTGTACGTCTTAACCCTCTGGCAGTAGTTAGCCCAACAGGCGGCCAGATGAGCATTGCTGGTCAGCATCCTAAATCAAACTCAATAACTATTGATGGTGTGGGTTTGAATGATACTTTTGGTCTAAACGACAATGGCTATCCTTCACAACGTTCTCCAGTTTCCCTTGATGCAGTAAGCCAGATTTCTGTTGATACAGCACCATTTAATGCCCGTGCTGGTAAATTTACCGGCGGTAACGTTAACATCGTTACTAAATCCGGTACTAACGAATTCCACGGTACAGCTTTCTACGAGAAGGTTCCATGGGCAGGTACTGCGAAAAATGACCGTACTGGTGAAGAATTCGATGTTGAAAACGAAGAAGAAACCTTCGGTGCTTCACTGGGTGGTGCAATCGTTGAAGATAAATTATTTTTCTTTGCTTCGTATGAAGAATGGGAAGAAGAAATTCCTTTCGACTACAACCTGGATACGCTGGAAGGTCATAATGTAACAAATGGTCAGGTTGACCAGTTTATTTCAGCGCTGAGTTCAGTGTATGGCTTGACTGATACAAAAGGTGCTACCCCAGCGCCAGACAACGACAAGAAAACGTTGATCAAGTTAGATTGGAACATCAATTCTGATCACCGTGCTGACTTTACATATAATTATCAGGATACAACGTCTGCCCGTAACTATACCAATAGCCGTTCGACTCTGAATATGAATTCAAATGCGTGGACTCAGGTGTCTGAAACCACAATTTATACCGGTCACTTATATTCAGACTGGAGCAGCTCGTTCTCTACCGAAGCAACTATTTCATATAAAGAGTTTTCACAGGCTTCTGTAACGAACTCTCCGTGGGGGGAAATTAACGTTCGTACTGGTACAGGGACTATTGTTGCCGGGCAGGACGAGAGCCGACATCGCAACGAACTGGCTAATGAAGTTTGGAACTTTGGTTTGCATGGTACCTATTTGGCTGGCGATGTAGAGTATAACTTCGGTGTTGAAATGGAAGACACTTGGAATTACAACCTGTACGCTAGAAACTCAGCGGGTACATGGCAGTTCGAATCGCTAGAAGATTTCGAGCAGCGTTTACCAGACGAAGTGGTTTACTGGAATGCCTATAGTAATGACACCAGCGACCTTGCTTATGATGTAAGTAGCAAGCTCTATTCAGTGTATGGCGAAGCTAACTTCGAGCTTTTCGAAGACTTTGAAGTGACAGCTGGTTTGCGTTATGAGTACTTGACCGTTGGTGATTCACCGCAGTTGAACGAAAACTATCTGGAAACTTATGGTTTTGCTAACACTGAAAACCTCGATGGTACCTCTATGCTGTTGCCTCGTGTGGGCTTCAACTGGGATCTTACTGACGATGTAACTATCCGCGGTGGCGTGGGTCGTTATTCAGGTGGTATGCCACTGGTTTGGATTTCCAATGCGTACACCAACGATGGTGTAACTATGTCTAACGTATACTACTCAGGCAGTGATATTGATCCAGCCAACGTTGCGTTTGATTCAGTGCCTCAGTTCCTGCAGGATTCTGTATCTCCTGGATCAGGTAATACAGTGTCTATCGATCCTGATTTCAATTTGCCGTCTGATTGGCGTTATCAGTTGGCCGTAGACTATCGTTTCGACATTCCGAAAGTGGGCGATAATTTTGCATGGTCTAATGAGATCACCTACATCGATAAGTCGGATTCAGTTTACTGGATTGAAATGGCCCGTGTACCCGAAACTACGCTGGCTGACGGTCGTATCATCTACGGAACCCGTTATGAAGGGACAGACCGTGAAGACAATTACGACATGCTGACTACCAACTCTGATGATGGCGGCCGTAATATCGTATTTACTTCTGCATTGAACAAGCAATGGGACAATGGTGTTTCAATGAGCTTGTCGTACACCCATCAGAATATTACTGAAGCGGCTGCGCAGACTTCTACTACGGCACACTCTAGCTACATTTACAAAACCACGCTAAACCGTAACGAGCCAATCGTAGATACAGCTTATTATGAAGTTCCACATCGTTTCGTGTTTAACTTAGGTTACACCACGGAGTTTTTCTCTGGTTATAACACAACATTTAACCTGTACTGGGAGCGCCGTTCAGGTCGTCGTTTCACTCCTACTTTAGGTCTGTATAACGATGGCGATTTTGGTGACCAAAGTGCACTGGATGGCGGTGATTACCTGGTTTATATCCCTAATGGTCCTGATGATGCGCTGATGGATTATGAAGGCGGCATGAGCTACGATGAAATCATGGAAGTAGTTGCCAATGCTGGTCTGGAAGGCTATGCCGGTTCAGTTGTACCTAAGAATATCGGTAAGCAACCGTGGATCACCTCTATGGATCTGTTCGTTTCTCAGGAAGTACCTGGATTCCACGAAGACCATAAAGGCATGGTTTACATGAGTATCGAGAACTTTGCTAACCTGCTGAATGACGACTGGGGTAAGGTCTACCAAGCTAACTATTCTTCAATCGATTTATTCGATTTAGGTGGTCTGTCTGATGATAATCGTTACCAGTATTCCCGTGCATATGACGGCGATTCAGGTCAGAACTGGGATACATTTGAGACCGATGAGTCTACTTGGCGCATTAAAATTGGCGTACGTTACACTTTCTAATAGTCATTTTTGAGAAAGCTTAAATCGTCATGAATATGATTTAATCAAAAGGGGGCCTGCAGCAAAAGCAGGCCCCCTTTTTACGTTTAAATAGAGATAGGCTAATAAGTTATATAAATAAAAAATTTATAAGAAATTGATATACTTGAAGAAGATAAGTTTAACCATTTTATGTCATAGATCTGACATCATGGTTTAGCAAAATTGGTTAAAGTACCAACAAATACTGACAGCCTTACAATAAGAAAAATTGGACATTAGAAACAAATTTTAAAAGAACGATAGGGAAAACACACATGTCTAACAAGTCTAAGCTAATCGCGTAGCCTTAGCCGTTGCGATGTCTGTAGGTTTATCTACAGCTGATTTGGTATCAGGTTCAAAGAACACACACATCGCAACGTTAGTGGATAGAAAGTCGCGCTTTACTATTATCCTCAAATTAGCAGGAAAAGACGCTGAATCAGTACATGCGGCTTTACAATCGACCTTCAGATCAATGCCCCCGGAATATTGTAATTCTTTAACTTGGGACAGAGGTATAGAACTGGCAAAACATGCTGATTTAACGAAAGAAATCGGTATGCCTGTATACTTCTGTGATCCTCAATGTCCATGGCAAAGAGGGACAAATGAAAATACTAACAGCTTAATTCGCCAGTATTTCCCTAAGAAAACAGATTTATCACCGCATACACAAGTACGGCTAAATACTGTGGCATGCCAACTAAACGAACGCCCGAGGAAAACATTGAAATTTAAAACACCATCTCACATGATTGACAAGGGTGTTGCGATGATCATTTGAATCTACAGCGGTTTTTTTTAAGATGTCTCGTTCTTCGGTAGCTCGTTTTAATTCCTTCTGAAGGCGCTTTATCTCAGCCTGGGCCTCAGATAAATCATTCTGCTTCTTGGAATCAGGGCCGAACTTCTTAACCTAGGCATACAAGCTGTGAGTAGTAATATCGAGTCGCTTGGCAACATCAACGACTTGTTTGACCGCTTCAATTTTGAATTCATCAGGATAGCGTTTACCGCTCATATACACCTCTCTTTTCAGTTAGTTTATCTAACTAAGAGGCGTCTAGGAAATTAGTGGCGATTCAGTATTCTGGAAGAAAATAACTACAACACTATTGTTGTTGGTACAGAAGATCCTGAACGTCGCGTTGGTAACGCTTCACTGTGGGAAATCCGTGTAGGTGTTAACTACAACTTCTAATCTGACAACAGGAAGCTCAGCTTCTTAGCTCAGAAAAAAGCATATAAACCGCCGTTTTTTACGGCGGTTTTTTTATGCTTGTAAAACAACCTGCCTCAGCATTTACTCACTGGCAGTTTCTGCACTGCCATCATCAACATTACCCAGACCTCCGCCCATCACCCGGTAAAGGGTAATGCGGTTGCTTAAATCAATTTGCTGCGTGGAAATCAGCGACTGCTGAGCACTGTAAAGAGTTCGCTGTGAGGTGAGGGCATCCTGAAAACTGTTCACGCCATTTTCATAGCGGGCCAGTGACAGGCGGTAACTGTCTGATGCGACATCGACTAAATCCTGCTGCGCGCCAAGCTGACGGGCAATGGTGCCCCGTCTTGCCAGTGCATCTGCCACGTCAGAAAATGCAGTTTGGATGCTGTACTCATAGGCGGCGACCATTTTGTCCCGGTTTGCCTTGGCGTAATCAAGCTGGGCATCGTTGGCGCCACCGGTAAAAATAGGTACCGACACAGAAGGGATAAGGCTCCATATTGTGGACGCGCCACCGGTAAAAATGTCGGCCAGCACATTACTGGCCAGCCCGCCGGTTACGGTTAGCGTAACAGACGGGAAGTAGTTTGCCCTGGCGGCACCAATATCTGCATTTGCTGATTTAAGGTTATGCTCAGCGGCAAGTATATCCGGTCTGTTGAGTAAAATGTCGGACGTCAGCCCTGCCGGGATCACGCTAATGAAATCATCGCTCTCCGGCAGACCATCAGGTAACCATTGCTTATCTACGCCACTGCCTGCGAGCAGCATAAGTGCATTAATGTCCTGCGCGACCTGGGTGGTATAGCTCGCAATATCTGCCATTGCAGTGTGGTAGGTGGTTTGCGCATCCAGCACATCCACTTTTGAGTCCACGCCCAGCTCATTACGGCGGCGGGTGATTTCCATGGCTTTCTGCGCGTTTTCTGCGGTTTCTTCTGCCAGTTTCAGTAAGCTTTGGTCCGACGCCAGCGTCAGCCAGGCATTGGCGGTTTCGGCAATAAGCGTGATCTTCGCCGCCCTGGCTGTCTCCACAGAATAAAGCCAGCTTTGCTTATCAGCTTCCGTTGCGCTCTGATTCTTGCCGAACAGATCAATTTCGTATCCGCTTAAACCGGCATCAGCTTCATAACTGGTGCTTACGGAGTCGTCTGACGATTTCGCGCGTGTACCGGTTAAACTCGCACTCACCTTAGGAAACAACTCTGCCCGCTGAATGCGGTAGGTGGCTCTTGCTGCCTCTACATCTGCAAGGGTTTGTCGTAAATCCCGGTTGTTATGCAGTGCCGTCTGAATCACTTTCTGCATTCTGCTGTCAGTAATGAACGACTGCCAGGGAAGCTGTAAAATGGCGTTATCTTCTATGGTGTTTGCGTTCTGCAGCGAAGTTTGTTCAACATTCGTTGAATCAGTGTAAGCCTCGCCTGCCGGCCACTCAGAGGGCACCGGTGAGGCAGGGCGCTCATAATCCGGCGCCAGGGTTGCACAGCCGCTCAGCGACAGTGCGACAACGACGGCGCACAGAGAAAGCTTGCTAAAATGACGTGTAGATTGCATTGATTACTCCTTATCCGCAGCAGTGTCATAAACGGGTTTTCTGGCCGGAAACGCGGTTCTTACCAGTACGAAAAACATGGGAATGAAGAATATGGCCAGCAAGGTCGCGGTAAGCGTGCCGCCCAGGATACCTGTTCCGATGGATATCCGGCTGTTTGCTCCTGCACCCGATGCGATAACAAGGGGGAAAATACCAAAGACAAAGGTGAGCGATGTCATAATGATCGGGCGCAGTCGTTGAGCTGCTGCGTGAATAGCGGCATCCACGGCGCTTTGCCCTTTTTCATACGCTGCTTCGGCAAACTCGACGATCAGAATGGCGTTTTTAGCGGATAACCCGATGGTGGTCAGCAGCGCTACCTGAAAGTAAACATCGTTTTCAAGGCCGCGGAAAGTTGCCGCCAGTGCTGCACCAATTAATCCCAGCGGAATAACCAGCATTACCGAGAATGGAATAGACCAGCTCTCATACAGTGCGGCCAGTGCCAGAAAGACTACCAGAATAGAAATGGCGTACAGGTAGACAGATTGCCCGCCGGACAGATTTTCCTGATAGGACAATCCTGACCACGCATAGGTCACTTTGCCGTTACCCACTTCATCTGCAAGGCGTTCCATTTCCGCCATCGCTTCGCCGGAACTGACGCCCGACGCTGCGCTGCCCTGAATCTCATAGGATGCCAGGCCGTTAAAGCGGCTTAAGGTTTGCGGCATCTGCGACCAGGAGACACTGGAAAAGGCACTGAAAGGGGTCATGGTCGTATTGCCGTCACTGTCAGTACCACGCACGTGCCACTGGCGTAAATCTTCCGGTTTGGCGCTGTAGTTACTGTCGCCCTCGATGTAGACTTTTTTCACCCGGCCGCGGTCAAGAAAATCGTTCACATAGGAACCGGCCCAGGCTGTAGATAAGGTGTCGGCCACATCTGACAAACTTAATCCCATGGCAACCGCTTTTTCGTTATCAATATCGATATCCAGTTGCGGGGTTTCACTTAGCGTACCTTCACGCACACCACTCAGCAGCGGATTGGTGCGGGCTTGTTGTAAAATAGCATTCTTTATTTCTGTCAGTTCGTCACGGGTTGTGCCCGCTGCTGCCTGCAACTCAAAGGTAAAGCCGTTACTTTGACCGAGACCCTGAATCACCGGCGGCAGCATAGCTATAACACTACCATCGCGGATTTCGCTCATTTTCATCATCAGGCGACCGGCAATGTCTGATGCCGACTCACCGTCGCCGGTTCTTTCGTCCCAGTCTTTCAGTGACAGGAAGCCCATACCTGCGTTCTGGCCGCTGCCGGAAAAGCTGAAGCCCGAAACCGTAAAGAAGTGATCAACCAGATCCGATGCCTCTTCCTGAATATAAGTCTGGATTTCATCAGCAATGGCGGTGGTACGGGTAATCGATGCACCGGCAGGTAAGTTAAACATCACCATTACATCACCCTGATCTTCTTCTGGCAAAAAGCTGGAAGGGAGTTTCACCATCATCAGGCCCATCACCGCAATAATTACCACATAACCGGCCAGCCAGAATTTAGGGCGCTTAATCGCCGATACCGCACGCAGGGTATATTTGTCGGCAAACTTATCGAACATACGGTTAAACCAGCCGAAAAAGCCCCCTGTCTGACGACTTGCGCCGGTATCTTTAAGCAGTGATGCACACAGCATGGGGGTCAGCGTTAACGCCACAAACACCGATAGCAGCATGGAGGAAATCACGGTTACCGAAAACTGACGGTAGATAACACCGGTTGAACCACTGAAGAAAGCCATGGGCAGGAACACGGCGCAGATCACAATGGATGTACCGATAAGGGCAGAGGTGATCTCTTTCATTGACAGGATTGTGGCATCACGGGGCGACATCTTTTCCTCTGACATCAGCCTTTCTACGTTTTCAATTACTACGATGGAGTCATCTACGAGTAAGCCGATGGACAGCACCAGGCCAAACATAGTCAGGGTATTAATGGAGTAGCTCATTGCGGCCATGATGCCGAATGTACCCAAAAGCACCACGGGCACAGAAATGGTAGGAATAATCGTGGCCCGCCAGTTTTGCAGGAACAACCACATGATCAATACCACCAGAACAATGGCGATGATCAGGGTTTCCACGACTTCCAGAATTGATAACTTGATAAACGGGGTAGCGTCTTTCGGAAACGCCATTTTGTAGTTTTCCGGGAAATTCTTTTCCAGATCACTCAATACCGCTTTAACCCGTTCTGATGTATCCAGCGCATTGGCACCGGGCGCCAGCATAATGGCAATACCGGATGCAGGATGACCGTCGAGACGGGGAACAGCTGTGTACGATTCACTGCCCATTTCAACACGGGCAACCTGAGATAACCGTACATCGGTGCCCTGGCGGTCAGACTTCACAATGATGTTTTTAAAATCGGAAACACTCTGCAGCATGGACTGAGCCGTTACGGTAGCATTCAGCTCCTGCGTATCAGGAGAGGGCATGTCACCGATTTTACCGGCGGGTACCTGCACGTTCTGGGCGCTCAGGGCGGAGGTAATATCTGAGGGCATCAGTTCGTATGCCGCCAGCTTTGCCGGGTCGAGCCATATGCGCATGGCATACTGGGAACCGAACACGTTTATGTCACCCACGCCTTCAGTACGGGCAATGGTGTCCTGCATATTTGAGGCGATGTAATCAGAGATATCGAACTCAGAGTCCGCGTCGGTTTCATCGTACACGGCGGCAATCAGCAGCATGTCGCTTTGTGATTTAGTTACCGTCACCCCTTCAGACTGCACGGCAGAGGGGAGTCGGGAATTCACTTGCTGTACTTTGTTCTGAACCTGCACCTGCGCGTAATCGGCATCCGTTCCCTGCTCGAATGTGAGTGAGATACTGGCGCTACCTGCAGATGAGCTGGAAGATGAAAAATACAATAGTCCATCCAGGCCCGTGAGCTGCTGTTCCAGTACCTGGGTGACACTGTTCTCCACGGTTTGGGCGTCGGCACCGGAATAGTTGGCACTGATGCTCACAGTAGGTGGCGCAATATCCGGGTATTGGGCAATGGGTAAAGAGAGTATGGAAGCGGTTCCCGCCAGCATAATAATAATGGCGACAACCCAGGAGAATACGGGCTTATCTATGAAGAATCGGGCGAACATTACTCATCTCCTTCCTGATTTTTAGCTTTAGGTGCTGCCACTCTGCCATCTTCGTTCAGCGTGACTTCAGTAACGGTGATGTCTGCGCCGTCCTGTAAACCGTCGATGCCTTCCACAATCACTTTTTCACCGGCCTTGATGCCGGACTCAGTCAGCCATTTATTACCGGTGGCTTCCTGTAAGGTCAGCGACCTTTTCACTGCTTTACTCCCTGAAGCGACCCAGGCGAAAGCATTGCCTTTATTGTCAAACTGCACGGCTTGCTGGGGTACCAGAATCGCGTTTTCGTCTACCGCTATGGTGACTTTGGTGCGGATAAACATGCCGGGCATGAGAATGCCGTCCGGATTGGGAAAAGTCGCCCGTAGGGTAATAGAGCCGGTTGCTTCATCAACAGCTACTTCATGCATAGTGAAGGAGCCGGTTTCATCATATTCAGTATTGTTTTCCAGCATGGCGATAACATCACTTGAGCCGGATGTTACGCCCTCACGCTGCATCATGGCACGGCGCTCAAGCACACCTTCGCTGGTTTCTGTCATATCAATATAAATCGGGTCGAGTTTGCGAATGGTGGTTAACGCCGTGTCCTGGCCCTGAGTAAGCAATGCGCCTTCGGTCACATTAGAAATACCGGTACGGCCACTGATGGGGGCAGTAATGCGGGTAAAAGCAAGATTCACATTGGCAGAGTCCAGTGCCGCCTGCGCTTTCGCCAGTGAGGCCTGAGCAACCAAATAGTCTGCATGGGCGTTATCGGCATCCTGTTGGGAAATACCTTCTATCTTTAACAGGTTCTGGTAGCGCTCATCAATCAGCCGGGTTGACTCCACAGACGCTTTCGCGCTCACCAGATCGGCTTTTGCTTCGTTCACGCTGGCTCGATAGGTTGAATCTTCAATCTGGTAAAGAAGCTGTCCTTTTTCTACAAAACTGCCTTCTTCGAACAAACGCTGTTCAAGTACGCCGCCCACCTGTGGCCTGACCTGAGCGGTTTGCTGCGCCACAACACGGCCTTGTAGTGTGCGGGTAATCGGGAATGTTTGTGTGGCTATGGTAATTGCACTGACGGCGGTGGCGCGGGGCGCAGAGCTTTGATTTTGTGTTGTGTCACTGCAGGCTGAAAGGGTAAGCAGGCTGGTGAGAACACAGAGGGTGGTGGCGATCTTCATGGCGATTCCTTGTTTAATCCGGAGCTGACGGCGCTAAGCGCTTTCCCGTCAGTTTGCTTAAGCAGAGTGTATCGACTAGGAGGGTTAAGGCAGGGTTAACGCGGTTTTATGAGAAGGCAGATTAGCGAAAAAGCAGGACGAATTTACTCATTCACCGGCGTTTTTGCCGTGAATGAACGCGCCATTTACAAAGGGGGTACAATACTGAAGAAATAAAAAAAGCACCTGAAAAGGTGCTTTGTGCAATAGCAACTGTGTCAGACGTTTTCGAACAGGTTCTCTACGCGCTGACGAATTTCTTCAATACGGGTGACGTCAGCCGGGGCGATAAAAATAGTATCATCACCGGCAATGGTTCCCAGCACGCCGTCTTTCTGACTCAGAGAGTCAAGCAATCTTGCGATAAGCTGTGCGGCACCGGGGCTGGTTCTTATGATTACCATCACATTATTGTGTACAATGTCGAGCACGAGCTGTTTAAGCGGACTTTTCGCCGTAGGCATGCCAAGTTCAGGTGGTAAACAGTAAACCATATCACCGCGGGCATTTCGCGTTCTTACCGCGCCGAATTTACTCAGCATACGGGACACTTTTGATTGGCTGATGTTATCAAAACCCTGTGATTTCAGTGCTTCAACGATTTCACCCTGAGACCCGAAGCTTTCTGCTTTCAGGATCTCTTTGAAGGCTTTGATCATCTTTTCTTGTTTTACGTTAGCCATATTTTCCTGTCGTATTTGGTGTTTAAGGGTACAAACCGCTATTATTGTGCCGTAGTCATCACATTTAAGCAATATTTATGCATATCCATTCAAATTATTGCATAATCTTGCGGCTTATACCCATTATGCATGCATAAGACCATTGGGTGATTGAGTTTTTTTACGCGTTGATTTACTGTGACGCTCCGTTTTTTTGACGAGTAACTATTCCATAGGAGAAATGGTATGAAAGTAGCCGTGTTAGGTGCTGCCGGTGGTATTGGTCAAGCGCTGTCATTGTTGTTGAAAACACAATTGCCAGCAGGTTCTGAATTAGCGTTATATGACGTTGCGCCAGTTGTTCCTGGTGTTGCTGTTGACCTGAGCCACATCCCCACCGCGGTGAAAGTTACCGGTCATGGTAAAGATGATCTGGCTGATGCGCTTACCGGTTGTGACGTTGTTCTTATTCCGGCCGGCGTTCCGCGTAAGCCTGGTATGGACCGTTCTGACCTGTTCAACATCAATGCCGGTATCGTTAAGAACCTGATTGAAGGTGTTGCTGATAACTGTCCATCTGCTTGTGTTGGTATTATCACTAACCCTGTAAACACTACTGTTGCTATCGCTGCTGAAACGCTGAAAGCAAAAGGCGTTTACGACAAGAACAAGCTGTTCGGTGTGACTACTCTGGACGTGATCCGTGCTGAGACTTTCGTGTCTGAACTGAAAGGTCTGGACGTATCAAGCGTACATGTTCCTGTAATCGGTGGTCACTCCGGTACGACTATCCTGCCTCTGCTGAGCCAGGTTGAAGGTGTTTCTTTCACTGACGAAGAAGTAGCAAGCCTGACTACACGCATCCAGAATGCAGGTACTGAGGTTGTTGAAGCGAAAGCTGGCGGCGGTTCTGCAACGCTTTCTATGGGTCAGGCTGCAGCACGTTTCTGTCTGTCTCTGGTTGCTGCAATGCAAGGTGAAAACGTTGTTGAGTACACCTATGTACAAACTGACGACAGCGATGACGCGGCATTCTTCGCACACCCTGTACGTTTAGGTCCTAACGGCGTTGAAGAAATTCTGCCATACGGCGAGCTGAGCGCTTTCGAACAAAAAGCGAAAGACGACATGCTGGAAGGCCTGCGTGGCGACATCAAAATTGGTGTTGAATTCGTAAACGGCTAATCCAGTTTCGATAATGCATTGAAAACCGGCTTTTGAAAGCCGGTTTTTTTATGCCCTGATTTCAGGCACAGAATGAATTGTTTGAAAGTACAGGATGATTTAAGGATGACTGCGTTCCACAGCGATATCAGAGCGACTTAATACACATCCCTGTGATAACGGTGGCTGTCGGTTAACTGTTGCACCTGTTCCTCTCCGAGCATCCTGATTAATGTGTGGTGTACGCCTTCGCCCATACCATCGTAGCTGCCGCAAACGTATATCTGGCCGTTATTGTTTACCACATCACGAAGCGCTTCTTCGCTTTGCTGCAGCGCTTGTTGCACATACATGGGATGGTCCGGACAACGTGAGAATACCCGTTTCACGTTAACATTGGCTGCGTTCAGCGCCTGTGCAGGAATAACTTCTGACAGGATGTCATCATGTTCCCGTGTGCGTTCACCGAATAGTACATAGACTGGCGCAGTATGTTGCTGTTCTGCTGCCTGCATCCACTGAGCACGGATACCTGCCAGTCCACTGCCGGCAGCTATCAGAAGTAGTGGTTTGTTGTTAAGTGTAAGGTGGCAGGCGGGGTTTACATGCAACTTAGCTTTAACTGTGTCGTTTATTTTCAACTGCTGTGTCAGCCACCCTGAGGCCAGGCCCTGACTGCCGTCCTCTTTTATCGCCAGCCTTACAATCAGTTTAATAATATGGCTTTCGCTGCTTACAGAGGCGATGGTATAGCTGCGGGCGATTTCCTCTGATGTGTTCAAAGGCAGTACATCAAGAATATCACCGGCTTGCCATTGCTGAGCATTGTGCCCGGCGTACAGATCGATTTCAAAAAGAGGGTGACGGGGACCACTGTTGAGTTGTCGCCGGCGAATAAGCGTGAAATCCTCATACGCAGGTACAGCCTCACTTGCAGATGAGTATTGTGCCAGTGCGGCGGTTTCTTCACCTTTACTGTGATCAAGTTTAACCAGTGGTGCAACGGGGCTGGCACCCAATGCATTCAACCGCTTATCAATATGTTCGCCGAAAGCACAAAAATGCGGATATTTACTGTCTCCCAGCGCGACGACTTCATACTCGAGATGAGATAAATTAATTTCGTTCCTGCGGGTGCGGTTCAGGGCTTTGAAAAATGAACGTCCGTTATCGGGCGGCTCACCATGACCGTAAGTACTTACTACAAATAAAGCCCTTTCGAATTCTTTCAGACGCTCCGGTGTGATGGCTGATAATGGCATCAGCACACCGTGTTTAAAGTCTCTGTGGTTTGCAGCATAAGCTTCTGACAGTGCCTGTGCGGTGCCTGTCTGGCTGGCCCAGGCAATAAGAATATTGCTTTCCTGAGAGTGCTGCCTCAGCAAATGCTTCCCTTTGTGTTTCCAGAACAGATAGCCAACCCAGAGGGAGTAGGCCGCTACCATAAAAAGACCCGTCAGTAGTCGTTCAAACTCGGTCACAACCAGAATACCTTAATGAATAAAAACCAGCATAATGAAAACAGGGATGAGGAAACCCAGTGCCGTTACTGGCCAGGTTGACGTTTTGTGAGGTGCCTGTTTTATCAGCAGTTGCAGTCCGGTGACGGTGAAAATAATCACTACCACAGAAAATATATCGATAAACCATTGCCACACTGTGCCGGTATTCCGGCCTTTATGTAAGTCGTTAAAATAGGCTATCCAACCGCGATCTGAGCCTTCGTAGACTAATCCACCCATTTCGGTATCCACTGACAGCCAATGATCCTGACCCGGACCTGGCCAGGAAACATACAGTTCAACACCATCCCATTCGCCCTCCTTATCTGACGGCGGCGTGATGCGCTGAGCGTCAGCCAGCCAGCTTCTTAAAGAGGCGGGCAGGGCGACAGAGCCTTCAGGCAACTCACTGATATCAGACAGCACATTATCCGGTAATTCCGCTTCAACATTTCTTACCTGCGGCGCGACTTCAATATCAGCCGCGTGATTCAGCGTGATACCGGTTATGGCGAACATGAACATGCCAATCATACAGATGGCGGCTGAAATCCAGTGCCACTGCCGGGCACTGCCAAGGGAAAATCGCATAGTGTTACTCAAATTCGGGAATACAGGCTTTGTAACATAATTCAAAGCAGGATAGGGATATGATAATGGGAATTATTATTTTTTGAAGTGGAGCCGGCCCGCATAGCAGGCCGGTTGTCGTCATATCGGGGTAAATTGCTTATCAGAAAGTGTACGTGATATAAGCACTTGCACTTCGTCCCGGCTCAGAGAACCGCTGGTAACCGTTACCGCTGACACCGGAGAAGAAGCCACCATTGCCTGAGCGAAGGTTATCTACAACACTCCAGTTGTAATACTCCTTGTCTGTCAGGTTGTAGATAGCCGCTCTCAGAGTCAGGTTTTCTGTGATTTCATAGAAACCGGTGAGGTCAAACATAGTCAGACTCTGTGGATAGAAGAAAGGGCCACTACCGTTGTTCAGCGAGGCAAAACTTTTCTGATCAGATGTATTCATGCCCGCAGAATAAACCATGTGTGCTTTGATACCCCAGTTGCGCTCGTCTGAAAGGTAACCAACGCTCACCGTCGCAGAGTCTGGCGCAAGGGTCTCAAGATCATCCCCTTTGTCATAGAAGTCGAAATCTCCTTCGCTGGCCGGCGTGTATTCAGACAGGTATTCGCCGTCAAGAGCTGAGTACGTCAGGCGACCGTGAATGTTGTCGGTGAATAGATAAAAGGCACTGAATTCAACGCCTTCTACTTTTATTTCACCGGTGTTTTGCGCCTGGGTATACACATCTTCCGTTAGTATTTCGCTTGTACAGGTTCCGGTATAGTAACTGCAGGTTTCAATATTTACTTCGGTATCATAAGGAGTAGAAAATGTTTCGCTTTGGATGCGGTTTGTGTAGTTCGTTCTGAACGCAGTCAGGCTGATATAGCCACGTTCGAAGTGAGCCTGATAGGTTATTTCATAATTAACAGATTTTTCTGCATCCAGGTTTGGATTCGATATTTCGTCAATGTCCTGATATACCGTACCGGTTACCGTATCCGTGATTTCTTCACCGGAGTTAGTACCAAAATAAAGTTCCTGTAGCGTCGGTGCTTTGTATCCCTGACTGATTTTTGCCTGAATTTCGTGACCGGGAACGAATTCATAGCTTAATCCCACCTCACCGATAAGAGCATTAAACTGTGCATCGGAAACGCTCTGGCCCAGCGGATCGGAGAAACTGTCATTCAATTCAGGCTCGTACTCTGTTTTGTCGTAGCGCGCACCTACATACAGTTTTACTAACTCATTCAGCGCCATGGTGTCTGCCGCATACACAGACAGTACACGTTTATCTGATGCTGGAACAAAACCCTGGTCCAGAATAGGGTAACCATCCAGTACCGGGTCGCTGGTGGTTTCACCATTGTAGCGGCGGTCATACATGATGTTTTCTACGGACACTGACTGATAATTCACACCATAAGCAAAGTCATGATTGATATCCCCTTCAACCGACTTTTTAAGGTCGATATTCAGACTGGTGGAGTCCTGTTCAAAGCTGCGATCTTCCTGACGAAGAACTACAGCGCCACGGCTTGAGTAAAGAAAAGAGGTCAGGCCGGACGTATATAATTGCTGATAATCCGCCTTCACTTCAATGCTGTCGAAGAAGAGGTTTCCGGCATTGTCCTGTTTGTAGAAAATACCTGCGCGCTCGCGGTTATTTTCGTCATAACTGCTGAAATTGTAGTAGCTGGCAGTTTCACCTTCTGCGGGTTCCCGGGATAGCGGTGTACCATCTGAAGAGCGGTCAGTTTTTTCGTAAACCACGCCAACCTGTGCGTCTTCAGACAGGTTGTACGCGAATTTCAGCAGCACGGCATCTGACGTATTATCCATAGGATCGGCCTGGCCACGGGCCGCTCCGGCGATATCTGCACCGTTGCTGTGAGCTTCTGTTTCATTGCCGTCACGACGGGTGTATTGCAACAGGCTTTCAAAATTGCCGGTACGGTTTGCAACAGAGCCGTTGATCAACCATTCGTTTGAACGCGAATCGAAACCGGTTTTCACTCTGCCGCCGGTTGCATCGCCGGATACAGGCAGAAAATCTGCGGCATCATTAGTGACATAGGTTACTGCCCCGGCCAGTGCGCCTGAGCCGTTTGCGACAGCACTGGGACCTTTCGAAATTGTTACGGTTTTAACGTGTTCAAGTTCTACCTGACCACGGCTTGAACCGAACATGCCGTAAGCCGCAAAACTTGACGGGTTAAGGGTTTCCCCCTGAGAAATACCATCTACGGTTACCGCAATAGCATCGCCTTCAAGGCCACGGATATTGAATCCATCGTCACCGAAGCGGTTTCCCGAATCATTAATTTGAACGCCTGCTTCATAGCGGGCGGTATCTTCGATATTGGTGATAGATTGTTCTGCCAGCGTTTTAGCATCCAGAGTAACCGCAGTAGATGTCATTTCTTTACTGTCTTCGCTCTGTACTTTGGTTGTGGCGAGTTGTTCTTTTTCTTGTGCGAAAACATTACCAGACAAGATCGCCGTGACTGCAAAAAACAGGGCTGACCGTTTGAAGTTCATGAGTGGCTCCGTGCAATATTAATAAAAGTGCAAATAATTAGTATTTGGATCTAAGTGGCGAAAAAGGGAGAGTTATGCGATGCGCAGAAAAGGTGATTAACACTATCGCCGCTCAGATTTGATTGAGGATGATATTGATAACAATTCCTATTTGCAATAAGATCGGGAAACTTTTTACAACCTAAGTACTAAAAAATGAAAATAAAATCCTTAGCACTGGCAAGTACAATGATGATGCTTGCACCCATAGCGAACGCCCACACTCCTTACCTGAAACCGCTTAGTTTTGAGCCGGTTAGCCGTGACTCGATGACCCTGGATGCGTCATTCGCAGAGCAGTTTTTTGTGCCCGAAGTGGCCATCAGTAATGCACCTTTCGAGGTTGAGCAACCCGATGGCAGTATCGTACCGGTAGAAACGGTGGTGAATCTGAAAACCCGTAATGTCCTTGAACAGACACTGGAACAGGAAGGGACCTATAAGTTTTCCACCGGTAAGCGGTTGGGGGCGATTTTTCGCGTTTACGATTTGAATGGTGAGCGCGGTTCGGTGAGAGGAAATGAAGAACCTTTACCGGAAGGGGCTGTGTTGACAGAGCACTTTCAGTCGGTGACCAGCGCGGTTGCCTATGTGACGAAGAAAGGCCCTACTGAAAAAGTATTAGCCGGCACGGGTAAAGGACTGGAGATTGTGCCAGCGACCCATCCTAATGGTTTGTTTGCGGGAGACCGGTTTGAATTCACCCTGCAGTACGAAGGCAAACCACTGGCTGAGCAGGCGGTAACGGTGTATTTCGCCAATGATCAGTTCAGCGAAGAAGCAGATTTTCAAAAGTTAACGACCAACTCAAAAGGTGTTGCATCGGCCACCCTGGATAAACAGGGATTGTATTTGCTGCAGGTCCGCGTGAAAGAAGCTGCACCGGAAGGCGAAGCGGTACCGCTTTACAGCTACACAACCACGTTAACGTTAGAAGCTTTTTAAGGAGCCCATCATGAAAACACGTATTTCTTTTATTGCTACAGCTTTAACTCTGCTTAGCTGCACCTGCTCACTGGCCGCCCCTCACAGTGCCAGCGGTATTATTTTAACCTACGACCTGGATGGCAACGAAAAGCTGTCTCTGGAAGAATTTGTTGATGCCCGCAGACAGCGTTTTGCCGCAACGGATACCAACCACAACGGTACCATCGAAGAAGATGAGTATGTTTACGAGTGGGAAGGTCATATGAAAACACGCATGACGGCTGACAGAAAAGCGTCGGTGAAACAGACACATATTCGCTTCAACGCCATAGACAAAGATGACGATAAACAAATCACCAAAGCTGAAATGGATGCAGTGGGGGGGCGGGGCTTTGACTTCATGGATCAGAATAAAGACGGACTGATCCTGGCGTCTGATCCTGACCCGGTACGCGAAGGCCGCAGTGCAGACAGTGACGACAAGCCAAAGCTGGAGCAGCGCCCCATGTTGCGCATGCCGACCACACATAATATCAAAGGCTTCATGGATTTATATGACACCAATGGTGACGGCAAAGTCGATAAGGCTGAATTTCAGGCTGTCAGAGATGAGCAATTTGCCCGTACTGACGAGAATGGCGATAAGGTACTGACTGAGCAGGAATATGTGCTGGAGTTTGAAGACCGTCTGGACGCGCAGTATGAAAAAACCTATGAGGGACAGGTAAAACAAACTTACGTGCGTTTTGGTGTACTGGACAAAGACGAAAGCGGGCATATGACATTTAACGAATACATGCAGTCCGGCTTCCGTTCTTTCAGCCGTTACGATACCACCGGTGATGGTTTCATCACCATCGACGATCCGGCTCCGGTATTTGAACGTGAAAGCAATGATAATGACGACAAGGCAACGCAAACTGCGAGTGTCAGTAATCCATGAAACGTCGCTTCATTATCTGCCTTCTGAATGCCTGGACAGCGGCAACTGTTCAGGCCGCCGGTTCAGCTCAACCTGAGCCGGCAAAGCAATCTTTTCACATTAAGCAGCCCGGCTACGACGTCACGGTCATCATGGAAGGCGGCCATGCAAAGGTTGAGCAGGAAGCGCTGAATGCACTGGTGCACGACACGGCAGAGGCTACAAACCCGCAAGGCAGCTTACTCACGGAACTCTCCCTTGGGGGAACGCATGAATTGCCATCCTGGTTGTATGAGGGCATCGCGAAATGTGAAGCCTGGTTTCAACTGACAGAAGGGAAAGTCAGTTGCCGTAATGGTGCGCTGTACCGTTACTGGGAGCAGTATGTTGCCGGGAACGAGTCTTTGGAACGGCGGGATGCACGGAAACTGGCGAGAACATCCAGAGTTACGGCAGTGTCATTAACTGCGCCGGCACAACTTACAATGCCGCAGGCTATGCCTGACGGACCATTCTGGAACACAGGCATTATTGGTGATGCACTGATGGTTAACCGGATTTCCGGTTATCTCACTGAGAAAGCCGGTGCCGGGGCTGCGTTTTCCGTTCAGGTGAACGATACAGTGTCCTTTTACGGGGCGTCGCCGCAGGACCGTATGCTATTTGGTGAACCTGTGGCTAATCATAACGAACCCTTTTCCGGCACGGTCATAAATACTGTCACGAGAAAGGTTGTTGCCGGAGCAAAGGAAGCCGGCGTGCTGGACAGCAGTGATGGTTGGCCTTCCTCCGGTTTAACGTCTCATGTGGTGGCGAAAAATGTGTTTGATGCGGCTCTGGCCGCTCAACTGGCGGTGATAACCACAACGACACAGATGCAGGATTTACTCAGCGACAAACAGGATGTGCTGGTAAAAACCACTGATAAGAAAGGCAGGGTGAATACGTCAGACGGTTACTTTGCCTTCTGGCGGGGGAAGGATGATGCCGGTGTGACTGCGCTGGATATCGATGTGACGCTGCCCCGTTTTAATGTCAGTAATTATCATGGTCCCTATGCGTCGGTATGGCTTACCGGTGAAGATGCACAGCTGGTTAAAAGCTTATTAATTCGCGGAGACAGCCTGCGCTGGCTGACAGAATTAAGAGTGTGGTGGCGTAAAATTGGACGTAAACATGAAGATTTCATTGACGGTTTTGCCGGTGCGACCCGCAAGAACAAGCCTCTGCACGTACACTGGGACGGATTTGACGAACAGGGAAGGCCGGTAACGGATAAGAAGCTTGTGCTGAATGTGGAAGTTGCAAGAGAAGATGGCGGTCGTAACTATCAGAAAATCCCGCTGGACTTGAATGCCCTGATTAAGCAACCCCTCCATACAGCCGGTAAAGGGGAGATTGGGGACATAACCGTATCGTTATAAGTGTGTGTGGCGGACAATCCGCAACAGAAGCAAAAAAGCCGTCGTAATGACGGCTTTTGCATTTGGCACCGCCGACGGCGGATTAACCGGTGTTACGCATACCGATTGCGATACCGGCGATGGTTACCATCATGGCACGTTCCAGCACAGGGTTCTGCGCGTCGTCACCGGCGGCACGGATACGTTCCAGTAACTCAATTTGCAGATAGTGCAGAGGCTGTAAGTAACCGGCGCGGATGTTCATGGACTCTTTACCCATAGGATCTTTATCCATGATGCTTTTCTGGCCTGTAAGACTCAGCAGCGAGTCAATACTCTCCTGCAGCTCATCACGCAGTGCTTTACCGAAGTGTTTCAGTTCCGCAGGGACCAGACGCTCATCATAGGCTTCACTGATTCGCGGATCGGCTTTGTTGAATACCATGTCCAGCATAGACAGACGGGAACGGTAGAATGGCCATTCAGCGAACATTTCCTCAACCACTTTCGGGTCGCTCTCCGCTTTAACGGCATCTATGGCGCGCATTACGCCAAGCCATGACGGCAGAACCAGACGGGTTTGCGCCCAGGCGAAAATCCACGGGATCGCACGCAAACTTTCAATCCCGCCCTGCGGCTTACGCTTGGAAGGACGACTACCTAAAGGTAACTTACCCAGTTCCTGTTCGGGTGTAGCAACACGGAAATACGGCACAAAGTCTTTGTCCTGACGAACGGTACCGCGATAGTTATCGCGACCATTTGCTGCCATCTTGGTGATCAGCTCTCGCCATTCCGGTTTTGGCTCCGGTGGCGGGAACAGCATCGCTTCAATAATGGCTGATGCGTAAATGCCCAGACTTTGCTTCGCCAGTTTAGGCATACCGAACTTATAACGGATGGTTTCACCCTGTTCAGTCACACGGAAGCCACCGTCTAATGAGCCCGGAGGCTGAGAGTGAATAGCTGCGTGTGCAGGCAGACCACCACGACCAATCGTACCGCCACGTCCGTGGAACAGGGTCAGTGTGGTTTCAAATTCGTCCGCCACTTTTACCAGCGCTTCCTGAGACTCGTACTGTGCCCAGCCCGCTGCCAGTGCACCGGCGTCTTTTGCTGAGTCAGAGTAGCCAATCATGACAAACTGTTTGCCTTTGATATAGCCACGGTACCAGTCGATGGACAGCAGCTTACGCATGACGGCAGGAGAGTTGTTCAGATCGTCCAGCGTTTCGAACAACGGCGCCACCGGCATCGGCCAGTCTACACCGGCTTCCTGAAGCAGCAACTGCACAGCCATAACGTCAGACGGTTCACTGGCCATGGAAATGATATAAATGCCGAAGCCTTCCTTGCCGTGCTGGGAAATAACCTTACAGGTATCCAGTACTTCTTTAACGTCGGCAGACGCATCCCACTCGGCAGGGAACAGCGGACGCTTCGAGCTCAGTTCGCGTAACAGGAATGCCTGTTTGTCAGCTTCACTCCACTGCGCGTAGTCACCCAGACCCAGATAGCGGGTAATTTCACTAAATACATCAGCATGACGCTCAGAATCCTGGCGCACATCCAGTTGCAGTAGGTGAATACCGAAACATTTCACCCGGCGGATGGTATCAAGCAGTAAACCGTTGGCGGTTACACTCATGCCACACTCAACCAGAGAGTCGTAACACAGTAACAGCGGCTTCAGCAGCTCATCATTATGTTGTACCCAGTCAGACTGGTCGACTTTTTTGCCGGACAGATAATCTGCAATACCGTCGCGGGTAGCACCACAGCGGCGAACCAGCGGACGTAACAGAGCACGGTATGGTTCGTTAGCTTCTTCGCCCACTTCTTCACGAAGGGCAGCGCTGCAATCGAACATGGACAGTTCGACCTGTAAGCGGTCGAGGTCTGAGGCAAACAGTTTTGCGGCCCGTTTACGGGCCAGCAGCAGAACCTGCTCAGTTACTTTTGCGGTAACAAACGGGTTACCGTCACGATCACCACCCATCCAGGAACTGAAGTGCACAGGTGCTGCATCCAGCGGCAGACTAACATTGTAATCAGCTTTTAAGCGCTCATCCAGATCACGGAGGAAATCCGGTACGGCTTCCCACAAAGAGTTTTCGATGACGGAGAAGCCCCAGCGTGCTTCATCAACAGGCGTCGGACGAACTGAACGGATTTCTTCGGTATGCCATGCCTGACTAATCAGATCAGCGATACGGGTTTCAATACGCGTACGCTCGTGATCATCCAGAGATTCCTGGTGAATGCTTTGCAGGCATTGGGCAAGTTCTTTCTGTTTATGGATTAACGTACGGCGGGTCACTTCTGTCGGGTGAGCCGTGAGTACCAGGTCGATGTTCAGCTTCGACACTGCTTTTTGTACGTTTTCAACTGACAGATCAGCTTTATCGAGGTGTTTGAACAATGCATCCATAGATGCATCAACACTCATTGCACTGTTGTATTCCTGCTCGGCAATATTACCTAATGTCAGGAACTGTGCGAAAGCTCGTCCGACCGTCAAAAGATCAGAATCCGTCAGATTTTTGAAAATTTCTTTCAGATTTTCGCTACGGGTTGCATCGCCCTGAAATGAAGAACGACCATCTTTTCTGATGGTCTCAATGCGGTCTAACCATTCCTGACCTAGTTCAGCTTTAATGGTTTCGCCAAGGACTTTTCCCAAGTACCGGACTGTGTCTTTCAGTTCGGCATCATAGTGTGATTGCATAGCATCCTCCTACTGTATATGCCCATAACCTTACTTCAAAATTGTTAAACTTGTCTAACCACTTTGAGTTATAAATTAAACCTTAATGAAAAGTTCATTTAACAAATCCCAAGCCCCAAGCATGTTGCAGCCCGATATGATAAACTTGCCGGCAGGTTATTTCTTGGCCTTCAATGTAGTCATAATTAGCCCAAAAAATAAACAAATCTTGTAATTTAATTTCAGGAGTCAATGTGACCGATAAATATACCAGCGTAGAAACGCAAGCAAGTTACGGTGTTGGTTTCCAAATGGGAGAGCAACTTAAATCTAACCCATTCGAAGGCCTTGCGCTAGAAGCAGTTGTAGAAGGGTTAAGCGATGCGTTTAACGGCCAGGCTGCACAGGTTGACACCGATACCCTGCGTAATGCGTTCGGCGAAATCCATCAGCGTATGCAGGCTGCTAAAGCTGAGCAGAGCAAAGCGGTAATCGAAGAAGGTGAAGCATACCTGACAAAGAACGCCGAGCGTGAAGAAGTCACTGTGACTGAAAGCGGCCTGCAGTATGAAATCATCGAAGCCGGTGAAGGCGACAAGCCTGCTGCTGACAGCAACGTGCGTGTTCACTACCACGGTACACTGATCGACGGTTCTGTTTTCGACAGTTCTTACAAGCGCGGTCAGCCTGCTGAGTTCCCCGTAAACGGTGTTATCCGTGGCTGGACTGAAGCACTGCAACTGATGCCTGTTGGCTCTAAGTGGAAACTGTACATCCCTTACGAGCTGGCCTACGGCGAGCAAGGTGCGGGTGGCGCAATTGCACCGTACTCTACATTAGTATTTGATGTAGAACTGCTTGATATTCTGGGCTAACTGCCTGCTGCGGCAGTCACCGGACTGCCGCTCTTTGCATCTTTGACGACTTTTCTCTTTAATAATTCAGAGCTGGATCTGCTCAGAGTTGTTATCCCGACAGACGCTATTACAATACGCGCACAATTGATAAAGGAAAAACTACTATGGTTATCAAGCCTAAAGTCAGAGGCTTCATCTGTACAAATGCGCACCCGGCAGGCTGCGCAGCTTCCGTAGCTGAGCAAATTGAATACGTTCGCCAGCAGGGCGTTGCGGGTGAAGGCCCGAAAAATGTTTTAGTGATCGGTTGTTCAACAGGGTATGGTCTGGCATCGCGGATCACTTCCGCCTTTGGCTATGGTGCTAAAACCTTAGGTGTTTGTTTCGAAAAAGAGCCGTCTGAGCGTAAAACAGCTACTGCTGGATGGTATAACACTGCTGCATTTCATCAGCAGGCAGAGAGTAACGGACTGTACGCAAAAACCTTAAATGGCGATGCGTTCTCTGACGAGATGAAGGCGCAGGTGATTGAGCAAATTAAGGCAGACCTGGGTTCTGTGGATCTGGTCATTTATTCACTGGCATCTCCCCGCCGTACCGATCCTGTTTCAGGCGAAACCTATAAGTCTACGCTCAAGCCTGTTGGTCAGGCGTATACCACTAAAACCTACGACACTGATAAAGACAAAGTTCATGATGTGACGTTAGAGCCTGCCAACGATGAAGAAATTCACAACACCATCAAAGTAATGGGTGGCGAAGACTGGGAACGCTGGATGGATTTCCTCGGCGAAGCCGGTGTTCTGGCTGAAGGCTGTAAAACTACTGCCTATACGTATATCGGTAAAGAGCTTACCTGGCCTATTTATGGTCAGGCGACTATCGGTAAAGCGAAAGAAGACCTCGATCGCGCAGCCGCTGCGATTATTGGCAAGCATACAGAAAAACTGGTTGAAGCGAATGTATCTTCACTTAAAGCGCTGGTCACCCAGGCCAGTTCAGCTATTCCTGTGATGCCTCTGTATATCTCTCTGATCTATAAAGTGATGAAAGAAGAAGGTACTCACGAAGGCTGTATTGAACAAATCGCCGGCTTGTTCAGTGAGTGCTTGTACAGCGACAGCCCGACACTGGACGAAGCGAACCGTTACCGCATGGACGGGAAAGAAACCAATGATGCAACACAGGCGAAAATTAAAGCCTTGTGGGATCAGGTAACGCAGGAAAACTTCCATGAGTTAAGCGATTATGCCGGTTATCATCATGAGTTCCTGAAACTGTTCGGTTTTGACATTGCCGGTGTTGATTACGATGCCGATGTGAATCCACTGGTGAAGTGGTAACTCAATAAAATTTTGCAGAAGCCGTCGTGACAGACGGCTTTTTTGTACATTTTTTAATGTATCTGCAAAGTGTGTTTTGACAATGTGGATAAAATTTGTGCAATAAGGGTTAACACGCAGTAATTAGGCGTTAAGTCTTAGTCAGTTTCGAAAAACTTTGTGGTAAACTTTCACCGCCAATCCCAACCAGTGACTTATGTCATGGCATTACAATGTGTGACCCCGTTAAGCGTCAGACCAAAGATAGACTACAATAGAAGAGTTTTGGCTGAGGCGGATGTAACGATTACATAGCGAAAAACACACAGTGGTTATATTAAAAATTAACAAAAATTGTGGATAATCCATTATTTGCATAGCCTAAAGTGCTGCGATAATGCTAAAATCCCGTAGTTAAGTAGAGGGTATTTATATCCCTGCTTCCGGCTCACGCTTCAGTACCGCACCGGCAATAGCATGTGTGCAGGTTTCAGCTGATGTCCGGCCCTATAAAAATATAACGATAATATCCCGGCACGTATCGAGGTTTGCAACGCCGCAAGGTGAGTGCATGAACGCTGCAACGGAAAATCAATAAATAGTTTAGGTGACGGATACCTAATTTAGTAAGTGCGCTTCTGCATGCAGGCAGCGGATGCTGCAGTCATGCATAAGGGTTCTTCTATTAGAGTAGTGCGATTACGTATGATAAAAATCAAGAAAGGTCTCGACCTCCCTATTAAGGGAGCGCCGCAACAGCAAATCTCCGATGGATCTGCTGTCACGCGCGTTGCCGTTCTGGGAGAAGAATATGTTGGCATGCGTCCTACCATGCATGTCCAGGTTGGTGACAAAGTGGCTAAAGGCCAGATTCTTTTTGAAGACAAAAAGAATCCGGGCGTTAAGTTTACTGCACCAGCTGCGGGCGAAGTGGTAGAGGTAAACCGTGGTGCTAAACGTGTTCTTCAATCTGTAGTAGTGAAAATCGAAGGTAACGAAGCTGTTACTTTTGAGAAAATTGCTGCAGACCAGATCGCAAACGCTTCTCAGGAACAACTGCAAACCTTACTGGTAGACTCCGGTCTGTGGACTGCGTTACGCACGCGTCCGTTCAGTAAAGTACCTGCTTTAGGTTCTGTACCATCCTCCATTTTTGTGAATGCAATGGATACCAACCCCCTTGCTGCAGATCCTGCGGCAATCATCGCTGAGCGCAGTGATGATTTTGTTGCCGGCCTGAAAGTGCTGAAGCAACTGAGTGGTGGCAAGGTTTACGTTTGTAAAGCCGCAGGCGCGTCAGTGTCTACCGGTGATGCGACCGTAGACGTTGCTGAGTTTGGTGGTCCGCACCCTGCAGGTCTTGCGGGTACGCATATTCACAACCTTGATCCGGTTGGCGCTAAGAAAACCGTCTGGTCTGTTAACTACCAGGACGTTCTTGCGTTCGGTGCTACCGTGACTACCGGTGAACTGGATAACCGTCGCGTTGTTTCGCTGGCAGGTCCTGCTGCGAAAAATCCTCGCCTGGTCAGAACACTTCTGGGTGCTGACATTGCAGAGCTGACAGCTGGTGAACTGGTTGATGGTGAAGTACGTACAGTGTCAGGTTCTGTCCTGAACGGTACTACAGCGCAAGGTGTTCACGGTTTCTTAGGCCGTTATCACTTACAGGTTTCAGCGTTAAAAGAAGGTCGTGAGAAGAAATTCCTCGGCTGGATCACGCCGGGTTCTGATAAGCACTCTGTAACCCGTGCTTATTTAGGTCACCTGTCGTCGAAAGATTACGACATGACAACCACCACTAATGGTTCAGAGCGTTCAATGGTACCAATCGGTAACTATGAGCGTGTTATGCCATTAGATATTCTTCCTACACTGTTGTTACGTGATTTGATTGCGGGCGATACGGACAGTGCTCAGGCAATGGGTTGCCTTGAATTGGACGAAGAAGATTTAGCTCTGTGTACTTACGTGTGCCCGGGCAAATACAGCTACGGTCCAATCCTGCGCAGTTGTTTAACCACCATTGAGAAAGAGGGTTAAGTCATGGGTTTGAAAGCGTATCTGGAAAAAATCGAGCCGGATTTTGAACCGGGTGGTAAGTATGAAAAGTGGTATGCACTGTATGAAGCAGCGGCAACGATTTTTTACACTCCCGGTAAAGTAAACAAAGCCGGTACTCATGTTCGTGACAGCATCGACCTGAAACGTATTATGATCATGGTATGGATGGCAACATTCCCGGCCATGTTCTTCGGTATGTACAACATCGGTCTGCAAGCGCAAGACGCGCTGGGTGCCGGTGCAACTGTACCAGACAGCTGGCAGGCAGCTATTTTCACTGTATTAGGTGGTGATTTGGCCAGTGCCGGCGGATTAGGCCTGTTCTTCTACGGTGCCTGCTTCTGGTTACCAATATACGCAGTAACGTTCGCAGTAGGTGGTTTCTGGGAAGTCCTTTTTGCATCAGTTCGTAAGCACGAAGTTAACGAAGGTTTCTTTGTTACTTCTGTTCTGTTCGCACTGACACTGCCCGCAACGATTCCATTATGGCAGGTTGCTCTGGGTATTACTTTTGGTGTTGTTATCGCTAAAGAAGTCTTTGGTGGTACTGGCCGTAACTTCCTTAACCCTGCACTGTCTGGCCGTGCTTTCTTATACTTTGCGTACCCTGCACAAATTTCAGGTGACCAGGTATGGGTAGCAGCCGATGGTTTCTCAGGTGCTACATCTTTAAGCCAGGCGGCTTCCGGTAACTTAGATTACAGCAACATGGATCAGTGGATGAACAGCTTCATCGGAACCATTTCAGGTTCTGCGGGTGAAGTATCTGCACTGGCTATCATGATTGGTGGTCTGTTCATCATGTATATGCGAATTGCAAGCTGGCGTATTGTTGCCGGTGTTGCAGTAGGTGTAGCCTTCTTTGCTACTCTGCTTAACATGATTGGCAGCGACACGAACCCGATGTTTGCAATGCCTGCTCACTGGCACTTCGTTGTAGGTGGTCTTGCCTTTGGTATGTTCTTCATGGCAACTGACCCTGTATCGGCGTCGTTTACCAATAAAGGTAAGTGGGCATACGGTATCTTCATTGGTTTCATGACGGTACTGATCCGCGTCCTCAACCCTGCCTTCCCTGAAGGTGTAATGTTGGCCATTCTGTTTGCCAACCTGTGGGCGCCACTGTTCGACTATTTCGTCGCGCAAAGCAATATCAAGCGGAGGGTAGCTCGTGTCGGCTAAGAAAGAATCTTTAGGAAAAACAGTTGGCGTAGTAGTTGCCGTCTGTCTGGTTTGTTCAATTGTTGTGTCGGGTGCGGCTGTTGGTCTGCGTTCACTGCAACAAACAAACGCCCAATTGGATAAGCAAACAAACATTCTTACTGCTGCAGGTCTGTACGAGACTGGCATGAGCAACGACACCATCAATGCAAAATTTGATGAGTTTGTTGAGCGCCGTTTTGTCGACTTAGACTCTGGTGAATTCACTGAAATGCCTTCACCTGATTTCGACATGTACAAAGCTGCAAAAGTAACTGAGACAAGCACGAAAGTGGTAAACAGCAATGTTGGCTTCCAACGTCGTCCTAATGTTGCCAGTGTCTATCTGGTGCACAATGACGCCGGTGAAGTTACCCGCGTGATCCTGCCGGTACACGGTAGCGGTCTGTGGGATCTGATGTATGGTTTCCTGGCAGTTGATGCCGACGGTGAAACTGTGAAAGAACTGATTTACTACCAGCAGAAAGAAACGCCGGGACTTGGCGGTGAAGTGCAAAACCCTGCATGGCAGGCAAAGTGGGATGGCAAGAAGCTGTATGAAAACGGTGATGTTGCTATCGAGGTTAAGAAAAATGCTAACCCTGATAATCCTTACTCTGTAGATGCACTTTCCGGCGCAACCCTGACCAGTAATGGTGTTGAAAACACAATTCAGTACTGGGTAGGCGAGCAGGGCTTCGGTCCGTTCCTTAAGAAACAAGCATGGCGTTCATAAAGGGGTCTTATCGTGGCTGACACTAAAGAAATGAAAAAGGTCCTCTTTGGACCGATTTTAGACAACAACCCGATCGCCCTGCAGGTACTGGGTATCTGTTCTGCACTGGCGATTACAACTAAGCTGGAAACAGCTCTGGTTATGTCGCTGGCGCTGACAAGCGTTGTGGCGTTCTCTAACCTGTTTATCTCGGCAATCCGTAACCAGATTCCGTCAAGCGTACGTATCATCATTCAGATGACCATCATCGCTTCTCTGGTAATCGTGGTAGACCAAATCCTGAAGGCTTACTCTTACGAGGTATCCAAACAGCTCTCAGTATTCGTTGGTCTGATCATCACCAACTGTATCGTAATGGGTCGTGCAGAAGCGTATGCGATGAAGAGTCCTCCGCTGATGAGCTTCCTGGACGGTATTGGTAATGGTCTGGGTTACTCTTTCATTCTGATTTGTATCGGTACAGTTAAAGAGCTGTTCGGCTTCGGCACCATCCTTGGTTTCGAAATTCTGCCGCTGGTACAAAACGGTGGCTGGTATCAGGGCAATGGCCTGTTGATCCTGCCATTCAGCTCATTCTTCCTGATCGGTGGCATGGTATGGATTATCCGTACTTTCCGTCCGGAACAAGTCGAGCCTAAGGAGTAATTCGTGGAACATTATCTGTCTTTATTCGTTCGCTCGATTTTTATCGAGAACATGGCGCTGTCGTTGTTCCTGGGTATGTGTACGTTTCTGGCCGTATCTAAGAAAGTAAAAACAGCGATGGGTCTGGGTGTAGCCGTTATTGTGGTACTGGGTATCTCTGTACCGGTAAACCAGATTATCTATGTAAACATTCTTGCTCCGGGTGCGCTGGCGTGGGCCGGTTTCCCTGATGCAGACTTAAGCTTCCTGAACTTCCTGACGTTTATCGGCGTTATCGCTGCGTTAGTACAGATTCTGGAAATGGCGTTAGATAAGTTTTTCCCTGCGTTATATAACGCTCTGGGTATCTTCCTTCCGCTAATCACAGTTAACTGTGCAATATTCGGTGGTGTGGCATTCGCGGTTCAACGTGAATATAACTTCACTGAAAGTATTGTCTACGGTGTAGGTAGTGGTATGGGCTGGGCGTTAGCTATCGTTCTGCTGGCCGCTGTTCGTGAAAAACTGAAATATGCTGATATGCCAGATGGTGTACGTGGTCTGGGCTCTGTGTTCATGATCGCAGGTCTGATGGCGTTAGGCTTCCAGTCTTTCACTGGTATCGCACTGTAATAACGCAGAGGAGCATATAAATGAGTATAGAAATGTTACTTGGCGTTGGCATGTTCATTGTCATCGTTCTGGCGCTGGTATTTATTATCATGTTTGCCAAATCTAAGTTAGTACCAAGCGGTGACGTGACCATCATGATCAACGATGATCCTGAAAAAGCGATTACCACGCAGCCTGGCGGTAAACTGCTTGGCGCACTTGCTGAAGCGGGTATTTTCGTATCATCTGCATGTGGTGGTGGTGGTTCTTGTGGTCAGTGTCGTGTAGACATCAAAGAAGGTGGTGGTGAAATTCTGCCAACCGAACTTGACCACATTACTAAGCGTGAAGCCCGTGAAGGTTGCCGTTTATCATGTCAGGTTGCTATTAAGCAGGACATGAAGATCGAACTGGAAGAAGAAATCTTTGGTGTTAAGAAGTGGGATTGTGAAGTTATTTCTAACGACAACAAAGCCACGTTCATCAAAGAACTTAAGCTTAAAATTCCTAACGGTGAAAGCGTACCTTTCCGTGCTGGTGGTTACATTCAGATTGAAGCACCTGCTCACCACGTGAAGTACAAAGATTACGACATTCCTGAGAAGTTCCGCGGTGACTGGGAGCGCTTTGGTTTCTTCGACATCGAGTCTAAAGTAGACGAAGAAACTATCCGTGCTTACTCCATGGCGAACTACCCGGAAGAAGAAGGTATTATTATGCTGAACGTGCGTATTGCTACGCCGCCGCCTAATAACCTGACTCTGCCTGCCGGTAAAATGTCTTCGTACATCTGGAGCCTGAAAGAAGGTGATAAAGCAACGATTTCTGGTCCGTTCGGTGAGTTCTTCGCGAAAGAAACTGACGCAGAAATGGTGTTTGTTGGCGGTGGTGCAGGTATGGCACCTATGCGTTCACACATCTTCGACCAGCTTCGTCGTCTGAAAACCGATCGTAAGATCACATTCTGGTATGGTGCCCGTTCACTGCGCGAAATGTTCTATGTTGAAGATTTCGATGAGCTGGCTGCCGAGAATGAAAACTTCGAATGGCATGTTGCACTTTCTGACCCTCAACCTGAAGACAACTGGGATGGCTACACTGGCTTCATCCACAATGTCTTGCTTGAGAACTATCTGAAAGATCACCCTGCTCCGGAAGATTGTGAATTCTACATGTGTGGTCCTCCCATGATGAACGCAGCTGTTATCAACATGCTGAAAGATCTTGGGGTAGAAGACGAAAATATCCTGCTTGATGACTTTGGTGGTTAATCAGCAAACGGTATAATTGAAAAAGGGGGCATCGCCCCCTTTTTTAATAGATAAGGATAAGAAGTGATTAATCAGTATCTTCGTTTTAGTGTACTTGCTGTCGTTGTACTCTTTCTTAGTGCCTGTGGTGAGGAAGCCAAACAGGTTGTGCATTTACACGGAAATACCATGGGCACCACTTACAATGTTAAGTATGTAGTGGATGAGCGTGGTCAGGTTGATGGTCTGCAAGAGGCCATTGATGCCCGGTTAGTAGAAATTAATAAACTGATGTCGACCTATGACCCTACATCAGAATTATCCCGTTTTAACCAGAATCGTTACACCACGCCCTTTCCGTTAAGTGACGAAACGTCATTGGTGGTGACTGAAGCTATCAGGCTCGGCAAGCTAAGTCATAACGTACTGGACGTAACTGTGGGGCCGCTGGTGAATTTGTGGGGATTTGGTCCGAACAAACGTCCTGAAAAGGTGCCATCTGAAGAGCAGATTTCTGAAGTCCGAGAGTATGTCGGGCTGGATAAAATCAGTATTTCAGAACAGGGTCTGAAGAAAACGCATCCAATGGTTTATGTCGACCTGTCGACTATTGCCAAAGGCTACGGTGTAGACCAGGTTGCTGTGATTATGGAAAAGCATGATCTGCACAACTACCTGGTGGAAATCGGCGGTGAAATGCGTGTTAAAGGCGAGCGGGGGAATGGTGAGGAATGGTTAATAGCCATTGAGAAGCCGGTCTCAACGGAACGCTCGGTGCAGAAAATTGTCTCTATTGGTACGAATGCCATTGCCACCTCAGGGGATTACCGCAATTACTATGAAATGGACGGTAAGCGTTATTCTCATCTGATTGATCCCCGAACCGGTAAACCCATTACTCATAATCTGGTATCGGTAACGGTGGTGGACCCGTCATCTATGACTGCTGATGGCCTTGCCACTGCGTTCAATGTGATGGGGTGGGATGAAGCTAAAGCGCTGGCGGAGAAAGAACATCTTGCCGTTTTCTTAATTCGTCGCACAGCAGATGGCTTTGAGGAGTATGCATCTCCTGAGTTTGATACTATGGTTGAAGTTAAGAATTAGGAGACGATGATGTCTACATTTATCCTCGCGTTTGTGTTTTTTCTTGCCATGGTACTGGCAATGGCCGTGGGTTATCTGATCCAGAAGAAGTCCATTTCCGGTAGTTGCGGCGGTTTAGGCGCACTGGGTATTGAGAAAGCCTGTGATTGTCCTGAGCCGTGTGACCGTAAGAAGATGCGCCTGGAACGTGAAGAAGCCAGACAGAAAAAAATTGCTGAGTGGAAGGATAACCAGATCCTGTAAATTTTCAGGTTTATCAGTACACATCAAGTGATGATGAAAATGGCCGGACGAATGTCCGGCCATTTTTGTTTCTACTCGTAGCTGTAACTTAACGTTACGTTGCTGTAAGTGCTGTAAGCTCTCAGGCCGATATGCCAGGTGCCGTCAGCCGGTGCAGTAAACGTGCACACCTCACTGTTGCCGTTTTTGTAAGGACGACAATCATAGGCCGATGTGGAAGGCTGGCTGCCGTATCTCACATACAGATCGGCATCACCGCTGCCGCCGGAGATTTGAATTGTCATCGTGGAAACGCCAGCCGGGATATCCCAGGTGTAGCGATCCCAGGATGACCGTGAACCTGATAATCCTGTTAATTGTCCTGATACCGGTTCAACACCTGGATCGGTCGGGTCTCCGCCGCCGTTACCGCTGCCATCACAACCGTTGTTATTCAGGTAGCTGTTCGCCTCCGCTACACGGACAATACCGTAACCGTACTGATTATCTCTGCCTGAACTGCCACTGCGCCGTTGCCATTTTTAAAGGTGACAATATAGCGTTCATTGCTTTCCTGTAAACGCAGCTCCTGGCGCAGGTTCTTTAACTGCTCAAAGGTAAGTGGTTCAGGGGAAACACTGACCGGCCCGTTGCCGGCAGACGCTGCAGTAGCGGTTAATGTGATTAAACTTAACGATGTAGCGAGTAACGATTTGGATGGTAATGTGCGTAATATGGACATTATTTTTTTCCTGTCTTGTTGTTATCCCCTCCCGCTCTGTGGCGTGTTACTACGGGGTATTTTTACCGGGTCTGTACACATCGGTTTATCTGCTTTAGTGATGACAAAAACTGTTCCGTCAGCTTGTCATTCAGGAGAAATAAACCGGCTATGCACAAACGTTGTAAACGCTGCTTTTTTCTGCAGCTCGAAATCCATACTACTTAAGTCTATCGGGAGTTACGCATATAGCCGTATAACTATGAATGGCATTTAATACGTATAAAAAACGGGGGTATTGGTATGCCGGCCAGACATTACGGGCAGCGGAGAAACAAAAACTGACTAAAATTTAAGTTAAGAAAAAGATAAATAAAAACAGATTTATCCCGAAATCCAACTTAAATTTTGTGTAAATATGTAATCAGGAAAAAGAGACGATAGCGTATCCGGGGGCGGAGCCGGAAAGGTTTGCTATGCAATACCTTTCAGTGTCCGGTTTATCCAGCCAAGAAGGAACTTTGCCTGTGAGGGATTATGATTAACAATTTCCGCATAACGGGCGACTTTCTTGAGTGCATAGCCATGCAGAAATACTTCCGGTGGCATGTTGTTGATGGCCTTTAAGGATTTCGTACCGATGATCCCGTCAACGTACACATCAGCAACTTCCTGAGCCAGTTTCGACGCTGCAGACAGGCCGGCATTAACGGCGAAATCAAAGAGGGTTTCAGCTACACGTTGAGAATCAATAAAGTCTCCGCGGATCCGTTCCCAAAAGTGCTGTTGGTAGAACGCTGCGACATGAGGCATCAGTTGACTGTCGGGGACGCCGGCATCAAGTAGTGGCCAGCCTTCCCAGTCAGGATGAAAATTGCGGGCTATACCGGCGTAGGTAGCACCACCGCGGTCACCCTCCACACGATGAAGTGTATAGCCCCCTTCGTTATCAATCATTTTTTCAAAGGCGGGTAAAAAAGCAGCCATGACATCCTCCCTGATGAATGGTTAAATTTTACGCTTATTACCAGTTTATCTTTTCAATAAGGTTTTACAATCCTGTTGTATTAACTTTTTGCAATATTTTGACCTATTATTCAGTGTTGAACTTTGCACTGGCATAGTTGACATAATCCGCTAAAATACTGTTCATATATACAGTGTGGTGGCAGAGTGCGAAAGATTATTCACGTTGATATGGATTGCTTTTACGCTGCAGTTGAAATGCGCGACAATCCGTCATTGATCAATAAGCCCATAGCGATTGGCGGCAGCGCCGATCGCCGTGGCGTGATATCAACGTGTAACTATCCGGCAAGAAAGTTTGGTGTGCGCTCTGCCATGGCAACAGCATACGCAAAGCGTTTGTGCCCTGAGCTCATTCTTGTACCCGGCAGAATGGATATGTACGTCCGCGAGAGTCAGCGTATCCGTGAAATTTTCAATGACTATACCGACCTCATCGAGCCTTTATCTCTGGATGAAGCCTATCTGGATGTCACTCACACCACTTTGTTTAACGGCAGCGCCACACTCATAGCACAGGATATCCGCCGGCGAATTAAAGAAGAACTGAATCTGACTGCCTCGGCTGGTGTGGCATCATGCAAATTCGTGGCTAAGGTAGCCAGTGACGAAAATAAACCGGACGGGTTATGTGTGATCACACCGGATAAGCTGGATGCATTTGTCAGAAATATGTCGCTGTCAAAAATTCCCGGCGTGGGCAAAGTTACACAGCAGAAGTTGCAGCGTCTGGGCCTGACTACCTGTAATGATGTCCGGCAATATCCCTTTGAACGTCTGCAGAAAGAGCTGGGGAAATTCGGTTCAGTGCTGTGGAACCGTGCTCACGGTGTGGATGAGCGGGATGTCAATGTCAGCCGGGTAAGAAAATCAATCGGAGTGGAACGTACCTTCAGCAGCGATTTGCATACACTTGATGAATGCAAGGCGGTACTGCCTGTATTGTGGGAGAAGATGCAGCAACGCATTGAAGGGCATTTAAAAAAGACCGGTGAGCGGAAATGTCTGATAAAATCTCAGGGCGTGAAGCTCAAGTTTCAGGACTTCCAGCAAACCACCGTTGAGCACCGTCATCACGATATCAAAGAAGCGTTTTTTTATGAATTGCTGGATGAAGCGTGGCAGCGGGCCAGAGGCAGGGGTGTCAGGCTGGTGGGCATTCACATTGGATTAGCCGGCGGTTTGCCGGCAGAGCAGCTGCTATTGCCACTGGAGGATGAATAATATGTCGAAGTCGGTTGTGCCCGGAACGTATCAACATTACAAAGGCAACTTTTATACTGTCATCGGTGTGGCTAAGCACTCAGAAGATGAATCGGAACTGGTGGTGTACCGGCCGGAATATGGTGAAAAAGGGCTTTGGGTCCGTCCGCTGACCATGTTCACTGAGCAGGTGGAAGTGAACGGACAAACGGTTCCCCGTTTCAGACATATTGAAGAGCAGGACCGGGATTAATCATCCGGTAGAATAAAATCACAAAAGGGGCGCAAAGCGCCCCTTTTAAATTACTTGTATCCGCTGTTTTGGCCGTTACTGGTTGCGTTCAGCATCAAATACCTTAATTCCGGCTGTCCAGGTTTGCAGCACCCGGGTGCGCCAGATATCTTTCGGATCCACATCGAATATATCCTGATCCACAAGAATAAAGTCAGCCCATTTCCCTGGGGTCAGCGTACCCAGGCTGTCTTCCATATGCGCGGCGTAGGCAGCATCCAGCGTAAAGCCTCTGAAAGCCTGCTGAACGGTCATCGCTTCGTGAGCATACCAGCCCTTTACCGGCTGGTTGTTTCTGTCCTGACGGGTAACTGCAGCATGAATACCGTAAAACGGATTGGCCAGCTCTACAGGAAAGTCTGAACCCAGCGGAATGGGGATCCCTGAATCCAGCAAAGTCTTCCACGCATATGCACCGGCCATGCGATCCTTTCCGAGGCGGTCTTCTGCCATGTTCTTATCGCTGGTAGCGTGGGTGGGCTGCATGGAAGGCAGTACACCCAGCTCCGCAAACCGGGGCAGATCGTCGGGATGAATCACCTGAGCATGTTCAATACGGTTTCTGAAGTCAGCATCAGGATGTTTTTTCATTTCCTTTTCAAATTGATCCAGCGCCATACGGTTTGCACGGTCGCCGATAGCGTGAAAGTTGAGCTGAAATCCGGCGTTCATGACTTTACTGAACAGGGGAGCCATTTCTTCAGGCTGGGTAAGCAGTAAACCTGTCTGATGGGGATCGTCGGTATAGGGAGCCAGCAAAGCCGCACCACGGCTTCCAAGTGCGCCGTCACCATAAGCTTTTACGCTGCGGATAAACAGAAAATCGTCACTGCTGCGTACCGGTCCGTTATCCAGCATGGCGTCCAGGTCCTTGTCTGTAGCACTGACCATGGCATAAATACGTACCGGCAACGATTGTTCAGCTGCACGGGCCAGATAAAAATCGTAAACCTGATGAGGGACACCGGCGTCATGCATGGCGGTAACACCCACAGACAGCAAATGCTGACCGGCGGCATTTAACTGCTGATGGTAAAGTTCTGCGCCCGGGGCAGGCATCACCTTTTCCATCAGTCCCATGGCATTATCAATCAGCACGCCAGAGGGATTACCACCGGCATCACGCATAATTTTTCCGCCCACCGGGTCTGGCGTATCACGGGTAATACCGGCCAGTTTTAATGCGGCTGAATTGGCCCAGCCTGCATGGGCATCAACTCTGGTCAGCCACACCGGGCGACGTGGGATCGCTTTATCCAGAATGCCTGCGTCCGGGAAGCTGCGATCCGGCCACATTTCCTGATTCCAGCCTCTGCCAGTGATCCAGTGCTGTTCCGGATTGGCAAATGCGTAGGCAGCAGCCAGCTTAGCCGCATCCTGCGCACTTTTACTCTCACGGACATCCACTTCCAGTAAACTGCTGCCAAGGCCAAGCAGATGACCGTGGGCATCAATAAGACCGGGCAGTAAGACATTGTTATGGCCATCTACAACTGCATCGGCGCGGGGAGACTCCGGATCCAGTTTTTTCACTTTGCCGTTTTCTATCAGCACTGAAGAAAAGGCGATCAGCTCGCCTTTTTTATTCAGGGTATAGCCGCTGATATTATTGATTAATGTCGTGCCGGCAAGGGAGTTAAATGAGGCAGTAAGCAATACGGCGGCACTCCACCGTAATGAACGTTTAAACAATGACATGGCTTAGTCCTGCTCCTGTTCAGTTAAGTTAGGTGGCTGAAGTAAATAGTCTGTCGCCCAGATTTTTTGCATGCTCTGCTGGCTGATATTACCGCCGGTAAGTATTACCAGGGCGGTCTGGCCTTTTGGTGCTTCCAGTGCCCATGAGGTTACCGCTGCCATGCTCATGGCACTGGTGGGTTCTACATGCAGTTTCAGCAAATGTTGTAACCATTGGGTCCAGTAGGCAATCTGGATTTCATCAACTTCGTAAAAGTCATCCAGTTGCTGTAAAAGCGGGAAGGTATGCAAGCCAACTGCAGGTGTGGCCGCACCGTCTGCGAGCGTGTTTGCGGGCCCCGGTAGTGATTCAATAATACCGCTTTGCAGAGAACGCGATGCATCGTTGGCTACCTGAGGTTCTGCGCCGATGACTTTGGCATCCGGTTGCAGGGCTCTGGCAGCAAGTAAGGTGCCACTGATAAGGCCACCGCCGCCGCAAGGCGCAAATACGGCATCCACTTTACCGGCATCTTCCAGCGCTTCCATACATGCTGTGCCCTGACCGGCGATAATATCCGGATGATCAAAGGGCGGGATCCATACAGTTCCTTCTTCTTTTGCTGCTTCGGCCACCGCTGCATCGGCTTCGGGCCGCGTAGGGTACAACGCCAGTGTCGCGCCATAGCTTTTAGTCGCAGCGGCTTTTACCGCAGAGATATTTTCAGTGGAGTAAATCGTTGCTGGAATATTCTGTTGTGCAGCAGCATAAGCCACGGCCTGGGCATGGTTACCTGAACTGTTTGCCACAATGCGTGAAGGGAGAGCATTTTGCTCTGCCAGCTTGCTGATAAAATTTGTTGCACCGCGCATTTTAAATGCGCCGGTAGTTTGCAGGCATTCTGCTTTAAACAAAATACGCTGACCCAGCCAGCGGTTTAATAATGAGGATTCCAGCAGAGGTGTGCGGCTTACTTTTCCCTTAAGCCGTAATGTCGCCGCATGCACGTCATCGAAGGTGGGAAGGCGGATATCTGTCACTTTTGTTCCTTGATAGTCTTCGCTATTTCAACCTTCTACACTATCACTGTTTCTGTGATGCTGCGACTTAATAAAAGCTTCATACTTTTGTAGTATTTTTCCCGGTTTCAACATAGCCGGGTAGTGATGTGATGCCAGAACGAAAGAAAAGCAGGGTTTACCTGCTCCCGTTCATGCTGTTTTTGTTATTGAGTTTCCTGTTCGTCGCGGCAGGCTTTTACCTCATTAACGATGAACGCCAGTCACGTATATCCAAGGCCACCTCACTGGCCAGTCAGCTGAAAAACAGCCTTGAACTGTTTTCTGCAGAGCGTCGTCAGGCAATGATCAGTCTGATGCAGACCTGGCCTGCTTTCTCTCCCAATGAAATTGACTGGTTCAACGTTCAGGCTGTGTCGCTGATGAATATTCAGCACGGCTATACGTCATTGTCTGTGACAGACAGAAGCGGGAAGATCCGCTGGATGACTATTCCGGAAGGGCAGGGGGCAGAAGCTGCCGGCTTTGCAAAGCCTGAAAGGAAAGAGTTGCCGCTAAGGCTCCCTTCACTTCGCCTGTCTGATGATTTTCAGAGTATGCTGGTGCAGTCACGGACAAGTGGCCATTATTTCTTAGTATACGCCCGCGCCATCAGTACGCAGGAGCCTGAACTGGGTTTCCTGGTAGCCACTTTCGATGTCAGTGAAATTCTTAACGCCATGGTCGGGGAGCTGGTTGGGCCTCAGTTTAATTTCATGATCCGCGATATTGATGCACATTTACTGGAAGCCGGTGATTTTGCTGATGACGGTTCAATTGTCGAAACCGGCAAAATTGCTTTTCTGGGGCGCGACTGGTCACTGCAAATACAGAGCCGGCCCGCCAGGTTCGACGCCGGATGGTTGCTGGGCGCGGCGGGTGTGCTGATGTCGTTGCTGGTAAGCTGGATTTTCCATAAACAGTTAAAAGGTGCAGTCAGGTTATCTGTCAGCCAGAAGCGTTATCAGATAGCCAGCGAAGCCGGTCTGGATGCACTGATGATTTACCAGCCCGCGTCCGGTGGCTTTGTACTGCTTGAAGCCAATACCGTTAGCTATGAACTGTTTCCCTCTCTGAAAAACCGGCAATTGCCACACACACTGCACTACCTGATGGCATTTCTTGGTCATCCTGAGCTGACAACCGCAGCAAAGGAAGTGTCAGACTCGGGAGTGCCTTACGAGACCTATGTAAAAGTCGATACAGATGCTACGGCGGCAGGATGGCTGAAAATTCAGATGGTGAAGGCAGGAGAAACCTTGGCGCTGACCATGCGGGATGTATCAGAGCGGTTCCGAGCACAAATTGATTTAAAGAAAAGCGAGGAGCGTTACCGGCGTCTACTGGACAACATGCAGCGCCACTTCGTGTACACCAGAACACCTGATCACCGGTTTGTTTTTGTCAGTGCCGGACTCAGCGCCATTACCGGATTGAGTGCTGACGAATTTTGTGAACAGTCTGCCAGTCTGACTTACCGCGTACCGGATAATATTCACTCTGTTACAGATGCAATCGCAAAGGGAGTTAAGCCTGAACCGTATCTTGTTCATTATCAGGGAAAAGACGGAGAGATTTTTGTCATTGAATTCATCGACACACCGGTGTGTGACGACAACGGCAAACTCATTGCCGTGGAAGGGATTGCCAGGGACGTGACAAAAGAGCAGGCTCTGCAGGAAGAGGTGGTGTTTCAGGCCAGTCATGATCAGCTCACAGGACTGGTGAACCGGTATGCTTTTGATAACGAACTGCACGTGTTGCTTGAAAGCGTTAAACGGGGAGAGCAAACCGGTGTGATGTGTTTTATCGACATGGACAGATTTAAACTGGTGAACGACAGCTGCGGTCATCCCGCCGGCGACCGTTTACTGAAAGAAGTCGCCGGTATTTTTGCCCGCCATCTTACTGAAAATGAATTGCTGGCGCGCATTGGCGGTGATGAGTTCTGCATTATTTTTTCCAATCAAACGCTGAAAGCAGTTACGGCAAAGCTTGATGAAATTATCAGAGCCGTGTCTGAATACCGTTTTGTCTATGAAGACCGGCTTTTCTACGTAGGCGCCAGTATCGGCGTCATTTCTATTGATCAAAACAGCGGTTCAGCGGCAGAACTGATCCAGGCGGCTGACAACGCCTGCTATCAGGCAAAATATCAGGGCCGCAACCGCTATGTGGTGCATCAGCCTGATGGCTGCGGAAGCGGGCTGAATAAAGAAAGCAGTGTGTTACATGCACTGCAGCGGGCAATCCAGCACGGGCTGTTTGAATTGCACAGTCAGTCCATAGTGCCTATGCACAAAGAAGAACAGGCGCTGGAACACTACGAAATATTGCTCAGGCTGCCGGATGGTAAAGGCGGGCTGATAAGTCCCGCATTGTTCATTCCGCTGGCTGAAAGACATGGTCTGATGAATCAGGTTGACGGGTGGGTGGTTGACCGCACCTTGTCGGTACTGGAAGCACATCCTGCTCACCTGGAAAGACTGGGTAAAGTGGCAATTAATCTGTCCGGTCTGACTTTAGGCGACCCGTCGGGGCTCGCAGGTATCGTCGACAGGGTAATGCGCTCAACAGTGCCTGCACACAAAATCTGCTTTGAAATTACGGAAACTGCCGCAGTAACCAATATTAATGCAGCCAGACATTTCATTGAAACTCTACGTAGTAAAGGATGCCTGTTTGCACTGGATGATTTCGGCGCAGGGATGTCATCGTTTACCTATCTGAAAAATCTGGAAGTCGATTTTGTGAAAATTGACGGCTCCTTCGTGAAAAATATGGCCAGAGACAGTATCGACCATGAAACGGTGAAAGCGATCAGTGCTATCGCGCAAAGTATGGGCAAGAAAACCATCGCTGAGTTCGTTACTGACCAGGCTACCTGTGATGCATTACGGGAACTGAACGTCGATTACGGTCAGGGTTTTGCTCTGGGTAAACCACTACCATTGATGAATCGTTTGCATACCCGTGATAATGTTAATCTGCTTCGGGCATAAACGTCATTTTAAGGAGAACCCATGGGATTGTTTGATGCGTTGTTAGGTAATGCCAGTGAAACTGATGCGCAGGCTGTGGCTGAAGAATTAGCACCGGTACTGGGCGCAGGTGAGTCCGTTGTAAGTGCTTACAAACTTGTCAGGGACTTAATCGTCTTTACTTCCGGGCGAATGATCCTCATTGATAAGCAGGGACTGACAGGTCGCAAAGTGAATTACCATTCAATTCCCTACAAATCCATTACCCAGTTTGTAGTGGAAACGGCGGGACACTTCGATACGGATTCTGAACTGAAAATCTGGGTGTCGGGTCAGGATGCACCAGTTGAAATTGAGCTGAGCAAAAATGCCGCGCAGGGCGTACAGAACGCACTGGCTAATCAGATGTTCGGTTAAATCCGGACTGCATGGAAATCAAAACGGGCTGCAATTGCAGCCCGTTTTTTGTTTAATCCGCTTTCGAAGGATGCAGATTACGGTTAAAGAAGTTGGTGATGGTCTTGTACAAGTGAATACCGGTTTCTTTGCCGCGGATACTGTGTTTCTTACCCGGGTAATCCATGGTTTCAAATGGGATCGCCATATCCTGAAGATGCTTGTACAGTTTAGTGCTGTGGGTAAACAGCACGTTGTCGTCTGCCATACCGTGGTAAATCAGCAAATCGCCTTTTAAGTCTTGCGCGTAAGGAAAGACGCTGGAGGCTGTGTAAGCATCATCATCAGTTTTCGGGTTACCCATGTAGCGTTCAGTGTAATGCGTGTCGTACAAACGCCAGTCGGTGACAGGCGCACCGGAGACACCGGCAGCAAAGTAGTCACCGGCTTTGAACATCGACATCAGTGTCATGTAGCCGCCATAGCTGTGACCATGAACACCGATGCGGTCTGCATCCACATACGGCAGTGTACGCAGGAATTTCACACCCGCCACCTGGTCGTCCACTTCTACCGTTCCCATTTTCTTGAAAATAGGATCTTCAAACGCTTTGCCGCGATAGTTTGAACCACGGTTGTCGATGCTGAACACCACATAACCCTGATCTACCCAATATTGCATCAGCAGGCCGCGGTTTCCGCCCCAGCTGTTAGTCACAACCTGTGCATGAGGGCCGCCGTAAAGATAAACAATTACGGGGTGTTTCTTTTCCAGGTTTTCCGGCTTGTACAGACGATAGTAAAGCTCTGCGCCATCGTCAGTGGTAATGGTGCCGAATTCAGGTTTTGTCCAACTGTCCATGTAGGCACTGAGAGGATGATTGTCGTCTACAGCATTCTCTTCAAGCCAGGTAATTTGTTCGCCACCGGCTTTGTGCAGACTCACCTGAGCAGGGTGATTCACCGTTGACATGCTGTCTACATAAATCGAGGCGTCGGAAGAGAAAGTGATGCTGTGGTAGCCGTCTTTCTCTGAGATACGCTGAATGTCACCATCATCAATTGAAACACTGTATAAGTGACGCTCAAGAGGCGTGTCTTTCCTGCCGGTAAAGTAAATGTTGCCCGTTTCAGGATCGATGGCTTCAAGCTCATCCACGACCCATTTGCCTTTTGTTAGCTGCTTTACCAGAGAACCATCATTGTTATACAGGTAAAGATGTTTGTAGCCGTCGCGCTCTGATGCCCAGATGAACTGATTGCGCTCTGGCAGGAAGGTCAAATCATCGTTCAGATTAACCCAGGTATTACTGTTTTCTTTAATCAGTACGGTCTGTTTTTTACTATTCAGATCATAAGCGCGTAATTCCAGCGCCTGCTGGGTACGGTTTTGCCATTGATAGGTGAAAACGCCGGAGGATGGCATCCAGGCTCCGCGGGCCAGATAAATATCTTTATCTTTGCCCAAATCCACCCATTGACGGGCACCGCTGCCAATTTCCTGAATTGCCAGCGTCACTTCCACATTCGGGGTGCCGGCAGCGGGATACTTCTGCTCAATCATTTTTATGCTGTCCGCATAAATTTCAGAGCGGGTAATAATGTCTACCGGCTTTTCATCTACACGGGTAAATGCAATGTATTTTTCATCGGGTGACCACCAGTAACCGGTCATACGACCCATCTCTTCCTGTGCAACAAACTCGGCCATACCATATTTGATATTGCCGCCACCGCCCTGGGTAATCGCCGTTTCTTTGCCACTGGCGATGTTTTTCACATAAAGGTTCTGATCACGGATGTAAGCAATAAAATTGCCTTTCGGAGACAAAGTGATATCTGTTTCAAATGCGTCCGTATCAAGCAGTTGTCTGGCGCCTGCTTTTCCCAGTTCGTGATAAAACACGTCACCACCTAAAGGAAACAGTAAGGCTTTGCCGTCGGCTGACCACTGGTAGCTGACAATACCGCTGCCGGATAAGCGCATACGTTCACGACGGGCCTTTTCTTCGTCAGACAGTTCACCGTCGCCTTGTGCAAGGGTGGCTGAGTCGAATAACATGCGGATTTCGCCGGACTGGATGTGGTATTCCCACAAATCCAGCTGATCATAATCATCCTGCTTTCCGCGCAGGAAGGTTACCCGTTGTCCGTCAGGGGAGACCTGCAAATTCCGCGGGGCATTTCCGTCGAGTGACGGTGATTCAAATATACGTTCGATGGATAGATCTTTGGCGTGAACGAGTGAACTGAGCATAAGGGCTCCGAGTAGTAACGTTTTTTTCATTATTATCTTTGGCAATCGTTAGTTATAAAAGTCTGTCGGATATTTAAAGGATGACACAAGGTGAATAGCAATAAAACCGCTTTAGTGCTGGGTGCGACAGGATTGGTGGGAAAGGCGTTGGTTCGCCAGCTATTGCTCGATCCCAGATATGATTCTATTACTATCCTGGTCCGGCGACCTGTGCCGGCTAGCTTGTTCAGCGACCCGCTGGGTAAGCTGACACCGCTGGTTATCGATTTTGAGCAGTTACAGGATTATCAGGGCTATTTCAGTGTTAACCATGTTTATTGTTGTTTAGGTACAACCCTTAAACAGGCCGGTTCAAAGGCGGCTTTCCGTAAAGTCGATTTCGAGTATATCCACGTTGCCGCGCAGCTCACCAGGGCGCAGCGCGCCGACAGTTTTGTGTGGATATCCTCAGTGGGAGCAGATGCGAAAAGCAGCAACTTTTACCTGCGCGTAAAAGGAGAACTGGAAGATGCATTAATGCGGATGCCTCAACTACCTAATGCATCCGCGGTCAGACCTTCATTACTGCTGGGTGAGCGAAATGAAAGCCGTCCGCTGGAAGCTTTCGGGCAAATGATAGCACCTGCTCTGGGTGTGTTTATGGCCGGTCCACTGAAGAAATACCGCCCCGTGTCTGCCACGGAAGTGGCACATAAAATGATTACTCTGCAGGAGTTTGACAGCCAGTAATGGGAAAGGGGTTTCGTTGTAAGCAGTTCGCGGTGGCCCAGGATAACTGCGCCATGAAAGTAAATACTGACAGCATGTTGCTGGGAAGCTGGGCGCAGCCCGGCAATGCAAAGCGGGTGCTGGATATTGGTACAGGCAGCGGCATACTTGCTCTGATGATGGCGCAAAAGGCCAGTTCTGCTGCACAAATAACGGCGGTGGATATTGACGGGCCGGCAGCCGCACAGGCTGCACAGAATTTTGCTGCATCCCCCTGGTCAACTCAGTTACAGGCGTTAACCGGTGACATCACTTCCCTTGCATTCTCTGGCCGTTTTGATGTGATTATAACGAACCCGCCTTACTTTGAATCAGTGTCCGGGGGCTCCCGGGCATACACAACGCTGACCACAGAACGGGCAACCGCCAGAATTGACGACAGCTTGTCGCCCGCTACACTTTTTGATGTTGTTTCCCGTCAATTGACTGACGATGGGATCTTCTACTGCGTATATCCTGCCTCCCGGGAAACATTGATTACTGAAACTGCAGAAAAGGCCGGACTCTACGCCAGTCAAAGGCTGTACGTCAGTGCGGTGGTGGATAAACAGCCTTATCTGATCGCCTGGCGTTTTAAACGGCAAAGAAATTGCTTGGATAGTAAGCAACTGGCGATTCGGGACGGTAACGGAGAGTACACGTCAGAATTTCGCCGCTTATGTCGTGAATTCTACTTAAAATTTTAGCGCATCATTGAATCCATTTTTCTGGTGTTATAACTTCATATAAGTATCAGCCATAAGTTGAATTTATCCTGCCAGGGCACGGCTTTAAACTATGATCTAAGAAATCAGCACGTTTTCCGGTTATCCGGAAAGGCGCTACATTTCCGGGAGCCTTGTGTAATGTCGTTTGATAATTTTCCGCTGCAGGTCAGTGAAGGCGAAGCTTTTAGCAGTGAGTCTGAGAGTTTTTCCGGCACTGAACACTTCCGTGATAACACGGTTTATCAACTGGAGAACTTATGGCAGAACCGTTTACGGCAGTTCTGTGCGGCAGAGAAAGCCCTGCAACGGGCTAAACGTATGATGTCAATCTGGCTGGTGGTGGTGGTGATCAGCCTTTGTATGCTGTGTTTTTCACTGTTTGTCTCGCCCGTATCACCAGTATGGCTGTTTACGCTGGAGTTTATTGCTTTCTTCAGCGGTTGTGTGGTACAGCCGGTATGCTATCTGCTGGTTAAAGAGCAACGTCGTCACAGAGATGCTTTATCAAAACGTTTTTACCAGAGTAATCATGAAGTTGAAGTCACTGACAGTCACCTTGTACTGATTAACCGCGGGAATTATTCAGCAGTTACCCGCGTTCCCATTTTGGAGCGCTGATTTGTTTTCAAATTCTGTTTCCGGTCCCCGTTCCGGGGGGCTGGTGATTGTTTTTATTGCCGGTTTAAGCCTGCTGGGTTTGCTGTTACTGGTGCCTATGGATGCCTGGTCTCAGTTACTGGTTTCCGCTGTCCTCCTTATTGCCGTGCACCTCTGTTCCCAGGAGTCACGCGCCTATCACAAGTATCAGCAGTTTTTTCGCATGGTGGCTATTTTCCTTGGCCTGGCGCTCACTGTCCGGTACCTGATCTGGCGCGGGCTGTATACCCTCACGGCAACAGACGTTTTGTCGCTGGTGGCTGTATGGTTGCTTTATCTGGCTGAAATTTATGCCGGCATTACCCACGTAATGGGATGTATTGTGAATTCGTTGCCATTGAGCCGGCCTCTCAAAACCATCCGCAACATTCCTGAAGAAAAGTTACCCACCGTTGATGTGCTTATTCCCACTTACAATGAGCCTGCGGAACTGTTGGAAGTGACCCTGCGCGCGGCGCTGATGTTGAAGTATCCGCAGGAAAAACTGGCTGTTCATCTGCTTGACGATGGCAGTACAGAGCAGAAAATCACGCAACAGGATGTCGCGGCGGCAAACCGCGCCAGAGCACGCAAAGCTGAACTGTCGGCCATGTGTGAACGGCTTGGCGTACATTATCATGCCCGCAAACTGAATCATCATGCGAAAGCGGGAAACATCAACGATGCGTTGCTGGAAACCAATGGTGAACTCATCGTTGTGCTTGATGCTGACCATGTGCCGACCATGGATTTTCTTGATCATACCGTGCCCTGGCTGGTGGAGAACGAAAAAGTTTTTCTGGTACAAACACCTCACTTTATGGCGAACCCCGACCCGGTGGAGCGGAACTATTTCTCTGCATTCAGCAGAATGCCTTCAGAAAACGACATGTTTTACGGCACGATTCAGCGGGGGCTGGATTTCTGGTCAGCCTCCTTCTTCTGTGGCTCTGCGGCGGTACTCCGGCGTAGTCACCTTGAAATGGTCGGAGGGTTGTCCGGAGAGTCGATCACAGAGGATGCTGAGACCGCCTTCGATTTACACGCCATGGGTTATGAGTCCGTTTATGTAGACCGCCCGATGGTCAGCGGTCTGGCACCGGAGACTTTCGACGCTTTTGTGACGCAGCGCATGCGCTGGGCGCAGGGCATGACACAGATCCTGTTGCTGAAAAAGCCGTTTATGGAAAAGAAGCTGAGCTGGCATCAGCGTATGGGCTATATGAGTTCAATTCTGTTCTGGCTGTTTCCCTTCGCACGTATTATTTTTCTTTTAATGCCGCTGGCCTATCTGGTTTTCGGCATGCAGGTTTACCACGCCTCTATGACTGAGATCATGGCTTACACCATGCCCCACGTCATTGCGACTTACATGCTATCCACCATGTTATTCGGTAAAACCCGATGGCCGCTGGTATCAGAGCTTTATGAGATCCTGCAGTGTATCTTCACTCTCAGGGCGCTTACGAAAGTGTTCAGGAATCCCCGTGCGCCATCGTTTGTTGTGACGCCCAAAGGGGAGAACCTGACTCAAACCTTTATTTCACCTCTTTCCGGTGTATTTTATGCATTGCTGTTGCTGGTGGGCGTTGCCATGGTAGCCGGTGTGGTAAAAATGGTGAATGAACCCCTTACCCGTGAACTCACCGCCGTGGTGTTGGGTTGGAACGCATTTAATCTGTTGTTGCTTGTCAGTGTAATGGGTGTGCTGGTAGAGCGTAAGCAAGTGCGGGAACAGGCCCGGTTGCCGGCCAATGATTACATCAGTCTTATCGGCTCTGATGGGAATGCCTGGACCGGTCACTTGATTGATTTGTCTCTGGGGGGCGCAAAGCTCAGGCTGAGCGGCGACACTGCCGGATTGCCGGAGAAAGTGACGCTGATCACAGACAGAGAAGGTGACTTAGGCAAGGTCCGACTGCCGTGTCAGGTGCTGTCTGTATCTCCTGACAATAAATTTGTACGATTTCAGTTTGTTCAGGACGAAGGTAATATTGACCAGATCGTCCGTTTTGTTCTGGGCGACAGCCGGCGCTGGCAGAGTTTCCAGCGTCGCAGAACCCGCCCGGTGTCCTACTGGTTCGGTGTTAAACATGTACTGAGGGTAAGTGTCAGACCGGCATTTCAGCATTTGTATCTGAACAGCCGCCGCTACTGGCAAAAGATGCGCACAACTAAAGGAAGCACATAATGAAAAAAATGGTTTTCGTCCTGTTATTTGGCCTGGGTCTGTTAAGTCAGGCAATAGCAGCAGAAACCCACAAAGTGCGACTGTCTGATTTGTATGCAGGTGACAGTACATTGAGAATGGAAGGGGCAGTGGCAGAATTTGAATTATCTGTGCCATTGTCCGGTGGTCTGAAGGTGGAGAAAGCCACACTGGACATGCGGGCGGTAAATTCTATCGCTCTCATCCGGCAGCGTTCGGTTCTGGCGGTCCGGTTTAACAATGCCACCATCAGTCAGATTGCGCTGGATCCTAATGCGCCGAATTTCCGTCCGGAAATTGATATTCCTGCTGAACTCTGGCGTGAAGGATTCAATACCCTGACGTTTGCTGTGAGTCAGCATTATGCCAACCAGTGTGTTGATAACGCCGCGCCGGAACTGTGGAGTGAAATCGATTTATACCGTTCGGTGCTGTCTGTAGAAACATCAGCAGTTAGTGGCCCGGCCGTGCTGGCTGATTTAAAGAACCGGTTTAATCCCGGTATCGGCCGGCAACAGGGCGTCACATTGTTTACTGCGTCCGGAGCTGAACGATCTACTCTCACCACTGCATTGCCATTGGTTGCTCAGGCGCTGGCGCTACGTGCAGATTACCAGAATCTGGCAATCCGCCATGGCGAGCTGGACAATACCCGTGCGCTGCCGGCCAGAGATGATCTGACGCCGTGGAGTGATGAACAGGCGGAACGCTATCGCATCAGCAGTTTTTATCTTGATAACAGGTCGAAGGAAGCCTTACATGTGGTAGTGGGAACGGCGTCTTCTTTGCGTCCGTTTTTATCTGAGCAAACCTTCAATCAAATCCAAGATGCATATTTAGGTATCGAGTCCACACCAGCCATTGTGGTGGATGACAAGGTGCTGGTGCCGGCGCGGCAGCGCCTGATTGTTTCCGGTACTAATGAGGGGCAGGTACAGCGCGCTGCAACTACACTGGCTCTGATGGATGATGCACTGAATCCGGATCCCTTCATTCTGATTGACGGCTTCCAGACTGCCAGCAATCAGGTACCGCTGGTGGCCGACACCCTGACGCCCGGGGAAAGCTATTCGTTTCAGGATATGGGCGACGGTGGTGCGGAATACCGCGGAGAAACTGCCACTACCAAGCGAGTTGAATTCAATTTACCGGCGGATTTCTATGTGCCTGAAAATGCCACGGTAACCTTGTTGCTGGATTTTGCCTACGGTGCTGAGTTTGGTCAGGGTTCAATGATGAATGTGCTGATAAACGGCAAGTTGGTGCATGGATTGCCGTTATCAAATCCCAATGGTGATTCCTTCCGCAAGTATCAGTTAAATGTGCCTGCAAGGCACCTGAAAGGAGGCCGCAACCGTCTCGATTTCGACGTGGCGATGCGTGCACCTATTACGGATGTGGTGTGTGATGATGTGGCAGGGCGTCATCTTTACTTCCAGTTGTTACCTGACAGCCGAATAGAGCTGCCGGAAGCGGGACATGTGGCGAGGCAGCCTGATCTGCGATTGTTTGGGGAAACCGCTTACCCCATGGCATCTGTTGTGCGCAAGTCTGCTGATATTTACGTGACCCGGCCGGACATGACCGGTGGTGCACTGACACTGGCCGGTAAACTGGCGCAGACAGCAGGTACGCTGCTTCCCGATATTCACGTTATTGAAGGCGTGCCAGGCACGACAACCGATACCGCATTTTTGATGACCACACCGGACTCTGTACCGGAGGGTTATGCCACTGCGTTCGGTGCGTCGCTTGATAATGCCAAAAAGTGGCCCTACCGCCTGCAAAACATGCTGCACAACCGTCTGCGGGAAGCGGCAGAAGACAAACAGCATAAAGATCTGATCATGCACGGCGTGACAGTGCAGCAAAGCGGGCTGGGCGATCTGGCAGTCCTGATTGCTCAAAAGAACCCGCAGAGTGACGGTACCGGCACAATATTTATGATGGCCGCTGATACCCCCTTACAACTCAATGACCGTGTGCAGGATCTGATTTCACCGTCCATCTGGGGGCAACTGGGGGGAGACTTCTTTGCCTGGGAAAACCCTGAGCAGCCGGCGCTGGTGATGCAGGTTGCCGATGTTTACGTGGTCGGAGAATTTGAAGATAGCTGGCTGCAAACCCGCATGTGGCTGTCGAACCATCCCTGGTACTGGCTAATTGCGTTTATTGTGCTGGTCCTGTTCTGTTCATTCATTGCTTACTGGTTGTTACGCCGCCGGAATAACAAGATGCAGGACCAATGGTGATGAGACGGTTTGGCTTTGTTTTAATTTCTGTGGCGGTGCTGATGACTGCTTGCTCTCCTGCCCGCAAAAGTGAGTCCGCCCTCGCCTGGGACACCTACGCGGCCAGATTTTACGACCAGGGTCGTATTATCGACACCGGTAACAATAATGTGTCCCACAGTGAAGGGCAGGGGTACGGTATGTTGTTCGCTGTGGCGGCTGACGACAAGGCACGGTTTGACGAATTATGGCAGTGGACAGCCACTACCTTACAGCGAGCCGATAAGCTGTTCAGCTGGCGGTACACGCCGTGTCCTCAACAGGGCAGAACCTGTGTGGATGATCCCAATAACGCCTCGGACGGGGATATACTTATCGCCTGGGCGTTAATTAAAGCGGCAGATAAATGGCAGGAACCTGTGTACCGTAAATCAGCCATGGCGATTCTGGAGGCTGTAAGGGCCACTATGGTCGTGGCTAAACACCCGTACGTACTGTTGCTGCCGGGGGAAAATGGTTTTATTTACCCCAACGGCGATGTGCAGGTGAATTTATCCTACTGGGTATTTCCGGCGCTGAATGCTGCCGCTGATGCTACCGGCGATGAAACCTGGGACGATCTGGCCGTATCCGGCATTTCACTGATACAGCAGAGTAATAACCAATGGTCATTAACCCCGGACTGGTTAAGAGTGACAGACGATGGCATCAGTCTTGAAGATGTAGTAAACCCTGAGTTCGGGTTCAATGCCTGTCGTATTCCGTTGCAACTTGGCTGGCAAAATATCGATAAGCAGGTAGCGAAGCCTTTTCTGGATTACTGGGCAGATACCGCTGCACCGGCAACTAAAAACTTACTTACCGGTGCGGTGGCAGAATATCCCCTGACGCCGGGCATGAAAGCGGCAAGTGCCGCGACGGCACAGCTTTATGGTGAGCCGGTGAAGGGGGATAACGCCGCCGGTGTATTTACCCTTAACGGTGAGCTTGATTACTATTCAGCAAGTCTCATTATGCTTAGCCGTCTGGCAATACAAGAAGGAAACCGGCATGGCAGTTAAGCGGTTGTCACTTTTAACCGTAGCAGTACTGACGACTCTGGGCCTGAATGCGCCTCTTCAAGCGGCTGAAGCACCGGATCTCACCGGCGTGTGGTATCACATTAAACATAAGCAGGTGGCGCTGGCGAACGCCGAATATCAGCGTTTACAAAGCCGTTATCCTGACTGGCAGCCGGAAGAATCTCTTAAGCAGGCTATCAGCTTGCTGAATAAACCGTTAAAGCCGGTGGTCCCTGTCGAAAGGAAAAAAGAGACCGTTAAAGAAGACCCCGATGCGGCATTTATGGGCCGGCTGGCAGCGATGAAAGAAAAGCAGTGGCAGAGGCTTTCTGTCGTTGCAGTGTCCCGTGCTGCAACCATTGCTAACAGCAAACGTAATGACGCGGACTTGTTACTGACCGGTTGGATTTACATGGCCAGGCAGCAATATAACGAAGCCATGACTCTGTTCTCTCTGGTCAGTGAAGGCAGTGCCGGACAGAAAAAAGATGCCATTGGTGCGGCTGTGGATGCACTCAGCTTTCAGGCCATGGCTGCAGACGATCTTAACGGGTTGCAAGCGCTTTATGATGCATGGCCGCAGCAAGTTGCCGCACTGATAAACGGTGCTGCCTGGCAGGCTTTTGATGCCGGTGAGTTTACCCGCTCGGGATCTTTATTCAGGATAACCGGTAACCGTTACGGTGAGGTATTGAGCCTGGACGGGCAGGGACACAGTAAAGACGCACTTGTACTGGCTTGTACTACTCCTGCCACGACTGAATTAACAACATGGTGCCGTGACGGATTGTCTTCACAGCAAACAGCTGCATGGGAAGCGAAAGATTATGCAGCCAGCATCCGTGCCGCAGAATCCCTTAAAGAGCGTAATCTTCTCAGCCGTGACCAGGCAATGCTGTACGGCTGGGCACTGGATGAAAGCGGTAATAAAGCGGCCGCTTCGAAGGTGTTTCTGTCTGTGCTGGCAGACTCCCCGGCTGACGAAGAGGTTCAGTCTGCCGTTATTCACAGTTTTGATTACAATGCTGAAGCGCTGATGCCGCTGTCAGCAAAGTATCCCTTTATTGCCACGTTTATCAGCAGTCAGGAAGGCGGACAGGCATTCGGGAGAAAACAGTTCGACCTGGCTGATCGTTACAATGCTAATCCGGCAAAAGAATCAACCGCCGGCGATGTGCAGGTTTATGCCGGCTTATCAGCCCGTCACCGTAGCGGTGAAAGGGGGCTTGGCCATCTTGATGAGCATGCCGGTTATACCGGCTTCACTGATGTCTTTAAAGATACCCGTGTCGATGTCAGTGTGCGTCACGAGCAGGTGTTCAGCGGGACACCGGATGCCGGTAGCTGGTTTGGTACAGGCTTGTCTGATGCTGACTTTGCCGGTGAGGCAAAGCAGGCCGGGCAGGGCATCGATGTTTCCTTAACCCGTCAGGAACAGGACTGGACCTGGTACGGTCAGGCCGGGTACTTGCTGCTTGATCAACCTGTCTCTACCCGTCTGACCGGTGCCTTAGGGGCTACCTGGTATCAGGCTGATTTCTTAGTATCAGGTCTGGCTTACAGAGAACGCAGAAAAGACAGTGTTCTCAGTCAGACCGGCACCTGGTTTGATACCTCATCACGTGACAGTAGCGCAGCGTGGGGCGGTGTTATGCAAACAGGTCTGCGTGGATTGGGTGTAGTGGCCCTGAACGATGTGTGGTCAGCATCTTTGTCAGCAGAAACCGCCATGCTTGACGGAGAGCAGGTGAAAGATAACTCCATGCACAGCCTGCGGGTTGAAGTTAGCAGAGAATTATCCGGCGATAAGAAAGACTGGCTGGACTATTTTCGCGTGGCACCGTATCTCGGCTGGCAGCAGTATGATCACGATTTAAGTGGTTTTACGGCCGGACATGGCGGCTATTTCAGTCCGCAGAGATTCTTCAGTACCGGGGTCAGCACTGACCTTCTTACCGCCGAAGGTAGACTGTGGCAGTTGAGAGGCCGTTTCAGTCTCGGCTGGTCTTCAATCAAACAGGATGGCGGGCCGCGCTTTCCGTTAACTGAGGATTCAGTCACGGTGTTACCGTCAACCAATGTGTCAGGCGTCAACGGTGAGTTGCTGATTGAAGGTCAGTATTTGTTTGGGAATCACTGGTCGCTGGCGGGTTATGTCAGCCGCTCACATGCTGTGGCGTATCAGGCAACGTATGCTGGTATTGAGCTTCGCTGGTATGCCGCCCCACGTAAGGGCGTAACCAGCGAAACACTGATAGGGTCGTCTGTGGAATTAAAAGGCTTTGCTTTTTAATAAATACTGACGGAGACCAAATGCCATCAGGATGACGAAAAACAACGCGCCGCCGGGCTCGCTGACAGTAAAGTTACCGAACTGATAGTTATTAATCTGGCCTGTCAGTGTACCCACAGGCGATGTCAGGCTTTTCACAATAAAGTTGCCATCAATATGCCCGTCATAGAATACCGTGTCTGCCAACGGAGCCAGAATACTGCCTTTAAAACCAATGGCGTTCAGGGTCAGTGATGTGGCATCAACAAAGTTAAATAACACATTATTCGCGTACGTACCGTCGTGACGGTAAACCCCCGGCTGATTATCTGCAATCTTATTGCCGTCTGCGCCATAAAAACCGGTATTAAACAGAGATACATCCGTACCGGTCACATTGATAATGTTGTAGCTGTCTGTATCAACGTTCAGATAAATGCTTTTGTTTGCTGCAGACAGGGTCGAGGCATCAATAGAGAACACGTTAAAATCGCTGTTGCCATCAAAGCTGATACTCCACACGTCTGTGCCGTTACCGGTTACCGTTGTGGTAGCATTGTCTGACAAAGCGCCCCACAACGAAGACGTGGTCAGCAGATCCTGATTGATACTGGTGAAATCAAAGGAGCTGTCATTATAAAAACTGTGTGTATTATTCGTTGCATTAACGCCATACAGGCCAACAGAACTGTCGATATCAATGGTGCCACCGGCAACAGCGTCACCATTGTAAATACGGGCATCCCGCATGGTGACGTTGCCGCCCACTGTAAGGGTGTTTTGTTGACCATTTTCCGGCAGTTCGAGACCAATACCATAGTGCTGCAGGTTTAAGTCGCCACCCACGGCCAGCGTACCCTCTACATCAGACTGAGTGCCTGTCATGTTTTCCATGATGTACGCGTTGAAATCAAAAGCTTCATTCAGATACACAGGCGCGGCACTGGCCAGCTGGCTGCCGAATAACAATCCGATGAAAAGATGTTTTAAACGTAAATGACGCATAAACGCTCCGCTAAGCTTGCCCGAATGCTTCCCTTTTGTGATTTCAGGCATGAATAAAGATAACGTAAAGATTGTATGTTAATTGGCCGGTCAACACCAGCAAAGGAAGGTATGTTGAACAATACTGATGCAAAAAACGCGGCATAAGCCGCGTTTTTAATTTGATAGAAAAGAAATACTGATGGTCAGGATTCTTTCACCAGAACAGATACCTTTTCAATACCTGCAATTTTAACCTGGTTCATTACTTCAACAACGATACCGTGTTCGGTATTTTCTTCTGCCTGAATTGCTGCAGAGTCAGTGTTGTTTTCTGCAAGGAACGTTTGCGCGTTCGCAACAACACGACGGATATCAACTTCACGACCACCCATTGTAATCACGCCATTCGCGTCAATACGGATAGACAGTGATTTGGAAGGCTTGTTGTTGTTTGCCTGGCTGTCATCAGGACGGTTTACGTCCAGACCTTTCTCTTTCACGAAAGAGGTGGTAACAATGAAGAAGATCAACATGATGAACACGATGTCCAACATGGGGGTCATGTCAATCTGAGCCTCGTCATCGGCACTGGTATGCTTTTTTCTTTTCATCTCGTAGTCATTCTTCTCTTTAAGTTCGAGCACCCTAGTATACTGTTTGTTATCAAAACTGGTAGCATTTTGTAATAAACAGACACCATTCTTAACACTTGTTGCTGGCTTTTTAGCCAAAATCACCGGTGAGTTATATTATTACGATGATTTTTTAGTCAGGGCCTTACCCAACTGGTAAAAATACAACATTAATGCATCATTAAGCTGTTTACGCAAATTACCATGAGGATAAATACCAAGTCTAGCCTCAGCAGACTTTTTTGTTCCCTGCACAAGAAACGCATTCTTCACGGGATGATCCTGGATACAAGCTTCGAATGCCCGCGCCGCCATCTCTTGTGGCATAGCATAGTAATACATTTTTAACGCGCGATCAGCCTCTATTGATCGCAAAAGATAATCATTCGGTGCTTTTTGATCGTTCAGGAACATAACCTGAAAACACTCGCAGAGCTTATCATTCAGGGGGTGAGCACGCATTGGCGCACTGTCCAGCCAGGCTTTGGAAGCAAATGATCCCGGCGGCAGATCGCTAAAAACGCGGGATGCAATGTAGTGATCGAAGGCATCAACCATTCGTGCGCAAGTGCGCCGCCACCGGCGTTCTTTGCCAGAGCCAGTTGCCGCTTAGCACTGTTATAGTGGGCGCTGGCGTGTTTCTGGCCGCCACTGCCAAACGCCAGCGATAATGTGCCGTTCAGCGAGATCACCTGTTCGTTTATTTGTAATATTTCGATCAGATCGTACAGGGCATCGAAGAACAAATTGGCAGCAAGCTGCTGTTCTTCAGCCGTGACCCATTTGCCAATGGTAATTGCAGAGAAATTAAATAACTTGCGGATGTCATTAAAGCTGACGTCCGCACCGTCGCGGTGGGATGGACCGTTGCGGTAGAACTCGCGGTGGAGTCTGCCTGAAGAGGCGTTAGCCGGCGAGTTCATCTAACAGCTGAAGGCACCAGGTGTTGATGCGCTCATCGGTTTGATCAAATTGATTTTCATCGTCGAGGCTAAGGCCGACGAATTGAGACTTATCTTCCGTCAGTCCCTTTGATTCGGCAAACTCATAGCCCTGATTGGGCCAGAAACCGATAAAGCGGCAACCTGACGGCTCAAGGGCTTCGTGCAGCATGCCCAGCGCATCCTGGAACCAGTCGGCATAGCCGAACTGATCACCCAATCCGAACAGGGCAACAGTTTTACCGGTAAGGTTCAGCTTGTGCACGTCTTCCCAACTGGATTCCCAGTCTTCCTGCAGCTCACCAAAGTCCCAGGTGGAGATGCCGAATATAAGAATGTCGAAAGCTTCTGCCTGTTGCAGCGCAGTATCTTTGATATTAAAAACGCTGACGACCTGCGCATCAAAAATACTGTTCAGCTGAGCCTGAATTTTTTCGGCTGCCATCTCGGTATAACAGGTGGTGGAACCATAAAACAAACCGATGGACAGGGCTTCATCGCTCATTCTTTTACCTCTATTCTTCTTTCCGGGGCGGGAATTCTACCGTATCCCCGTTACTGCACAACGCTTTGCAAATTACAGTGGTGTCATTCTTGTTTAAAACAAGCTGGCCGATTGCAGAGCGGTTCAACAAGGTTTTACCGTCGATGCCATCGGGAGAGCGCGATCTCACCGACATATTCCGGCGCCGTGTAAAAACGTTCAGCGGCGATTTATGACCATAAAACCAACGGTTTAATCTTTCCAGCCAGCGCAATAGTCCTTCAGGAAACGCATTTTTAATACCGCTGCAGGTAAACTGAGTGATATGGGGGCTGTTCCGGCGGAACCGCAGGCGCACATCATACACGAAAGAGTAGTGCACATCGCCGGACAAAATAATAAATTCCGGCGGCGTTTTATAATGGCGGAAAATATTCAGAATGACGTTTGCCGTGCCACGGTGGGCCATCCAGTTTTCTGCATCTACGGTGAGTGCTTTGCCAAAAAACGTAAATACTTTCTGGATGGCTTCAATCATCTTTACGCCGTAAATGGGGGCGGCAGACACCACTATCACCGCCTCCTTTCCAATTAATGCCTGCTGGAATTCGCAAAGTGCTTCCCAGTCCATCAACCCGGAAGGTTTATTCAGACTGGATTCAGAGCGCCACCGGCGGGTACGGGTATCCATCACATACACCGGCGGTGACGTCTCCAGAGTGTAGTGCCATTCTTCAAAATCCAGCAGCGTATCAATGAAAGCATCATGTTCATTCAGGCCGTCGGGAGTGAAAACGCCGGCAGCAGTTTCCAGAATGTCTGTAAACTTATCCGGCTGGTTACCCCAGCCCTGGCAAAGCCAGTAACCTATCAGTGCGTTGCCCACCATACGTTTTGACAGGGGGTGACCATACACTTCCTGCTCCCATCCTCGGGTCAGATTCCAGTCATCGGTCACGTCGTGATCATCGAATATCATGTAGACCGGCAGGTGTGCCAGAGAACTGCGCACTTCCGGCAAGGTGGCTGCGAAAGCCTGAATAACTGTCAGTTCCTGATTAAATTGAGCTTTGTAGGGTTCAGGGATGTGACTGTCTGAAAATTTGATGTCGCGCCACATCGCCGGCGACCACACCAGGATATACATGGCCATGATTTCTGAAAATGAAATCAAATGGTTTTTTGCATTTACTGAAGTAAACACCGGTTTTTTCTTGGCGCCGAAAAAGAGCTTCGACAGTGCCGTGTTCATGGCTATTTTGGGGAGGATTTCGTCCCGCTGATAGTAATTCAATGAGTGAGAGGTCAGTGCATCACTGTGGTCCACCACTGCGCCTTCAAGGGGCTCACCGAAAAGCCCCAGCGCAGTAATGACTTGCTGTATCGCCTGAAGCATTGGACCGGCGACATCGTCACTGTATACCTGATCGCCGGTCAACAGCAGCATGTCCGGCCGGCAGACACCACCTTTGAATTCCTCTTCAATTAATCCGTGAACACGGGTAAGCGCATCTTTTTCATCATGATGAGGTTTCCGGCAGGAGCCGTGTAACACGTTTGTCAGTGCCGGTTGCCAGTAAAAAGAAAGGGCTGATTGCCCTTCAAACAACACGGTCTGCTTTTCATTATCCCACTGACTTTGCTGTGATTGCGACGCAAAACGCAGTTCGTATTCGTTTAAACTGCCTGCGGTCAGTGGTGAAGCCAGGTGGGCTTCCAGCAAAGTAACGAAGGCCCGTTCACCGGCCTGTACGGTATGCTGAGCGCATTCTGTCTGCTGCTGATTACATATCAGTTGTGCATCAACCCGTTCACTGGTAACAAGCCAAAGTGTGAAGCCCTGTGAGTGGGTGTGCCTGAGAACCGGCCCCGCCACTACCAGTGGTAAAGATGACATGACGATGTAAAGCTCCTGTGTTTTGATGAGATTCGCAGGTGAGTTTCTTACAGTGATATACTCTTAAACGTTTTAAATTATTTCGCAATTCTTCAACGGGTTAAAGGAAAAGAATGAAACAAATTATTGGCCTGGCCGGTGTGGCGGTATTTGCACTGGGTGCATGCAGCGAAGCGCCGGAGCAAGTTGAAGTAGCCACGGCTTCCAAAGTCACGTCGCTGGAGGCTAAGGGCACGTGGATAAAAGATGAAAGCGGGAATGTAATGGCCGATCCGCAAACATCTGCCCTTACCGTGTGGGAAGGGAAACTGGTGTCCTTGTCTGATGCCAGTGCCGGCGCGGACATGCAGCGCCGGTTGCATTTTATTGACCCTCAAACTGCAACGGTAACCAGTGATGAAGAAAAAATGCGTATTGGCACCACTGTCAGACGCAGTTGTTTTTCAGGTTATCTGGCAGATGCGCCTGATCTTGAGGCGCTGGTCGCTGATCCCGCTCAGCCCGGCGTTTTCTATACCGTAACCGAAGATGCCACCCGTACCGGCGCATTGTCGGTAAGATGCCAGCAGCGTTATCAGAATACCGGTTCGACAGATTATCCGTCATTGCTGATACGGCTTGAGCGCCATGAGTTCGGCACCACAATGACAGGTGTCAGGCCACTGCAATTCCCGCTGTCTCTGAATGTGGGGGACTACCCCAACGACGGCATTGAGGGACTGGCAATAAGCGCAGATAACACCCTGTATCTCGGACTGGAAAAAGACGCAGCGGGACAGCCCCGTATCTTTTCATTAACCCTGGATGACGACTTCTGGGATACCACGGATTTTGTTCCGGTTGAGGATCCCGGACTTGCTGTGCCTGTTTTTGACAGCGGAAATCATCCTCTGAATGGTCTGGCATGGTATGACGGGGAAGGCGAACAGGGTTACTTGCTGGCTTCTGCGCGTAATGATAATGAATTGTGGGTGATCAGTACTGATCCTGAAAAAGAAACGAAACGCATCCCGTTACATTTCACCGCTCCGGCATCAGGTGATAACTGCAGTACGGAAGAGCGGATGGATAATGCATCCATAGAAGGTTTAACGGTTCTGGGAAACACACTTTATCTGGTAAACGATCCCTGGAAGGAAAACTATTTGAAAAATATAATTTGTGATTCAAATTCGGTAGCCTATCAAGCTATGGCTCCGCTACTTTTTTCTGTTCCCCTCGATCCAGCATGGTTCTAATAAGTTGATTGATTGCGCCCGGTTTTTCAGCTTGCGGTGTGTGGCCACAAGCTGAAAAGACATGAAGGGTTGCTGAAGGTGTATTTGACGATTGAAGCCTGCTGTGCAATTCGGGTATCACCATGTCTTCCCTGCCATGTACAAACCAGGTAACAGGCGGTGGACTGTTTAAAATCGATTGCGTGGTGCGGATCAGATGATTGCGTTGACCAAACACCGAGTTTATGACAGATACGAAGTGACGCAAGCCTTGCTGGGCTGGTTTGTGGTAGCTGTTTCGCCGAACAGCTTCGAGTATCAGCTTGTCAACCTTTTCTGCTTGATAGAAAATAGCTTTGCACTGATTTGTAAAAGCGACTCTGCCGGGTTGCGATAATAGTGCGCCGATTCCCGGCAATCCCATCAGGCGAAAAGGAAATGGTGTCGCATGTCCTAGTGTCGCACTATTCAGTAAGCCCAGTGAAAGCACTTTTTCCGGCATCATTTCGTATATCCTTGTAGCGACAGCCGCACCCAGAGAGTTACCCGCTAAGTGCACTGGCCCATCAGCAATTTGTTTCAGTAGCTGGCAGCCGAGTATAGCCAATACGTTTAAGTCTTCGTGACCATTGACTGGAGAAGAAAGGCCGTGTCCAGGATAGTCCCAGGCTATAATTCTGTAGTCTTGCGAGAGACTACAGAATTGGTTAGCCCAAATCTCAACGCTACTTCCTACACCACCACAGAGCAGGAGCAGAGGTTTGTTTTGAGTTTGTGTGTCCCAGTATCGGATGACGTATTGATCAAGCCGGATTGAGTGCTCTGGTGCAGAGAAATTAAATTCTGTCAGTGTCATTTACCGGCCCCGTTCCATAATATGACAGGCTTAATAGCAGCGCCGTTCTCTATATCTGCAATGGCCTTATTAATGTTTGTGTAGGAGTAAAAGGTAATGAGTTTGTCAAAGGGAAACGTGCCGTTTTCGTAGAGTTCGATTAGAGCTGGTATGAATGTTTCAGGCTGTGATTCCCCTTCCACGATGCCAATCAGATGACGGCCACCACTCATAAAGTGGGTTTCGTTCAACACAATTTCAGCATCCGGACCGGATGCCCCCAATATGCCGCAGGTGCCACGAGGGGCCAAACATTCTACGGCGGTTCGGATAACAGCGGGTATTCCAGTTGTATCCAGCGAAAAATCGGCACCGTGCCCGGTTATCGCTATCAACGAGTTAACGGTGTCGCCTTCAGACAATAATGTGTGTGTAGCCCCTAACTCTTTTGCTATGGCAAGCCTGGACGGGTTTTTATCGACCGCAATAATTGGATAAGCGCCTTGTATCTTTGCCGCCATTATTGCGGCAAGGCCTACTGAGCCGGTGCCAAAGACTATAAAGGATTTACCTTGAGCTACCTTCAACGCATTTATAACGGCACCGGCACCTGTCTGAAGTCCGCAAGCCAGCGGGCCCAGCATTTTCAGATCCGCAGTTTTACTGACTTTCACTACGTTGGTTTGCCTGCAAATGGCAGTGGAGGCAAACGAAGACTGACCAAAGAAATGACTGTGCACAGGGCCGTTTGCGTCTTTAAGAGCGGTGGTGCCGTCTTTCCGTGTAGCAAAGAAATTTTTCGGAAAAAATTCATGACAGTAACTTGGCATCTGTTCCTTGCAACTGGGACATGTTTCGCAGTGATCAAACGTCATTACCACGTGATCACCTACTTTTACTTTCGTTACTTTTTCCCCCACCTGCCTGACAATTCCAGCCCCTTCGTGGCCTAAGACAACTGGAAGGGGGGTAGGGAGCATTCCTGCACGTACTACCAGATCTGTATGGCATATTCCGGTTGCTACTAAGTCGACCATTACCTCGTCTGCGGCAGGCTGGGATAACGTTAAGGTTTCAAGCGTCAGAGGCTTGTTGTGTTCTCTGGCTACGGCTGCGGTTATTTTCATTATTTGAATCTCACTTTACTTAGAAAGGTTTTAGTTGAGCTTTGGGAGAGATGGTCTGCCACTGCCAGTGAGTATATAAATCCCAGTCTGCCGGGCCACAAACTGCAGAACCGTTTCCTGATGATTTGAATCCGCCAAAAGGGTTGCAACAATTGTCGTTTACAGTTTGATCATTGATATGGAGCAGACCAACTTCGAGTTGAGCGCCGATTTGCATAGCTCTTGTGAGGTCGTTGGAGATAACGGCGCCAGCAAGTCCGTAGTCACCACTGTTAGCCAGTTCAATAGCTTCCTCGTCAGTATCGTATGTGACGATATTTACAACCGGCCCGAAGATTTCTTCCTCAAAGCAGCGCATACCGGGCGAGACATCAGTGAGAACTGTCGGGGCGTAGAATAGACCTTCGTGATACCCCCCGCATTGCACAATCGCGCCGGCTTCGACAGAATCTTCGACAATTTTGCTGACTTTCTCTAATTGTTGCGCGCTAATCAGAGAGCCGATGGGGCATTGGCTGTCCAGGTCGCCGTAAGACAGTGTTTTCGCCCGTCCTACAATCTTAGCGATGACTTCTTTAGCAATTGAACGGTGAACTAATATTCGTCCTGAGGCCATACAAATTTGACCCTGATGTAAAAATGCCCCCCATGCGATGTTACTGGCAGCAATATCAATATCTGCGTCATCTAAAATAATAAGCGCGCTTTTTCCACCTAATTCCAATGACACTTTTTTCAGGTGTCTTCCACAAGTTTCTCCTACTAACCTGCCGGCATGCGTTGATCCGGTAAAGGCGATCATACCTACTTCATCTGATGTACAAAGTGCATTTCCAGCGTCTCCGTAACCTGGCAATACTTGATATGTTCCGGCTGGTAATCCAGCGTGCTCAAGTGCCAAAGCAAGTAAAAAACCACCTGAGAGCGGCGTGCGGGGATCTGGTTTCGATATTACGGCGTTTCCGGTGGCTAAAGCGGGAGCCACACTTCTTGTACTAAGTACCATCGGGAAATTAAATGGTGATATTACCCCTACAACGCCAATTGGTTTCCTCTTTGCGAAAGACAGCTTTCCTTCATCGTCAGGCAAGGTGATCCCGTGAGGTTGTAGAGCCATTCCTGCAGCAAGTTTTAAAAGTGTGATGCACTCCCGTACCTCGTGTTCGCCTTTGAATCTGGCACCACCTGTTTCTCTGGCCACAATCTCGCTAAATGATGTGAAATGTGTTTGCAGAAAATTTGCGGCTTTCAAAAAAACATCTGCTTTTTCTCTGGCAGCTATCATTGCCCACGCCATGCCTGCGCGGGATGCGTCTTTTGCTGCTCTACGGATATCCTCTTCGCCGGCGCTACCGACTTCTGTTAGCCACATCTGTTTGGCCGGTTCATCGACAGCGATAGTTTCTCGTCCATTTTTTGTCCATTTGCCAGTATATATACAGCTTTTCCAGGGTTGTTCTTTTAGCCATTGATTGACCACGGTTTCTTCCTCAATTTTCATAAATATCGCCATGGGTATTTCAAGTCATGTGCCAAAATACACATGTGGATAACATTTTATTTACGTTGGCGGTGATGGTAAGGGCTCGGTGGATAGTCTGGTCGGCTGGAAGACACGAATATATGACGGTTACTATCTGATAAGTGCTCTAATGATCAATTTTGTCCTAAGTGATTGCTCATTTGATCAATCAGGACGACTCATGCCCACGATACATGAGCTGAATGTAAGGTGATAGTGTAGAAAAGTACTATTTTTTTTAACATTTAAGTTCGATGAGTTACTCATTTTTGATGATGATAAAATCATACTTAATTATCTTTTTCTTTTAAAATAGCATTAAATATCAATGATATGTTTTTATCTTTCTTGGTTGGCTTTGTTTTTGCTTTGTTAGTTTTTTGAGTGCTAAATGTAAATTAAATGAAGACCCTGAGGAAAATAAAATGAAATTAAAAACCACCCCGCTCGTGCCGTTAAGATTAACTGCGCTCGCATCTACTTTGTGTATTGCAGTGACTAATCAAGCGAGTGCACAGGAGGATAATAAAGGCACTTTGGAAGTCATCAGTGTCACAGCCCAGAAAAGGGTAGAAAATGCACAAGAAGTTCCTATAGCAATTAGTGCTATTTCTGCAAATGGTATCCGCGATAATGATATTGGTAATGTAACTGAAGTGTCTGCTTTTATCCCCAACGTAGAGATGGACGCGACTTCGCCTTTTGCTGGTTCGTCGTCTGTTCTGAGTGCTTTTATTCGCGGGATCGGACAAAACGATTTTGCCTTTAATCTCGAACCGGGAGTGGGTCTCTATGTTGATGGTGTGTACTACGCCCGTACTCTTGGTGCCGTAGTTGATACTTTGAATCTTGAGCGAATTGAAGTATTGAAAGGCCCTCAGGGGACTTTATTTGGCAGGAACACTATTGGTGGTGCGCTTAACATAATATCAAGTCGTCCATCAGACGAATTTGCATTTAAATCGGAAGTGACTGTAGGCAGTTTTAACCGGCAAGATCTACGTGTGGCTGCCGATATTCCGCTTTCTGATGATTTACTGACTCAGGTCTCGTTTTCATCAAAACGAAGGGACGGTTACCAAAAGCGATTGAGATTTCCGGGCAGTGAAGCATTTGTAAACGACATCGGGCATTTCAACACTACTAAAAATCAGTTGACGTACGGAGATGCGGCGGGAGCTGAAAATGCAGTTAATGGTCGTATAAAAGCGGAATACATTGTATCAGACGATCTGACTTTAACATTTTCAGCTGATTATACCGATACCGATGAAAGCGCTGCCCCTTCGACACTGATTTCAGTCGACAATACAGCCAGCCTTGCTTCATTATATAATACATGTATAAGTCTGGATACAGCTACACTTGATGGTATTGGCTTAGGCGCAGTATGTGGAACACGGGCAACTATCGGAACGGCACTGGCAGGAGTAAATGCAGATGACGACCCGTCAAATAATCGTCTGCCCATCGATGATCGATATATCACGGGTGATCCGGATATTACCTATGCCGCGGGCAGTAATTTCTCAGAGCTTGAAGCTTGGGGAACTGCTCTTACCGCAGAATGGGATCTCAACGGTGATCTGGGATTGAAATCGATTACTGCGTACCGTTCATTGGCGTCCAGCTTCGGCGTTGACAATTCAGGTGGGCCGTTCACGATGGTCGACACATCATTTTACATGGAGCAGAGCCAGTTTTCCGAAGAACTGCAACTGACCGGTACCGCATTTAACGACAAAATGAAATGGGTGACAGGTCTATATTATTTTACAGAAGAAGGCACACTCGTTGACACGCCTGTATTTGCTGCTGGTTTGGTTCAGGTTTACGGACCGAATGACTTGCAGAACGAAGCAGTAGCCGGGTTTGCGCACATTAATTATGAAATTAATGACAGATGGGGAGCGACCTTCGGGATCCGTTACACCCGTGAAGATAAAGAATTTGAAGGAAAGCAACTCGAGCTTAACCAGTTTGGCATAAAGGTGGGTTTTCCGGCTAGCCTCTATCCTGATCAAGATGACCTGACGAGAGTTTATCCATTAGGGAAAAATACGTTGTCGTTTGATGATACCTCTATACATCTCGGTTTTGAATATCATATTACTAAAGACATAATGAGCTACGCGTCATATTCTCAAGGCTTTAAATCCGGCGGGTGGACAACACGACTAACAGTACCCGAGCCCGGGAATGTGCCACCTACCTTTGAACCTGAAGAAGCCGACAGCTATGAATTGGGCATCAAGTCACGATTTTGGGACGGAGCGGCACAGGTCAATGCTGCTGCGTTTTACACTGATTATGACAATATTCAAATCACAGTTAATCGCGGACTATCTCCTTTCTTTGAGAACGCAGCGAAAGGCGAAATCGGCGGTCTTGAAGTGGAAGGTCAGTTTATCGTCACGGAAAATTTGTATGTGAATGCATCACTAGGCTATATAGATGCAAAATACACCGAATTGGAAGAGGGAGCTGTAATAGACGGAGATGCCAAATTCGTGAATACACCAGAATTCTCCAGCAGCCTGGGAGTTCGCTACCATTATATGCTTGAATCAGGTGCTGAATGGGTATGGATGGCGGACTGGGCATTCAGAACGGAGACAGCGAATGTCACTGAGAACTCGCCGGGGACGAATCAGCCTGCATATCATCTTGCAAATGCATCTGTGAAGTATATTTCCGCCGAAGGAAACTGGGATGTGTCACTCCGTGGCGAAAATATTACGGATAATCGCGTTATCGTCACAGGTTTCAGAAACAACGATGTGGGCACTACGCAAGTTGTGTACAACGCGCCGCGTATGTGGTCTTTGAATTTCAGTTTCCGTTACTGAAATAAGCATCCAGCGGACCGTAAGTGATATGCGGTCCGCTTTTAGTGTAAATCCCCACTAATCCCGCTACTCTTAGTTTATCCAGTTGTATAAGAATTTCCGGTCATGAAAAGGTACGAAAAACAAATTCACAACAAAGTCTCTCTTGCGGGACTCGTTTCGAAGGATGGATCTGGGGCACTGCACGGTTCATCATCAAAACTGGATGAATCTACCAGCCCGACTATTGATGAGCTGACCGAATGTTTATTTTTTTCACCCGGAGACGGGCGAATTTGGATGAATGACCAGCGCATGATATTGCTCCACGGAAAGTCTTTCGGAGCTTTAAGACAACAAATAATTGATACGCTTGGTCTGGATGAAGCAAGGAAGCTGTTTATGCGGGTAGGGTATTTGTCAGGTGCGAGGGATGGTGAACTGGTTAAATCTCAGTGGCCTGAAGCCGATCCTGCTTCAATATTTGCCGCAGGTACTAACTTGCACTCGCTTGAAGGCGCCGTGAAAGTGGAGACAGTACATTTTGAATTTGACAAATCGGAAGGTCTTTATGATGGCGAGTTTGTTTGGCACAACAGCCTTGAGGCAGAGCAGCATCTCACTTCCTATGGAGTTAGTAGCCAGCCTGTTTGCTGGATGGAAATCGGCTATGCTATCGGCTATGTCAGTTGTCTTCTTGGTACATTGGTTATTTTCCGCGAGTCCGGATGCCTCGGTATGGGGCATACCCATTGCAAGTTAGTAGGGAAGAATGCCAATAAATGGCCAGAGGGGCAGCAAGATGTAGATTTTCTTGTGAAACACCGAAAGAAAAAGAAAGGTGAACCATATTCCGAAAAAAACAGTTTTCCAGTTGCTCATGATGAGAGTGAGGAGCAGGAGAGTATGGTCGGTGTTTCCCCTGCCTTTCTGACAGTCAGTCATGCGCTTAGCAAAGTGGCGCGAACAAACGCTACGGTTTTGTTAACTGGTGAATCTGGAGTGGGTAAAGAGCTCTTTGCGCAACAATTGCATTATTCCAGTAAACGGCACCGGTCCCCGTTTGTTGCTTTTAACTGTGCAGCTATTCCGGATAATCTTCTCGAAGCTGAATTGTTCGGTGTCGAAAAAGGTGCTTTTACAGGAGCAACACACAGCCGTGAAGGCCGGTTTGAACGGGCTGAAGGTGGGACTTTATTTCTCGATGAGCTGGGCACATTAAGCCTGTCCGGACAGAGCAAGTTACTCCGTGCTTTACAGGAGAAGGAGATCGAAAGAGTGGGCGGTACTAAACCTGTTTCTGTCGATGTCAGAGTTGTAGCTGCGACAAATTTGAATTTGTTAGATGCCGTTGAAAAGGGAGAATTCCGCGAAGATTTATATTACCGGTTAAATGTGTTTCCCATTGCTCTACCTCCTCTCAGGGAGAGGCGCGATGATATCCCACTGCTGGTCAATCATTTTTTCAAAAAATACTGCATCCTTCATGAAAAAAAACTATCCGGAATAACTCTCAGGGCCTCTCAAGCCTTACTAAACTATGATTTTCCGGGCAATATCAGAGAGCTGCAAAACATTGTTGAGCGCGGTGTCATATGGGCGGAAGACCACGATAGTGTCGATATACATCATATGTTTCACAAAGAGCCTTTACCTGAAAAATTTTTACTCTCAGTGAATGCACAGGGGCAGTTGGGTCAGCAATCAAATTATTCGTCAGAAAACATTTTAGAAAAAGTAGAAACTTTGCAATCCGGTGGCTTTTCCCTCGACTCTCTGGAGCGAACTTTGCTAAAAGAAGCGGTTTTACTGAACGATAATAATTTGTCCGCTGCGGCCCGAAAATTAGGTATCAGTCGTGCTCAGCTGGCCTACCGTATGAAAAAATACAATTTGGGTTAACGGAAAATTGCGCTCCTGAACGGAGCGCAAATTTAAGTCAGACAGATCTCTGTTTAGTTTTTCAATTCGCCACTGGCAGATTCGATGTGCGCTCTTACGAACCACTGGAACTGTTCCAGATCAGCCAGCTGACCGGTGATCATATCTTCTGATACAGGGTCCAGCTCTTCCAGTTCTTCAATAGCGTTACGGTGGTCGCCATTCACACCGTTGTACACGGCATCCAGCGCTACCAGGTGATCAGTGACCAGTGCCTTGCCAATCTTGTAGTCTTCCCATGAACGACCTTCAACAATCGCTTTAGGCGTACCGTGAGGTACTCCGCCAAGGGTAGCAATTCGTTCTGCAATGGTATCTGTCATACCGCGCACGGCATCGACCTGCGGGTCCAGCATTTCATGCACACCGATAAAATTCGGGCCAACCACGTTCCAGTGAATATGCTTCAGCGTAAGCTGTAAATCCAGCAGTGCCACCAGACGTTGTTCAAGCACAGCAACAGCTTTTTTCGCAGCGTCTTTTTTCATACCCGGTGCAGTAAATGCAGCAACATTACTCTTACTCATGATTTCTCCTGCTTTAGTCGTTTACGGCTGCAGACTCTCTGAGCGGGCAGCCTCTAAGTTAGTGAATTAGTAGCTGCAAACCACGTACCGGCTGTAACATTTTTCTCTTTTCGCCTTTTAGAAAGCGGGCTGCAGAGGATTTTTAACGGATTGCGACAGAGGCAAAATGGCTGGCGGGTAAGAAAAACATGCAGACATCTGTAAATTGTGCAAAAAAAGCAGCCCTGAAGGCTGCCTGATAAATGAATGAGCCGGGATGCAGAGTTAACGCAATCTGGCAGCAAACGTCTTTTTAAACTTAGCCAGCTTAGGTGCTACTACCATGGCGCAGTATTGATTCTGCGGATTATTTTTGAAGTAATTCTGGTGGTAGTCTTCTGCCGGATAGTAATTATTAACTTCTGTTACCTCAGTAACGACGGGGTCAGGCCAAATCTGATCGTCATTAATTTCCTGAATAATTTTCTGTGCCTCATCCCGCTGGCTTTCGGAATGATAAAAGATTGCGCTGCGATACTGCGGGCCAGTGTCGTTCCCCTGGCGGTCAACCTGCGTGGGATTATGCAAAGCAAAGAAAATTTCGAGGATTTCACGGTAAGAAATGCTGGCCGGATCAAATTCAACCCGCACGACTTCAGCATGCCCGGTATCTTTTTTACAGACGGCCTCATAGGAAGGATTTTCAACGTGTCCGCCGGCATATCCGGAAATAGCGCTTATTACGCCTTCCACACTGTTGAATGCCGATTCAATACACCAGAAGCATCCTCCGCCGAGTGTCGCAGTTTCTGTCGTTGCCATTATTAAAGCTCCTGTTATCAGATATCCTGTAATGTGGTTACGTTAGTCGCTGACTTCAACCTCAAGTTACGCTTTTTTAATCTCTGAATGATGTGCAACCGCGTACTATTATACAAGTAAAGTGGTACATCGGGCCGGCGGTGGTTCAGGCCCCGGTAAACGGAGAAATCATGAAAATCTTCTATGACAGTTACTGCCCCTTATGTTGTGCTGAAATGTCTCATATCAAAAAGCGTGATCAGCATGACAGGATCCAACTGGTAGATATTCAGGATCCTGCCTTTAGTGAACATTATCCCGGGCTGGACAGAGCACAACTGGATGCCAGAATTCACGTAGAGCTGGATAGCGGTGAAATGGTTACCGGACTGGACGCTACCCACGCAGCCTGGCAGGCTGTGGGGCGGGGCTGGCTATACGCGCCTCTTCGCTGGCCGGTGATCCGCATTGTTGCCGACATGGCCTACAACCTTTTTGCCAGAAACCGTTATACCATTTCCTATCTGCTTACCGGCCGCCGCCGGACCTGTAATGATGGCCAGTGCGGTTACAGGACGGACAAATAATATGGCGCATACTCACCTCATTATTGGCGCCGGCGGTGCTATCGGGCGGGCAGTGACAGAAGCACTGGCCGCCAGAGAGCCTCAAAGCCGTGTCTTTGCCGTCGCAAGGCAACACCAGCAGAGTTTTGAAGCCGGCAACGTGACAGCAATCACGCTGGAATCTGCAAATGAAGAAGCAGTAAACCAATGGACGGCTGAACAGAAAGCACGTGGCATCGTATTTTCGACAGTCATTTGTACCGCCGGGGTCCTGCATGGCGACGCAGGCGGCACGGAGGTGAGTCCTGAAAAGAAAATCGAAGACATCAGTGCGGATAAACTGCTGGCATACTTTTCGGTGAATGCTGTGGTACCGGCAATCTGGCTGAAAGCACTTGTGAATGTGCTGGATAAAGAGAGAAGTACCATTGCATGCTTAAGCGCCCGGGTGGGCAGTATCAGTGATAACAGGCTGGGCGGCTGGTATGGCTACCGGGCCTCAAAGGCGGCACTGAATATGATGCTGAAAACCGCCGCCGCAGAATTTTCCCGCCGGAGTAAGAATACGGTACTTATCAGCTATCATCCGGGCACAGTGGACAGTGCGTTGTCAGAACCATTTCAGGGCAACGTACCTGAGGGAAAACTCTTTACGCCTGCCTTTACTGCTTCACAGTTACTTGATTTCATTGACAAAGCGACGCCGGAAAATAATCCGCATTTCATCGACTGGGCGCATAAACCTGTTCCCTGGTAAGAGATCACTACACTGAGCCGGGCCGGAACAGGCCATTCCAGCGCTCAAATACGGGACATTCGGCAGGGACGCTGATACTATTCGCCCTTATATCCGCGTGAAAATGACAACGATATAACTGCCCAGGCACAGCTAAAAGTGCAGGTAGTGTGGGGAAGGTGACAGCCGGAATGACTTAGGGTAATCCGGTTGTCGCACGTGTGAACGACAATAATCTTCGTTGGAAGAATATAAAATCATCACCACCCGATTATAACAATAAGTGAAGAGGAAAGATGATATGAGCGGGGCGAGAGAACAGTTCGGATCGCGCATCGGATTCATTTTAGCCGCAGCCGGGTCTGCGGTAGGTATAGGTAACCTGGTCGGGTTTCCGGTGGGCGCTGCAAAAAATGGCGGTGGCGCTTTCTTGCTGATGTACGCCATTTTCGTTGTGGCTATCTGTTTGCCGGTAATGCTGGCAGAAATGTCAGTGGGCCGTCATGCCAGAAAAGATCCCTTAGGCGCATACCGGGGTTTGAGTAATAACGCCACGCACTGGAAGCTGGCCGGCTGGTTATCGATTATTACGCCGTTTATGATTGCCGTGTTTTATCTGGTGATCACGGTGTGGATATTCGGCTATCTGTACGAAATCATCACCGGTGATTTAGATATTCTGGCTAACCCGGATACCTTCGGCACCTTTATAAACAGCGAAAAAATCTTTGTTTACATGGCCGGTGTTGTGGCTGTGGTCTATCTGATCTTGCAGGGTGGTGTCAAAGAAGGTATCGAGAAAGCGGCCAAGCTGCTGATGCCAACATTGTTTATCATGCTGCTGTTGCTGGTGGGCTTCGTACTTATGCAGGACAACGCCATGAAAGGCGTAGAGTTCTACCTGGTGCCAGATTTTTCTAAAATCAATGCATCGGTCATTAACGGGGCGCTGTCTCAGGCATTCTTCTCCCTGTCACTGGGTATGGGGATCATGATCACCTACGGCAGCTATATCGATAAGCGTGCTGATGTGCCCGGGTCTGCAAGGCTGGTGGCTCTGACTGATACGGCTGTGGCGTTTACGGCGGGCCTGATGATTTTGCCGGCGATCTTCTCATTCGACCCGAATACCAATCCGGACGAACTCAGTGAGTCCTCAATCGGTATGATTTTCACGTTTTTGCCTAAGATATTCCTCGCTTTGCAGGACTCCATTGGCTATACCGGCGCTAGCATTGTGGCAGCGATTTTCTTCCTGCAGGTGTTTTTTGCAGCTATCACCTCACTGGTTTCGATTTTCGAAGTACCTGTGGCAGCGCTGATGGACGAGAAAGACATGGGGCGGAAGCCTGCACTGTTTGTACTGGGTGTTTTGATGGTTGTGCTTGCGGTGCTGTGTGCACTGTCGTTCGGTTACAACGCGTTTCTGACTGAGTTCGTCAGCTATGCCGGTGCGAAGAAATCGTTCTTTGATGTGGTGTATGACGTGTTTTACGACACCATTCTGCCGCTGAACGGCTTCTTAATTTGTATCTTCGTTATCTATCGCTGGAAGAAACATAACTTCAACAAGGCGCTGGATGAAGGTGCAGAGAACTACAAAGGCAGCTTCTTCGAGAAGTATGTTGATGTGTCAGTAGGCACTTTCATTCCGGTCATCCTGTTGCTGGTATTTATCAATACCGTGGCTGTAAAGTATTTCGGTCACAGCTTGTTCGGCTAATGATTCAAAGCATATCAAAGGGGCTGGCGTATTCCGGCGTCAGTCCCAGTGCTTCCCAGCAGTCTTTGCTGAGGATTTTCTTCCCGTCAGCAGCATTATTATGTTCAGCACTGAATTGCGGTGCAGGTAACGTCAGAGCCTCTGCTGCCCAACGGTAGTAGTCATCCCTGCGGGGATGCTCCAGACTGCAGAGTTGCATCAATGGGGGAAACGCTGAAGTACCGTCAACTTCCTTCAGAATACAAATCAGGGCTTTGACCACATCGGACACATGCACCAGGTTTACCGCCTGCTCGCCTTTATCCAGCGTTTTACCGGCCAGGAATTTTGCCGGATGACGGGAACCTCCCACCAGTCCGGCCAGACGAACCACATGAACGCGGGGATCCTGCCCGGCCAGTAAGAACCTTTCGATGTCGCAATGCACTTTGCCTGAATCTGTAGCCGGCGCTACAGGGGCGTTGACTGTCAGCTCTCCGTCAGCATTCCCGAACACAGAAGTGGTGCTGATGAAAATAAGCTTCTTTGCCCCTGCGTTCAGGAAGTCAGTCGCCAGAGCCGTCATTGCGCGGGTAAAGTCATCACCCACCGCTTTTTTTCGTCCCGGCGGAATATTCAGTATTACTGCGTTGTCAGCACTCTGTTTTATCAGTGATGTGGCATCATCACCCAGCGCGAACAACACCGGGGTCACGCCTTTTTCGCGCAGCGCGTCTGCCTTTTCCTGTGAACGGGTTGTACCGGTAATGGTTGCTTCAGGCAATGCATCAACCAGGAACTGACCCAGCCACCCACAGCCACACAGTGTGAGGTTAAGGGAGTGAATTGAGTTTGCAGATATATCAGACATAAAAAAGCCGGAAAACAAGTTTCCGGCAGTGTAGCACGATACGTTTTTTTACATCTTTAAATCAGAGTCACTGTTGATGGTCAGCACATTCAGGTTTTCGAGGCCCGGAATATGTTTTTGCATTTTAAGCTCGGCGTAATCGGCTTTTTTCAGCACTTCACACAGGGCGTCAGCGCGTTTTTCGATAGCCGCAGATTTTGCCTCAACACGCTGTTCGAAATCTTCTTCCCAGTTTTCCATGTGTTGTTCAAAGTTATCAAAGTCTTCGTCACCGCTTAGCATGGCCTTGCCGATAGCAATCAGCAGGCGACCGGTGGAATTGGCAATGATATTTTCTACTTGGTCTTCAAATTTGTTTTCCCAGCGTTCTGAAATCCAGCCATCTTCTTCGAAATCCTCACTGTTCATACGCACTTCACCGTCAGCATCATAAAAATGGCTGTCCATTTCAGTACGCAAACTGGCAAACATTTCATTTAAATCCGTCACGATGCCGTTGTCCTCTCCCAGCAGTTCACCGAAGGCTTCATTGATGGAGTTGCCGGCAAGTTCCAGTGCGTCGTAGGTAATTTCCAGTGTCATGGGAATTGCCGTTTCAATGTTGTGGTAATAGTCATTCACCCATTGTTGCTGCTCGCTGGTCAGTGACACTGAGCGGTTGTTTACAGTCATCTGGCCTGAACCATTAATCACCACATGCTCGTCGTTGGCCGTAAAGAGCGTCAGTACGCCTTTTTGCCAGTTAACATCGCCCTGCAAGTTCATATCGCAGTGCTCAGAGTCCATGCCTGCGAAGGCGGGTGAAGCACAGAGGGCAGCGGTCATTGTCAGGGCAGCTAAAGTTTTCATGTCTCTTCCTTTTTAAAATCTGTCGGTTGCGGCAGCTTGTCCGGCGGGTGATGTTCCGGTAAACAGCCTGAATGATTCAGTAACGTTTGTGCTGATATAGCAACCCTGAGGCCAACTTTAAAAATTATTAGTTATCAATGGTTTGCTTATGTTTTAAATGGAGTGAGATCGCATTCCCACTCTGTGGATTGGTGTAAATTCCGATAAAGTGGCGCAATTGACCAGGATCAAACAGACCTTGCACAGAGTGATGATTAATTACGCATTTTCAGGATTTTGTTGCATAATACAAGCAGACTGAAAACCTGCTCTTTGTCTTCTGTATGACAGGCAGGTTTAAAAATGAAAAGAACAGTGAAGGGTAATGTGATGAGTGAGTGGATAAGTGCTGTTGGTTTTGGCGCCGGCCTGATTGCTTTTGTACTGGGTATGTCCAGTATTATCATGGGATTCATGAGTGCTAAAGCCGGGGCGGAAGGTATGCAGGAGAAAATTGAATATGGTTTCTTCGGCGTGTCAGGCCTGGTAGTTTGCGTACTGATGGCATACGCCCTTTCCTGATGTTTCCGGCAGATTTACTCTGCGCCGGAAAATCCTTTCAGAAATTCCCATCGATTAAGGCTTGCCGGTGACGGCAAGCCTTAACTGTCTCTGCTATTGCGGACGGTCTCCCGCTGAACTTTCTTCTCCGTCCGCGTTAACCTTTGATTCCCTTTTGCCTTCATACACGGCTTCCGGGGCATCGTCATAGTGACTGGCCAGCATTAAATGGCTGTCCCGCTGGTAAGCCCGTAAATCGAACATGGGCAGCATTGCCATAATATGATCGAAGATATCTGCCTGTACTTTCTCATAGGCAACCCACTCTTTCTTCGCACTGAAGCAGTAAACTTCCAGTGGTAACCCCAGCTCGTTAGGGGGCATTTGTCTTACCATCAGAGTCAGTGACTGATTAATATTGGGGTGTTTCTGTAAATAGGCTTCCAGATATGCTCGGAAGGTACCGATATTGGTGAGACGGCGGCTGTTCAGCAGGTCCGACTCATCAATGGAATAGTCTTTGTGGTACGCCTGCAGTTCTTTTACTTTCTTATCGATATACTCTGAGATGTAGCGGATCTTACTAAAGCGGGCCATCATATTGCTGTCGCAAAGTTTGATGGAATGAATATCGATGTAAACCGAGCGCTTGATCCTGCGTCCTCCCGATTCCTGCATACCCCGCCAGTTCTTGACCGCTTCTGTTGTCAGTGAATAGCTGGGCAGCGTAGAAATGGTCTTGTCCCAGTTCTGCACTTTCACATTTGTCAGACCGATTTCCAGTATTTCTCCGTCCACCTCAAATTTGGTGATTTGGATCCAGTCTCCGGTGTTAAACATCCGGTTCGCTGCAATCTGAATACCTGCCACAAAGCCTAAAATGGTGTCACGGAAAATGAGTAACAGTACCGCGGCCAGTGCAGTCAGGCCTGACATGATCAGCAGCGGGTTCTTGTCGACAATCAGTGAAACACACAGCAACAATACGATGACTGAGAAGAATAGTTTGGCGACCTGAATGAAGCCGGTTATTGATGCCCGTTTGGCCAGATAAGATGCGTTATACACATCCTGAACCGTGTTCAGCAGGGCAAATAAGCCGATAAGCGCTGTAATCATCATGTACAGCATGGAGGTTTTTATCATGAACCCGTGTAACAGGTTTTCTTCATTGATAAGTACCGGCGTCAGCAGAAAAATCACAATGGCCGGAACAAGGTGCGTTAACCGCCGGAAGAAACCGTGATTCAGTAATGCGTCATCCCAGCTGTTTTTACTGCGTTTCACCAGCATGGCGATCTGCACTTTCAGCAGTATACGACTGACAATATAAAACACCGCTGCAACCAGCAGAATGCCGGAGATCGCAAGGGTGTTGTATAAAAGGGTATCTGTGGTGAGGTCCGGAAATATGTCTTTTACAGTGTGTACAAAGGTGTCTCTGATTGAAGATGCAATCTGCACGTTCAGGGCTCCAGTAACTGATTAATCCTGCTGTCTTTATTTGTCCACAACTCATTCAGCCAGTGCTGAAACCGGCTCCGGAATGAATCGTCGGCAAAGTAATCTCCCTGCGCTTCCACCGGTACAGTCAGTACGTTGACGTCTATAATGATGCGGGTCATCTGGCCGCTCAGCATGGACATCATCGGATGGGCTTCGTTATCAGGGTACAATAACGATATATCCAGCAGATTGGTAAAAAGATCGCCCATGGTAGCAAGTGTAAAGGCAATTCCCCCGGCTTTTGGTGGCAGCAAATGGGCAAACTGGCTTTTTCTGAGCTGGTGTTTCGCGCGGGTGAAGCGTGTACCCTCGACGAAATTGATGACCGTTGTGGGCGAGGTTTTATACTTCTCACAGGAGCGGCGGGTGGTTTCAATATCCTGCCCTTTTTTGTGAGGATATTTCTCCAGATAAGACCGCGAATACCGTTTCATAAACGGCATATCCAGTGCCCATGCGCCCAGACCGACGAAAGGAAGCCAAATCAGTTCCTGTTTAAGAAAGAACTTGGGCGGCGGAATACGTTTACGGGAAAAGTCGATAAGCAGAATGATATCGAGGTAACTTAAGTGATTAGCAATCAGCAGATACCAGTTCTCCACCGATAATATGCCGTCGATGCGGTAAATCACTTTTACCGGATTAAACAATTTGATCAGTAACACACTGATGCAACCAAAACACTGCATAGCAAAATGCATAAAGCCCATCAGCAAATGACGGATGGCTTGTACCGGAAGCACCAGCTTAAGCAGTCCGCAACTGATAATAATTGACGCCCAGAACCCCAGATTGATAATTTGCAACGGCGTGTGAATAACAAATATCAGGGGCGCCAGTAACTTTCTCATAGCGGAGCCTGTGTTGAGTTTAATGCAGCCAGGTGCTGGTCTTTCTGTTGCCAGCGTTCATTCAGCCATTGCTGAAAACGAGCTTTTTGCGCGGGATCAGTGAAGTAGGTGTCGTTGAAAAATCCGCCCTGCACAATATCTTTGATCGGCATTACCGACACATTTACGCGAATTTCTTTTACTTTACCGCACACGAAATCCCAGTAACTTGGTACGCCTGCAGGGTAGTCGATAGTGACATCGATCAGCTTGTGCAGTTGTTCGCCCATGGCGCTGAGTACGAAGGCAACACCACCGGCTTTCGGCTTGAGCAGGTGGGTAAAAGGCGAGGCTTGTCTGTCATGCTTACTTTTTGTAAAACGGGTGCCTTCTACAAAATTCATGATGCTTACCGGCTTCGACTTAAACTTCTCGCAGGCTTGACGGGTGGTTTCCATATCCTTGCCTTTAAGGTGCGGGTTTTTCGCCAGAAACGATTTGCTGTAGCGGCGCATAAACGGAAAATCCAGCGCCCACCAGGCCAGACCCAGTACCGGTACCCAGATAAGTTCCTGTTTCAGAAAGAATTTGAGAAACGGAATTTTACGGTTAAAAATTCGCTGCAATACCAGAATGTCGACCCAGGACTGATGATTGGCGATCACCAGATACCAGTCGTCAGGCGCCAGGCTGCTGATCCCGTTAACAGACCAGCGCGTGCGGCTGAGCAGACGCTGGTTGAGATTGTTCACGGTTATCCATGCTGTCGCACAGGCATCCAGAGGATAAGAAACAATTCGCCGCCACCACTGCACCGGTGGCAGTTTTAACAGGGATAGTATAAAAATAGGGATAAACCAGAAAACCGTATTGAAAAAATAGCCCAGCACTGACACAGTGCCACGCAAATGATAGCCAACAGCTTTAAGCATCGTCATTCACCTCTGAATTTTGGTGCTTAGTGTAAACGATGTTGATCTAAAATCCGATACACCCTATACCGGGAAATAAGGATTTACACGTAATTTGGCAGCACAATAGAGAAAAATATGGAATTAATCAGTGAAAATCGCGCATTTGGTGGACGTCATTGCCGCTACCGCCATGCTGCAAAAACAACAAATTGTGAAATGACCTTTGCGGTTTATCTGCCGCCTTTTGCCAGCGCAGAAAATCCCGTTCCGGTTTTATACTGGCTGTCAGGATTAACCTGTACTGATGAAAACTTCATGCAGAAAGCTGGCGCAATGAAGATGGCTGCTGAGCTGGGTATGGCGATTGTGGCACCGGACACCAGCCCCAGAGGAGATGATGTGCCTGACGATGCAGACAAAGCCTATGACATGGGTAAAGGGGCCGGCTTTTATGTTAATGCAACACAGGCACCCTGGAATGAACATTATCAGATGTATGACTATGTCACGCAGGAGTTACCCGCTCTGATTGAAGCAAACCTGCCGGTGACACGTGAGAAGGCCATCAGCGGGCATTCCATGGGCGGACATGGCGCACTGGTTATCGGCTTGCGTAATCCGCAGCAGTATGTGTCTGTGTCAGCGTTCAGTCCGATTGCGAATCCGTCAGATTGCCCCTGGGGCGAAAAGGCGCTGGGCGGCTATCTGGGTGACGATAAATCAGCATGGCAAGCTTATGATGCAGCCATTCTGCTTGCTGAGAAGCAACACTACATTCCGTTACTGGTGGAGCAGGGACGTGCCGATCAGTTTCTTGAAGAACAATTAAAGCCTCAGGCTTTGATTAATGCAGCTCAGAAGAGTGATACGCAACTGACGCTGAATATGCATGAAGGCTATGACCACAGCTATTTCTTCATCGCGTCTTTTATCGAAGAACACCTGCAATTTCATGCCAGCCATTTGGGCATAGGCGGGTTATAAAGAGGTATAATCAGCTCTTCGCAGCAGGCAGATCAGCCGGCTGCGAAGCGCTTTTCAATCTCTTCTACCGGTAAGGGATGGTCGAATAAATAGCCCTGACCGGACACGCACTGTTCATCAAGCAGGAAGTGTTGTTGTTCGCCGGTTTCCACACCTTCAGCCACCACCTGCAAATTCAGATTACCGGCAAGCCCTAAAATGGCTTTGATTATCGCCCGGTCGCCTTCACTGGTCATGGCATCCTGGATAAATGAGCGGTCAATTTTCAGCTCATCCAGAGGCAACTGTTTTAAGTAAACTAGCGAACTGAATCCTGTACCAAAATCGTCAATCGATATGGTAACACCCATATTCCGCAACGTTTTCAGCACCGCTGCAACAGTATTTAAATTGTTGATGAACGAGGTTTCAGTAATCTCGATGGCCAGGTTAGATGCTGAAATACCGTGTCTTTTAATCGCTGCCTGAATGTTGCCGGTGAAATCCTGCGATATGATCTGGCGGCCGGAAATATTCATGGCAATACGCACATCAGGCACATAGCGAATCATTCGTCTGGCCGTGCTGCACACTTTATCCAGCAACCATTCACCAAAGGGGAAAATAAGCTCAGAACGTTCCGCCAGCGAAATGAATACATCCGGCGGCACATATTCATCGTTTCTCTTCCAGCGGGCGAGGGCTTCATACTTGAGCTGCTTGCCGGAAGATAAGTCGACAATAGGCTGAAGGTAAATATCCAGCGTATCTTCTGCAATCGCTCTGGCAAACGCGGCTTCCATTTCGGCCAGTTCAACCTGTTTTTGCTTGTGCATGGGGTGGAACAGTGTGACTTTATTTTTACCTGCGTATTTGGCAAATTGCAGAGCGTAGCCGGCGTTCTGCATCAAACCTTCGGGTGATTTGGCATGTTCAGGGAACGTCGCCATGCCAATGTTGGTGGATAAGGTGGTTTGAATACTGCCTAAAGACAGGTAGGTGTGTTCGAGAACACCGGTTATGCCTCTGGCGATATCGTACAACGCAGTCTCATTACCTGCGCTCACCGGTGTCATCACCGCAAATTCGTTGCCGCCAATTCTGGCCAGACGGCCCTCTTCACCAACAAAGCCGTGTAAACGCTTTGCCACACTCTTTAAAATATCGTCGCCGGAGCGGTAGCCCAGGCTTTCATTGACCTTTCTGAATTCACAGATATCAATGACAAACAGGCCAAAGTTTTCGTCCTTCTCGACCCAGGCTGTCATTTCTTTTTTCAATGCCTGACGGGAAAGGGTTTGAGTGAGTGAATCTTTGTCCAGCTGCACCGGACTGTACTGACTGGTGTGCTGGATATGTGACATGTCGGTCAGCAAAAATACCCAGTGAGAAACGTGAATATGCTGCATCACAGGGGCGATGGTAAGTTGCAGCCACCGGCCACCATCAGGAGAGTTCATCCAGAATACTTCGCCGCGCCAGGCGGTTTGTCTTTCTTCCAGCGTCGATAAAAACATCTCATCCAGCTGAACATCTTTTATCAGTTGCAACAAACGGTGAACACAGACATCTGCATTTTGTGCACGGAAAAACTGCCGTGCCACGCCATTATCCAGAAACAGTTGTTTGTTGGCGTCCAGTATCACCACGCCTGTACTGAGATGGTGAATTGTCTGGCGTATGGCCTGCTGCTGGCCCTTACATTCCCGCGCTTCTTTCAGCGCTTTCTGTAATTTTTCAGTAAGGTAATCCTGCTGGCTGATCACCGCATGGTGGGTCAGCAGTAATTCTCTGGCAGATTGCAGGGATTGCTGGCGGTAGGCAAATTCTTTATTGACGTTCTTGATGGCCAGGAATCGTCCGCCTTTTCCATCGTTGATAGCGATAGCCTCAAGGCGCAGGGATTCATGTTCTGTGGTTTCGGTCCAGAAGCCTGAAGTCAGATTTGCTGGAAGGGAAGTTGCCCAGCAATCGCCGGCGTCAATAAGAAAATCTTCGAGAAACAGACTGCGAACGGATTCAATATCCAGTGACAGTTCATTGACCTTCACAAGGTCGGTTACCCAATGCACCGTTGGTGTGAGGCAATTCAGCTCATCACGCTCATTCAGCTCAAATATTGCACAGTCCGTGATGCCAAGTGCATTGAGGTGGAAAATGTCCATATCTACACCGTAAGTTCCGCTAACTCCTGAAAGAGTCGCTCAACATTTTCGCCGGTTTTGGCGCTGGTTTTAATGGCGGCACTGAACAAATTCTCCCGTTCAGCGACTTCGTCTTCACTCCAGTACCATTCACTGGGAAGGTCTGCTTTATTGACGACAAAAAAGGCCGGCGTATCAGGAAATTCTGCCCGCGCCGACTCATAAATATCCATACCTTCAAGCAACGACTGGGAGCGGGTCTGGTCAACCACAATGACAAAGGCTGCGGCACCACGCAGGTAGCGTGGATTAAAACCACAATAGCGGTCAACGCCTTCAATATCCCAGATAAGAAGCTGGGCCGTTTTATCGCCCGCGGAGACTTCTTTTTTGTCGATTTTTACGCCGATAGTTGTGAGATATTTCTCTGAAAAAATGCCATCGACGAACTGTCTTACCAGGCTGGTTTTACCCACTCCGGTCGGGCCTAGCAGACAGATCTTTTTTTGTATCACTGACGGTTACCTTCTTCTGATCCTGTTTTCTTCCCTTTACCAGCCTCTGCAGGTGTTAACAGAGCATGAAAGAATACCATCCGGCTATTACTGCCGCGGGCTAAATCCAGTTGTCCCAAACCTTTGGTGTGCAGCACAGAGTGTTCCACGCCCGCTTCAGTCAGAGCTTGCTTCACTGACTGGGCACGTGATTCACTCAATAGCATATTTTTGACTGATGTACCCGAATTATCGCTGCCACCGAGAATAAATACACTGAGGGTTTGCCCTGAACGTTCAGCGATATTTTGCAGGTTAATGATGGTTTCGGCAATATCGCCAATAGTCGCATCATTCGCTTTTGACCACCGGGTCTGGTTCATATCAAAGAACAGCGTGTAACCTGACAGTGTAGTTGCCAGAGACCCGGCCAGAGCATTCAATGCTAACGCGTCATTAACGGGAGTATTTTCTTCCAGAACGACTTTGGTGGTATCGGGGAATACGGTTTCAATGCCCGCAATGCTGTGCAGAGCGCGGAGGAATTGTTGCCAGTCACTGCTGCTGATCGTGCCGGACAGTGCCGGCTGTTCATTGTCGGTGAACGTCAGTGCAGGAAAACGCGAGGCCAGCTGTTGTATTTTCACCGGGATAAGACGGTCATCTTTTGACTCAAACGGCGTTTCTTTAATATCGACAACGGAAGAGTCAATGTCGAGCCCTGCAAGCCATTGCGCGACCCCGGTGGCAGCCGGATCTCTTAATACTGAGAGAATAATCTGATTACCGTCTGTTTGTGTGTTCAGCATCACAATGCCGGCCGGAGGCTCACTCTTAGCGATGGTGGATGACGTGATGGCAAGGTCGATGCGTAAAAATGCCAGATAGCCGGCAACAACCAATAGTCCGGCGAGAATAAATGCACCGGCACCGGCCCGTTTTTTCTTTTCCTGCGTCGTTTTTTGCTCACTGATCAGGCATTCCTGCAGCATGGCATCGCTGGTGGCGAACGGACCGTTGTCGCCCTGGTATTTTTGCAGTGGTGACTGATAAAAGCGATGAAACTCTTCCAGAGTGTCCTGCAGTTTATGTCGCATGCGTGGCGACACATGGCCGCTGACAGCAGCGACAAGAATCACCTGGGGACCGACCTTAATAAGCAGGGTAAAATCGTCGGTTTTAATTTCTCCCAGCTCGGTTTCTTCTGCCTGATTATCCTGACTGAATGCATCAGCGACAAAATCGCTGATAGCAACCAGCATGGAAGAAATCAGGTCACCGTCTTTCGCATTTCCCGGATGACTGGTGACACTATTTAACAGGGTGCCGGTTTCACGGTGAATAGCCAGAACCTGATGCACCTGATATTGATAAATTTGCGAAGCAACATAATCAGAATAGGGGACACCTGAGCGCCACGCTTTAAAGCGCCACTTCACACTTTTAGCTGAAAAGCTGTGTTCAATAAGGGTGTTTGTACGCTCAATGAATTCGATGAGAAACGCTGATACGGCTTTTCTGATCAGCGAGCCGACAAGAGGGTAGAGTGCGCCGACAATTTTATCACTGTTAGCCTCCACTGAGCGGTGCAGTGATTTTTCGATCAGGGGGACCAGCACTTTGTTCACTGAACCATCCTGACTCTCACGCTCATTCAGTGCTTCAGATACCACATCAGACACCATGCCTTTTGCATTGCGTCTGACAATATTTTCTACGAATTTTTCATCCCCACCAATGATTAACGACCTGACGTCGTCCATTGTGTGCGCATCCTCATCCGTTGGCGGCACAAAATTGCTCATGGGCGTCAGGGTTGATCAGTGGCAAGATTCGAGGCCATGGTAGACAGCAGGCTTGCCAGGGTTTTGCGGTCGGTTTTGCTGGAAGACAATTCTTCGGTCACTTGCTGCAAACGCTCTAACAGCGCTTCGTGACGTTTGTTGAACAAGGTTTCCATGGCATCCATTTCTTTGGATAGCTTGCTTTCCAGTTTACTGGTGTCGTCCTGCGCGGCGGCTTCAGCCATCTCAAGCTCAGATTTCAGCGTATCGTGAAGGCCTTTCAGGTTTTCCTGGGCTTGCTGGTGTTGCGAATTGTCGGCTGAGAGTTGTTCAGACAGTGCAGCAAACTGTGTTTCAATGGTTTTATTCAGCGAAGCCACATGATTTTCCAGTTTTTGATTCAATGCTGAAAAACTACTTTCCAGTTTTTCATCCAGTGATGCGAGTTGCTGCTGAAAATCCCGGCTGGACTGGCCGAACAAAATTTCACGGAGCTGACCTAATTCTGATTTGTCAGCTGTTGATGCCTGAGGTGCATCATTATTCTTATCTTTTGCCATTTGTCCGCTCCTCCTGACAGTGCGGCGTCCTTACCTGGTACAAATGTACCCTGAAAGAAAAACCTGATCCAGCAGCATCGCCCACCGGTAGCAATATATTGGTCTAATGGATAAGTTTGAGACGGTCAGACGACGTCAATATTGGCGGCTGAGTGCAATCCAGGCGGCTTTGTGTTCGCTGACCGCCTTATTGATAGCGCCGGACATCGTCATAAAATGCCGCATTTTCATTTTCTTAAGCAGAACAACTGAATAGTCTGCAGGAAGTCCTGCGGCGGCAAGAAAAGCATTCAGCCAGTCGGGATGCGACGATTGTTGCGGTTCATCCATTTTATTGAGTAAAACATAAGCGCTGATCGCCAGTTGCTCACGGGCATGGCGGATTTGATAGACAGCAAATCCGTTTACCGCAACCAGCAGGGTGATTATTACCATGTTAAGAGGTGAAAAAAGCGTGCTGAGATTGGGGTAGGCGCTACGGTAAGGCACATACAAATCATCAAAATTCAGCCAGGTATAACCGAACACTACCGCCAGAGTCAGTAACGTAAATAGCTGAACCCATATCAGCCGGTACTGACAGCGGGACTTACGGCTTAATGCATTTTCCAGTTCCGAAGGTTGTTGTCTGATTGTGCTCACTCCAGCAACGGCCCGGTTGAATTGCGGACGACGAGTTCGGAAGGTGAAAGGGGTAATTCCCGTTTCGCCTGGTGACGGATGATCTGTTCAATCAGTATAGTCGCCGCATTGTAGCCAAGTTCGGCAACAGGTTGCTTAATGGTGGTAAGCGGCGGCCACAGGTTAAGGGCTGCAGGGTCGTCATCGAAACCCACCACACTCAGATCATACGGGATACGCAATTTCAGCTGGGAGGCAATCCGGTACACCACGGCCGCAGAAGCGTCGTTGGCGGTAAAAATAGCGGTGGGGCGGTTTTCTTGACACAGTAATTTCCGGCAGGCCTGTTCCAACGTGTTCTCACCGTATACAAACTGTGCAACCCAGTCCGGATTTTCTTCGATGCCGTATTTTGTCAGCGCCTGTTGATAGCCCTCGTAACGCCATTTACCGGCTGCGTGGCCTACCAGGTAGTTGAGAAAGCCGATTTTGCTGTGGCCCAGGTTAATCAGGTGTTCCACAGCCAGTTGCGCTCCTTCTACCTCATCACTGTGCAGGCAATACGAGGATGTATCGTCCAGAGAAGCGATTTTTACAATAGGCGTGCCCGTTTCTTCCAGTGCTGCGATAACAGCCTGATCTTCACACAAAGGTGGTACGACAATAAATCCGTCAACATTGGAGCGTTCAACCATGTGCCGCAAGGTAGTGGTAATTTCACCTGCGGGATTTTCTGATGCAAAAGGGCGTATCAATAAATCGTAACCCAGTTTGTCACAGGCTTTTATCGCGCCATTCAGAATAAGACTGCCGTAGAAGTTGGTAGGATAATCGATATAAAGTACACCAATCAGATAAGACTGATTGGTTCTTAACCTGCGGGCATTCAGGTTAGGAATATAATCTAATTTTTTGATCGCGGTGGTAACGGCATCACGGGTTTCTTTGCGCACTCCGGGTTCGTTATTCAACACCCGGGAGACCGTTTTCTTTGAAACACCGGCGGCTTTTGCCACATCACCAATTGTCGCTTTACTCATCTTTTGCACTTCCGCGTGTAGGGTACGGGATGCCCCGGAAACAATGCGCCCGACCACTTTTCTTATTGTTCTGAGCAATTGTAAGCGCATTCAGGGCAAAATTTAACGCTTTTCTTCATCAGACGATAGTAGGGCATGTACTCATCGTAATATGCTACCCCGTACCAGATAGCATCCTGCTTAAGGGTTTCAGGTACATCAGCCTGTGCGGCAGGAATGACCAGCAAACATGCCAGCAGTAAGATGCGGTTTAACATGAACTCTCCCTATTTCTTGCTTCCGGTATTAGCCGGGAGTTGAATGTCTATCGATGTCATAATTCTTTAAAGAAATTTACAATCGTATTTTTTAAAGAATGAATGTGAATGTAAAATACTGCATAATCTGCGATGTATAAGCGTCTTGGCGCGATATGTTGTTATTTATTGCACACAAATAATGTTTAATTCAATCGTTTTTGGTTAAAAAAATGTTATTTTCAATGTTGACATCGATGTCTGTTTTGGTGGTATTTTATTCAGGGCAACGACTCGGGAAATGCTCACTGCCTGCGGATATCGGGCGCAGTACAGCAGTGATTTCAACCGGCAAAGTGTTATGGGTAGTCAAACTGCCGGTCAGCGTTCCTGCCGTTGCTCAATCAAACAACCGTTACAGGATTGAGGGACACACAATGAAACCACAACAATTAAACAAAATAACACTTGGCTTAGTTATCGCCGGCGGCTTATTCCATTCCCAGGTGTTTGCACAGCAAGCGCCGGCAGCCGCAGAGGAAGAGCCTGAATACGAACAAATCATGGTTACAGCGAACCGTACCGCTACTGCCGCAGAAAAAACGCCGGTAGCGTTGTCGGTATTAGGCACGCAACAACTGCGTGATCAGGGGATAACCAACCCTACACAGCTCGCAGAAACGGTTCCGAACGTTTCTATTGACCGGACCAACGGACTTCAAATTACTATCCGTGGTGTTACCAGTACGGATAACACCGAGAAGGGAGATCCTTCTGCAGCATTTATGCTTGACGGCATTTACATTGCCAGACCTCAGGCGCAGGAAGTGTCGTTCTTCGATATAGATCGCGTAGAAGTACTGCGTGGTCCGCAGGGCACGCTTTACGGACGAAACACCACTGCCGGTCTCGTAAATGTTATTTCGGCCAAACCCCATGAGTTTTTTGAGGCCTCTGCAGATATGACGCTGGGTAATTACAATACCCGCCAGTTCACCGGCATTGTGAATATGCCGGTAAACGACAGCGTGTCTTTCCGTGCTGCAGTGAATATCGATCAACGCGACAACTATGTCGAATACGAAGCATTTGATGGTACTGAGGCTGTCGATATCTCCGATTTCAAAGATAACCGGTCAATCCGTCTGTCAGGGTTGTTCAACTTCACCGAAGATATGACCTTGCTGGTTCGCGGTGATTACTCGCAGATGAAAGGCAACAATATGGCATCTGTACCGGTACACAATTTTTTTGAAACACCCTTCACCGACCCGTCGACGACAGAAACCGGCGAGGGCGTATCGCCTGTCTATGTAAACCGCGGCACAGATAATCAGCAAACACTGGCTGCCGGATACTTCCCTGATGTGTATGCAGATAACTCTACCTGGGGTGTGATGGGGGATTTCACCTGGCTGTTAAACGATGCGCTGACCTTCAACTATCTTGGCAGCTACCGCGAGTTTGACCGTGACGAAATGTTACCTCTATTGCTGGGTGGCGATTCGGCAAGCAAAACCGATTACTGGGTTGACGGGCCTTTCTCAGGTACTTATGAGCAGCAGTCTCACGAATTCCGTATAGCGTATAACAGCGACAAGTGGCTGGCGCAGGCGGGTTTGTATTATTTTGAAGAACAGTCCGGGATCCGTCTCGACATTATCGGTTTGATCAACCCGACACCGGGTGAAGACGGCTATATTTTCGGCTTTCCGCAAAACCCTACCAAAGCCGATTCGCTGGGCTTTTTCAGTCAGGCGACTTACAACGTGTCTGATGACTTACGCCTGACTGCCGGTATCCGCACAACGAAGGATCAAAAGTCCCGTGCCGGTGCCACGATTTTCCACAAAAACCTTGGCGAAGCGCTGAACTTCCAGGCCAGCGACGACAATCCGCTACCTGATTCGCTTAATTACGCAGACCGTGAGTATTCAAAAACTACCTGGAAGCTTGGCGTAGATTACGACATCAGTGATGCCACCATGCTCTACGGCAGTATTGCCACAGGCTACAAAGCCGGCGGATTTAATGACGGCTGTGTGGAAGGCGCAACAGGTTGTAACAGTCCGCTGCCTGAAGCCGCAGTCTACTATGACCCGGAAACGCTGACGTCTACAGAGCTGGGTATCAAAACCCGCGTGCTGAACAACAAGATGACTATTAATGCCAACGTGTTTAGTTACGACTATCAGGATCTGCAGCTTTCGCAGTTAAGTTATGTATGTGGCGGCCCTTGTCAGGTAACCACTAATGCGGCAGAAGCCACCATCAACGGTGCCGAACTGGATACTTTCTATCGTCCGGATGTAAATCACCGTTTTAATGCAGCAGTGACATTACTTGATGCTTCTTATGATGAGTGGATTTTAGATGAGGAAGCCGGTGTGAGCTTCGCCGGCGAACGTTTGTCGCGCTCTCCTGAATGGACCGTTACTGCCGGTTATCAGTACACCATGGAAATGCAAAGCGGTGGTGAGCTGAGTTTCGCTCTGAACAGCCGCTGGAGTGCAGAGTATGAAATATTAAGCAGTGCACTGCGCGCGAATTTCCGCCAGCCCGGCTTTACCAAAACAGACCTGACCATGACATACAACAGTCCTGACAGAGACTGGTATGCACAGGCTTTTGTCAAGAATCTTGAAAACAACATTACTTTGTCAAACGTTGGCCCGAGCGGCGATTTCAACACAGGAACAGCAACCTTTGCTGATCCCCGTCTTGTTGGTGTCCGCTTCGGGTACAAGTTTCAGTAATGGCTAACCGGGGGCTGTTCCGCAGCTCCCTTTTTTAACCATGAGTGAGTGAAATGAAGATAAATCTGAAGAAAACTGTGCTGGCATGTGCAATTGCGGCTTTAGCAGGTTGTGCAAATGAGCAACCTGCAGACTCTACGTCAACAACGGCAGCATTCCGTGATTTAAATGGTAACGGTCAGAAGGACATCTATGAAAATGCCAGTCTGCCCGTTGAACAGCGTGTGGCTGATTTGATCAGCAGGCTGACGCTGGATCAGAAAATCCGGCTGGTTACCGGCACGGGCTTCAGAGTAGACAATATTGGCGGATCGGAAAAAGTGCCCGGCGCTGCCGGTTCAACGTTCGCCATCGATGAATTAGGTATTCCCGCACTGGTACTGGCTGACGGGCCTGCCGGTGTGCGTATTTCTCCCGAGCGTGAAGGGGATGAAAATAAGTACTACGCCACTGCATTTCCTATTGCAACTCTGCTGGCTTCCAGCTGGGACAAAGAGCTGCTGAACGCCGTTGGCACGGCCATGGGTGAGGAAGTTAAAGAATATGGCATTGACCTGTTTCTCGCACCGGGAATGAACATTCACTATAACCCGCTGGGTGGCCGGAACTTTGAATATTATTCTGAAGATCCGTATCTGAGCGGCAATATGGCTGCCTCGATTGTGAATGGTATTGAGTCGAATGGTGTAGGTGCAACCATCAAGCACTTTGTGGCGAACAGTGGAGAAACCAGCCGGATGTGGATGGATTCCCACGTCAATGAACGTGCATTACGCGAAATTTATCTGCGTGGATTTGAGATCGCTGTTGAGCAGGCGCAGCCATGGGCAATCATGACGTCCTACAACAAATTGAATGGCGTCTATACCTCTCAGGACGAAAAGCTGCTGACAGATATTTTGCGCGGAGAGTGGGGCTTCGAAGGCCTGGTTATGACTGACTGGTTCGCCGGTGATAACGCTGCAGCGCAAATGCAGGCGGGCAATGATTTGATTATGCCCGGCATGCCGGATCAGCGTGAAAACATTAAACAGGCGGTGGAAAGTGGCAAGCTTGAAGAAGCCGTGCTTGATCGCAACCTCAGCAAAATCTTTACTGTAATGCTGTCGTCTCCCACCTTTAATGAATATGAGTACAGCAATAAGCCTGATCTGAAAGCGCATGCTGAAGTGGCCCGCCGTGCTGCTGCAGAAGGGGTTATTCTGCTTAAAAATGAGCAGGCAACCTTACCGCTTACCGGTGCTCAGAATGTAGCCGCATTCGGTAACACGTCTTATGCCTTTATCGCCGGCGGCACGGGCAGCGGCGATGTGAACGAAGCGTATACCGTATCGCTGGTGGAAGGGCTGGCAAACAGCTCTCTGAAAGTAGATGCAGCATTACAGGCAGACTACGAAGCCTTCATGAAAGCGGAAGACGCCAAACGTCCGCCGAAGAAAAATTTCTTCGAGTTGCAACCTCCGTTACCGGAATACACGCCGTCTGATGCACAGATTGCCAGCATGGCAGAGTCAAACGACGTGGCGCTTATCACCATTGGCCGGAATTCCGGTGAGTTCCAGGACCGTATCGTTGATAACGATTTTGACCTGAATGCGACTGAACAGGATTTGATAAACCGTGTTTCCGCTGCGTTTCATGCTAAAGGCAAGAAAGTGGTTGTCGCGCTGAATATCGGAAACGTTATTGAAACGGCCAGCTGGCGTGACAAGGCCGACGCGATTGTGTTGCCCTGGCAGGGCGGTCAGGAAGCCGGTAATGCACTGGCTGATGTGCTCACCGGTAAAGTCAATCCGTCAGGTAAACTGGCAACGACCTTTCCGGTTAAATATGCCGACCTGGCATCAGCCAGCACATTTCCGGGCTCCCCCACATCTGAAGACGACGTGAAAGACCCTTACATTGGTCTGTTCGTGGGTAAAGAGTCACAACTCGACTATAACGACGGCATTTATGTCGGCTACCGCTATTACGATGCATTCAATGTGAAACCGGCTTATGCCTTCGGTTACGGCTTATCTTACACCGGTTTTGACTATGGCGATGCCGTTGTGAAGGCCGGAAAGAACGCTGGTGATTTCACCGTTTCCGTGACCATCACTAATTCAGGAAAAGTAGCAGGGAAGGAAGCGGTTCAGCTTTATATCTCTGCGCCGGGCAGTGAAAAACCGGTCAAAGAGCTCAAGGGATTTGAGAAAACAAACGAGCTTGCACCGGGACAGTCGCAAACCCTTGAGTTTGCAATAACACCTAAGCTGTTGGCTTCATTTAATGAAGCACAACGGGCATGGGTGGCCGATGCGGGTGAATACAATATCCACGTTGGCGCTGCCTCTGACAATATTCAGTCTGGTGCCAGTTATTCCCTTGACTCGCCTGTAGTGGCTGAAAAAGTGAGTGTAGCGATGAATCCTGCACCACGGTTGAGGGAGCTGTCTGTACAGTAACCTCTTGCAGGAAGTGATGCCCTTCTTCCTGCAACCTCAAAGCCACCCTGCGGGGTGGCTTTTCTTTTTTACAGCGATGTATCAGGCGTTTGGGCGAGCAAACCGGTCTGGTAGTAGATTCCCAGTACAATCCGCTTAATTTCTATTTCTGCTTTCACCGCGTTAAGACGTGCTGATATTGCCTGTGATTCACGGCTGTTTAGTAAGAACAGGTCACTGTCCCCCATCTCAAACCGTTTCTGTTCCTGACTGAACAGCTTTTCCGTTAATACCGCCTGCTGCTGTTGCAGTTCAGCCATGGTTTTGCCGTACTGCAGTGCCTGTAAACCTACTGCCATATCCCGTTCAAGTGCATCCTGTGTGGTCTGAACCACGGCTTCAATTTCACGCAACTTTAACGAAGCCTTTGCCTCATCAGCCTTCGCCTGGCGACGGCCCAGCGGCATGGAAAATTGCAGGCCGACTTTTGTTTCTGTACCGGTCAGGTTCTCCGGCCCGCTGCCGATATCCCGCGCCAGCTTTGCTTCAATATCCAGCGTGGGTAAGAGCGCGTTCTTTGCCAGTCGCAGCTTGTTTTTCGCCAACTGCATTTCTGCCTGCAAACTGGTGAGAGCAGGGTGCTGTGCAATCAAGCTCTGCAGCAACGCGGGCTTAACCGCAGCACTCATCCAGGGCCACTGAATATCCCCAGGGACAGTATTCAGGGCTGCTGTGCTGACCGGACGAAATTGCGCATCGCGGTAATAATAAGCCAGCTTCTCTCTCGCCTGTGCGGCCTTCCTTCTGGCATCTTGTAAAGCCAGATTACGCTGCATCACCGTGACCTCAAATTCTGTCTGGGTGATGCGCGCAAGATCTCCTTCTTCAACCCGGGTATTGATGGCGTTTCCACGGGTCTCGGTGGTCTTCACCAGGGCTGCGTATATCTGCTCATTCAGATGACTTTCGTACCAGTCCAGATAAGCCGATAAGCCGTTGTAAACCAGTTCATTCAGGGCCAGGGCGGCTTCTGCATCCCATTGAGACATACTTACTCTGGCATCTTCGATGGCCATCCGTTTTTTATCCGTCTCCCGGTTTTGCAGCAATGACATGGCAAAACCGATACTGGCCTCACCACCGGTCAGCGTTTCATAGTAACGCTCGTAATAGGGGAAGGTACCGTTACCGATACGGTATTCGGCTTTCACCTTAGCATTGGCGGTTCCCAGCGGATTGACAACCCGCTGAGACAGATAGTCACCGCTGTAGTAACCACTGGTGCGGAGGGCTGTATCCTGCTCGAGTTGCACATCAAATGCCGCTTCAGCGTAAGCCAGCTCCTGCCGGCGCTGACCACCTTTGGCTTCAAGCTCAAGCAGCTTAGGATGATTGTGCAGAATAGACTGCAGTACTGTCTCTGCCGTCGGTGGTGGTTGTTGCGCCTGAGCGTTCAGGCACAGCAGCAGAAAACTGGCAGTAAAAAAAGAAAAATACCTCAACATGCATACTTACCGTGGTGTTTGTTCTGTATCTGACCTGACATTTTCAGGCGGGAAGTTATTCAGCTGTCGCCAGAGTTCGTAGCCAATACTGACTTCTTCCAGCAAGATCCAGGCATTGACCCGGCTGTCCAGACGGGCAAAGGTTTCTTCCGGCCAGGGCTTTTCCTGCGGATCCTGTTCAATCCATACATTAAACAGCCCGTTGCGGTCTGCCACCGGTTCAACAATCGCCACTCTGCCACCGAATGTACCTATTGATGTGCCCGGCCAGCCGCTGAACTGGAAGATTGGCCAGCCTTCAAATTGCAAACGCACCTTCCGGCCTGTTGTGACCAGCGGTGCATTCAGTCCGTTTACTTTCACCCTTACCATGCGCTCGACACCGTCAGGAATAAAATACCCGAGTACTGCGCCCGCACTGACCAGCGTGGATAAACCACCGGAGTGCAACTGGGTCACAGTACCATCCTGAGGTGCGTACTTGGTCTGAGTAGATTGCCTTGCCAGCGACGAGTTCAGCGAGTTCCGGCTTTGCTCAGACTGAGCGGCTGTCGCCAGTCTTTCCTGTAACGTATTTTCCGCCACTTCAATGTCGCGGACCGAAACCAGACCTTCTTTGTTTAACCGTTTCTGACGATCCAGGTTTATGCGGGCATTTTCCACAGCCATCAGGTCTGCATCCAGTTTCAGCTCCGCGGCTTTTACCTGGGCCTGAAGGCGTTCAACCAGCGCTTTATCTGTGTCGACCAGGGTTACAATGGGATCGCCTTCTTTTACTTTTTGTCCTTCCCTTACGTGCCAGGTTTTTATTTGCCCGGGGACCAGTGCGGATATGGGTTGAGCGCGGTCAGCCGGATTAAGCGTGCTTACAGTTCCCGTACCGTAAGCCGTTTGTTGCCAGGGCGCAAAGTACAATATTGCGGCGGTGACTGCGATAAGAAGAAAGAGCATATACGCCACTTTTCTGTACCAGGTCGGCACAGTCTGTTGCGAAAGCGTCTTCATTTTACTCATGAATTCCTGCTGATCAGAGTAATTCATCACAATTCCTCCTTGTCAGCGAGCACATCATGGGAAAGCAACTGTGAATCACCATTTAACACAATGGTGGCATCAAAGACTTCCTGAATCGGACTGCTGGTAAAGTACATCACCGTGACCGGCTGGGTATCGAGGTATTTCAGAATTTTATATCTGTATGCTTCAGGAATGGCATCAAAGTGCTGGTTCAGCACAATTACCCCCGGTTTCGACAACAGGGCGGCAGCCAGTTTCAATAACAAAAACTCCATGGGCTGAAGGGGATGGCCCAACTGCGACAGACTGGTTTGCAAGTCGTCTTCCAGTCTCGCCAGTGTCGGCTCCAGTTGCAGTTCGCGAAAGATTTCCCGAATCGCTTTTTCGGAAGCATCCGGCGCATCCATGCGCAAATATTCAAGAATTGAACACTCAATAATGAGAGAGCGGTCAACAATGGCAATGGCCTGACGCAGCTCGCTGGTCTGGTAATCCGTTAATGCAAGGCCTCCCAGTTCTACCCAGCCAGACTCCGGCGTTTCATAACGTTTAAGTACCGTCATCAGTTTTCGTTGTTGCCATGCCTGCCCGGTGACGACGTAGTATTTTCCGTTTTCCCGCAAGGCCATATCAATTTCCACAGACTCGTTTTGCTGAACCAGCACAGTCTGACGGAAGTGGAGATCGTTACGGGTAAAGGTTTCGTTATCGGAAGACTGTACATCTTCCTGAGGAATATTCAGTGCGGCATTGAGCTTCTCTGCCGCACCATACAATTCATAATACAGGTTCAGGTATACACTGAACCGTGAAATACCAAGAAACACCGCAGACATGATCAGTTCGGCTGCAACAAGCTGACCGACAGATAATTGCTCCTGCACAACCAGTACACCACCCAGTCCCAGAAGGGCGGAGCTGGCCAGCGCATAGACAATCAGGAAGAGTACGGTCTGGGAAAAGGTAAAAGTGAAATGTCCGGCGTGACAATTCACATAACGACTGATGATGGCCTCCGTTTTCTCAGCAGCATGGTCAAGATGCCGGCTGGATTTGAAAAATACGTGAGCAGAGGAAATTTCGCTGAGCCATTTTGCGGTGGCATATTTAGAATCAGACAAGTCGATGGCTGTATTTTTCGCAGGCGTACTCAACATCCGCCAGATAAAGTACATAGAAATGATAATCACCACATTAAAGACAAACAAAAACGGGTGATAGAAAGAAACCAGTGTGATACCTACCAGCATCTGAAGCAGAAGTGCGAAACCGTCTACCATCAGTGATGGCATATTTTTCTGAAAGGTCATTACCTCAAAAAAACGATGAGTTATCGTGCTGTTTTTCCGGCCTTCAAAAAACTGATGAGGAGCCTGAATGGTTTTCAGTACAAGATCGGCAGTCAGCCGGCTATAGATCCGGCGCTCATAATATTCCATAACCCGTGTTCTCAGGGCACTGAATAATCCGTACAGCAGCAGGGTACAGAACAGGATTGTACTGATCACCAGAACCGCGCTGACTGAAGCGGTATAAACCACGGTGTTGATAAGGGTTTGTACTGCAAACGGTACGGCGAGGGTCAGTAAACCAATCATCAGGCCATATGCGATAGCCAGGTAAAAAAAGCCTGCTTCCGGCTTTAAAATATCAAACAGAAGCGTTTTGGTGCGGCGTAAGTCTTTTGTTGCTGCCATGGTGCTCTCAGAGGCTAAAAAGGAAAACGTCGGGTGTCACAGAATTTAACTAAATCTATGTTTCATATCAATGTAATAAGTCTTTATAAATAATCGGTGTGACTATCAGAAGTAACAATACGTGATTTCCCGTTAATTTGTTCTTTAAAAGCGGCTAAAAAAGACAAAAAAGCCCGGCGAGCCGGGCGTGATTAACCGTTAATCGCAGGCGTTTATTCCTGAGGTTTGCCGCTACGGTATTTGTCGAACCAGGCCAGAATGTTACCCACTTTCTGGATCAGGCGTGAAGGACGGGAAGCGATACCGTGAGACGCCCCCGGTAACCTGACCATCGCAGAGTCTACACCTTGCAGGCGCAGTGCCTGATAGAACTGCTCTGATTCACTGATTGGCGTACGGTAGTCTGATTCACCGGTAAGCAGCATCGTGGGAGTTTTCACATTGCCCACCAGAGACAACGGTGAATGTGCCCATAAATGGTCAAAGGCTTCCCAGGGTTTGCCCGGCATCCAGTACTGAGTGAAATACGGATACGCGTCAGCAGTCAGGCCGAAACTGATCCAGTTGATCACCGGCTTGGCCACCACGGCTGCAGCAAAGCGATCGGTTTTTCCTACTGACCACGCTGTGAGTACACCGCCGCCGGAGCCACCGGTGATGAAGAGGTTCTTTTCATCAATAAAACCTTTTGCAATTGCAGCATCGGTGACATCCATCAGATCGGTAAAGTCGTCAGACGGGTAGTCGTGATGAATCAGGTTGCCGAACTCTGCACCGTAAGACGAACTTCCACGGGGATTCGACCACACAACAACGTAACCCTGTGCTGCCATGAGCTGGATTTCCATTGAGAAGTGCGGGCCGTAAGCAGCGTGGGGGCCACCGTGAATTTCCAGGATCAGTGGATAAGATTTGCTTTTATCGAAATCCGGAGGCAATGCAATCCAGGCATCAATATCACGGCCATCAGCAGATGACTTCACCGGTAATGCCTCTACCTGCGCAAGCTTCAGATGTCCCAGCGCATCATCGTTCAGATTAGTCAGGGTAGTGATTTTTTTCTTCTTAAGCAGTGCCAGATCCGCCGGTTTTAGCGGGTCATCCTGAGTAAACGCCAGCTCTCCGTTGGATGAAACAGCAAATTCCCCTGACGTATAAGGTCTGCCCAGGGACTGACCGCCGGTGGTGGCATCGAAACGGGTAACATCACCTTTCAGACTGACACTGGCCAGGCGGGTTTCGCCGTGATCAAGATAAGAGAAATACAGTGACTTGCTGTTATCTGCCCATTCGACCTGCTGAACTGAGCGGTCAAGAGAGCCCGTCAGACGGCTCAGTTTTCCGCTTTCCAGATTCAAAACTACAATGTCGCTGAACTGGTAAGCTTTTTTATTATCATTAATTTGTTTGAAGGCCAGATATTTGCCGTCGGGGCTGAGCATGGGAGACTCTTCCGGTCCGGCCATATCTGTAACCGCTGTGACGTCAGCAGACTGAATATCAACGCGGTATATGTCGCTGTCAAAAGGAGACAATTCATAGTCTTCTGAACGGTTGGCAGAAAAATAGATCCCCGAGTTGTCGGGGGTGAATGCCAGACGACCGTCATTAGGATAATTGCCCGTCGTCAGCTGGCGGGGCGTACCGCCGGATACCGGCAGAATATAAATCTGATTGAATCCGTCCGGTAAATATCCCTTGCCGTCAGCACGGTATCCTGTTTTCTGAATGATGCTGGCGGCGGGCGCCCAGTCTGCACCTTTGGGTTTTTCTGGCATAGCAGTAAACAGCGGTTTGGTTTTTACCGGTGTGAACATAGTAAACGCCAGATGTTTGCTGTCATGGGACCAGGTAAGGTTTCCGGGGGCCTTTGATACTTCTGTGAGTCTGGCCTGCTGGCCGGAGTCGAGATAGCGCACATAAAGCTGATTGCTGCCATCTTCATCCGAAAGATAAGCCAGCATGGTGCCGTCAGGGGACAATGTAACCTGACGCACATTCGCGCTGCCGGCAATCACCGGACGATGCCTTTTACCGTCCGTGCTGACCTCCCACAGTGTGCTGTGTGTGCGGTCCTTCATAATATCCATAGCACGGCGTTCGTAGTAAACTGACTTACCGTCTTTACTGAAAAACGGCGATGCGGCGTATTCAAGATTGAAGGTGTCTTTATATTGCAGTGTGTCGGGCAGTTGCGCTGCATGTGCAGTAAAAGTCAACGCCGAAACCAGACCGCCTGCAAGGGCGAGTGGCCGAATGAGCATAGTGAGTTCCTTGTCGTTCTTATGATTATACCGGCAACGGTACAAGCCTTAAGCTCGTTGACTGCCGGGCTAATGAAAACATACAGCATCACGCCGGTCAGCGGATACCGTTCGTCTTGTTTCTGTTTGATTTCGTCTGGAGGTGTTAAGTCAACTGCCGGCAAGCAGGGTCGTAAAAGCGATCGGTTTTAATACCGCACACGTTAAAATTTAAAATGGTTAACTGGCAGAGTCCATATGGATAAATCCTTAATAAGTCGTTATCCGGCACTTCGTTTTCTACTTTGTGCCGCTTTTGTATTTCTGGTGTCGGGTTGTGCATCTAATAAACCGCAAATCAACATGGACGAAGCACAGAACTTTTCTGCTATCCGCACTTTTTCTGTTGAACCGCCGCTGAACACTGTGAACCCCACCATAGAGAATTATCTGCGTACCACTATTACTGATGTGATGACCGCAAAGGGACTGACACCGGCAAGCCCGGATGAAGCTGACGTCAAAGTCGCGTTTCTGCCTTCCACAGCCAGAAAGGAGGATGGTAAGTCAGTAAGTTTCGGATTGGGAACCGGTTCGTTTGGCCGTTCAGGCGGAATATCCCTGGGCAGTATTTTTACTGTGCCTGTAGGTGAACAGGTGTCTGTTTATCAGAATTTGCAGATTGATGTGATTAAAGACGGGCAATTTATTTACAGCGCCACCGGCAGCGCCGAACTGGAGAAAAGTGACAGTATTTCTATTCAGCAATCCCTGACTGAACTTGTAGGTGAACTGCTGGCCAGTTATCCCGTAAACCAGTAAGTGGTGGTGATGCTGAATGCACTTGAAATTGCGGTGACTGCCCCTTGGTAAACCGTGTCTCAGCCCCACTTTTGAATACTTCAATTACCGGTAAATTAAGGATACTGCTATGAGCCGACATTTCGAACAGGCTGACGGATTGTGTGAACGCAAAGATCCCGCAACTGACGGATTTGTATTTAATCAGACTATGTTGCGCATTGCGGATCCGGTCCGTTCGCTGGACTTTTATACCCGCGTTATGGGTATGACTTTACTCAAAAAGCTCGATTTCCCCGACATGGAGTTTAGTCTGTACTTCCTGACCCACGGAGAAGACTTCTCTGATATCAGCGAGGATGACACCAGACGCACAGCACAAACTTTCGGTCGTCCGGCCATGCTCGAACTGACACACAACTGGGGCGACACCGCCGGAGAAACCACTTATCACAATGGTAACAGCGATCCCCGCGGCTTTGGTCATATAGGCTTTCACGTACCTGATCTGGAGGCTGCCTGCGAGCGTTTTGAGTCACTGGGTGTTGCGTTTCAGAAGCGGTTGTCTGACGGAAAGATGAACAATATCGCGTTCATTAAAGATCCGGACGGATACTGGATTGAAATTTTCGACGCTGAGCGGGTCGCTAAAGGTTGATGTAAAGCACTTTGCCGCATTTCAGGCGCGCCGGGCAGTAATGCACCGGCGCGTTTTTTGTTTCTAAACCCCGGTTTTTAAAATTCAGGCAGCTTCAGATTGTTTCGCTGCAGGGGCGGACAGAATCCCCTTTTTTATAAACCAGACTTCCAGCGGCAAAGTGGCCAGCGGCGGAATAGCAGCAAGAATAGCCAGGATACTGTGCCACGTGCTCCAGCGAAGGCGGACCGCTGCAACAATGGCAACCACAAAATAAATCAGAAAGGCGATACCGTGGAGACGGCCGAATAACCAGACACCCAGGTCGGTGACTTCAAGATTGTATTTGAAGTACATACCGGTGATCAGACCGAACCAGGTAAATGCTTCAATGCGCGCTGCGATAATAAAGATTTTTTCCATGTCAGTGGCGGGACTCTGTAAATGAATAACATGCAGTTTACCTGCACCGGGCATGAAGTGAAAGGTTGAGAATAATTCTTATTTAAGAAAGTTGAAATGAAAGAGGTCGCAACCGCGACCTCTCAATTCATGATAGAGGGGGAATTATTGCGGCTCTGCCGGTGCTTCAACTTCTTTACCTTCGCCACGTTTTTTACGGTCGCCTCTGTCAAACTTGTCACCACCTCGTTTGTCACCACGGGGTCCGCGCATGCCTTTATGTGGTCTGTGCATCATATCCTGCAGCATCTGTGTTTTCTGTTCTTCTGTGAATACAGCCCAGAATTCATCACGTAATGCTTTCTGCTTTTCTTTCAGCGCTTCAAGTTTTGCTTCCTGATCAGCCGTTAACTCGACATCTTTCATCATTCTGTGCATTTGCGGCGGTACCAGCGGGGGATCCATTTTCTCCATTCGCTCAGTTTTTGCTGCTGCGTCGGTTGCTGCTAACGCGAAGCCTGTTACACCCGCACCAATGAAAAGAGCGGCAACGCCTACAATGCTTAATTTTTTAATCGAACGTTTCATAAAGTTCTCCTGAAAATCTGCTACCTCACAATGAGGACGAATACATACTATCGCGCTGAATGTCACGTAACGTTAAGAAGTGCAAATCTGGTGTGAACATATGAAAAGTCAGGCATTATTGACCCCGTATTAAGCAAGTTGACATAGCATTGACAGACGACGTATTGACATGAGCATTCTATTAATCGAAGACGATAAAGGGCTGGCAGAGTTACTCACTGAGTTTCTCGGGATGTCCGGCTACGACGTGACTCACTGTGCTGATGGCGAGTCTGGTCTTGCGGAAGCTCTGGCCCGCAGCGATATCGAGCTGGTTTTGCTGGATGTAATGCTGCCCGGCCTCAACGGGCTGGACGTACTTAAAGCCATCCGCCAGAAAAGTGAATTACCGGTGCTCATGCTGACAGCACGGGGGGACGACCTTGATAAAGTACTCGGGCTGGAACTGGGTGCTGACGATTATCTGGCGAAACCGTTTAACGACCGCGAATTACTGGCACGTATCCGGGCAATTATCCGTCGTACCGGCGATAAAGCCGCAACAGACGAACCGGCCAGTTTGTCGAAAAAGTCTGTTATCCCGATTGGCGATATCAGCATTGATGTGCAGAAAATGGTGGTGACCTGTCAGTCGCAAGTGTTGGATCTCACCGGCAGCGAATATGCATTACTGAAGCATCTGTGCTTGCAGCCCGGAGAACTCATCACTAAAGAAGAGCTCTCCGAGGCGTGTCTGGGACGACGCCTGCAGGCCTTCGACCGCAGTATCGACACCCACATCAGTAACCTGCGTAAAAAGCTCACTGCCGCAAATTCACTGGTAGACATTAAAAGTCAGCGCGGGCGCGGTTACGGGATTTTTGCCTGATGACCGGTGCTGTCCGCAATTTTAATCTGAAAGTACTGGGCTGGTTCTGGCTTACTCTGCTGGTGTGTATTCTGTCCATTGCAATACCGGCGTTTATCCTGCAGGAAATCAATGAAAACGAGCCCCTGTCCGGCAGGGACAGTCGTTTGCTGAATAATGTGGCACAGAGAATTGATGCCATTCTTCTCAGCCGCCCGGCAGATCCTCATGGTATCCCCCGGCAACTGGAACAACTGGAAACCCGCGCATCTTATCAATGGCTCATTGTTGATAAACAGCTTAACGTGGTCCAAAGCAGTATGCCTTTGCGGCGCTCCCTCACCGAAGAATTCAACAGCAAGCGCTTCTGGTATTTCATTCAAAAAGAACAGCAAAGGGAAATTAATCTGGAGTGGACCCGGCTAGTAGGTCCGGTCTCTCTGACCGCCAGGCCAGATTGGAAACTGGTGTTGTGGCGTCCGGAACGACCACGGCCTCTGGATGTTTTCAGAGCCGTACCGTGGTGGCTGATGCTGGGTATTTTTATGGTAGTGACCAGCTTGATGAGCTGGTTACTGGTACGTTCTATTGCCCGTCCGCTGAACCGGTTGGGTGACGCATTCACTGCGGTGGGGCAGGGGCAGTTGAATCACCGCATCGAATACAGTCAGTCTGTGGAAAAAGGCGGCCGTCGAAGCGGGGAATCACCTTTTACCCGCTTGTTTGCCCAGTTCAATGATATGACCGGTAAAATAGCAGCGCTCATTCAGAATCAGAAACGCCAGAGCGCCGACATTTCTCATGAGTTACGCACCCCGCTTACCCGCCTGCAAATGACACTGGCACTGGTACGCCGAAAATGCGGGGACCCCTCGTTGATCCCGCTTCTGGAACGGGCAGAAAAAGAAAATGAGCTGCTCAACCTGCATATTCAGCGTTTATCCGATCTCACCACCATGGAATCCCGGGCTATCTCGCAGGGCAAAGCAGACATTACTGTAAAAGCATTACTGGATGACTTGTGCGAAGATGCTGCATTCGAGGCGCAACAACTGGGGATCACGTGGCAACATGCTCTTGCAGACGGCACGCTCAGTATTTACGAGGAGCCCTTTCTCACTGCCATCGAGAATGTGGTGCGAAACGCATTTAAGTATGCAAACTCTTCCGTTTCCCTGGCTTGTACTGTTGCCGGTAGTCAACTGACTATCGTAATCGAAGATGACGGGCCGGGTGTGGAACCGGCAGATTTATCAAAACTGACCAATGCGTTCTACCGCACTGACAGCGCCCGTAACAGCGACACCGGCGGCTTGGGTCTTGGCCTCGCTATTGCTGCAGAAGCTGTTCGTCTGAACGACGGCGATATGTCATTCAGCTTGTCAGATAAAGGTGGTTTGCAGGTGAATATGCAGTTCCGGCTGACACAGAAACCTTAACTGTTTACTGCTAATATTTGCGGTCCGGGTAGAGGTTTTATTGCCGTCCTCTGTTAAACTTGCCGCTGTTTTTACCGGACCGTTTCTCTATGCTTCCTTTTATTCTGCTGCTCATTGCTACCATGTTGTGGGGTAGCTCTTTCATTGCGCTGAAAATCGCGTTTGCCGAATACTCACCTATGTGGGTCATTTTTCTGCGTATGGTGGTGGCGAGTATTTGTTTCCTGCTGATGTGGAAGGGCCTGAGCCGCTTTACTTATCAGAAAGGCGACTGGAAGTTACTGCTGCTGATGTCTGCTGCAGAGCCTTGCTTATATTTCGTTTTTGAAGCCATGGCACTACAGTACACCTCGGCTGCACAAGCCGGTATGGTCACAGCGGTTTTACCGCCTGTGGCGGCAGCACTGGCGTTTATCTTTTTAAAGGAACGCATGACTATCACGGCTCAGGCAGGTTTTGTTACCGCTTTTGCCGGTTTAGTCTGGCTTAGCTGGGCGGCTGAAGAAAATGTTCATGCCAGTAATCCTGTGCTGGGCAATACCCTTGAGCTGGCTGCTATGGCATGTTCTGCGGTGTACTGTGTTTGTGTGAAGAAACTGTCCACCCGCTACTCTCCGCTGGTACTGACGTCCTTACAGGCGTTCTCCGGTGCCATATTCTTTATGCCGCTGGCATTCAGTCAGGATGTGCCGCCATTACATGCCGGCCCGGCGCTTTACGCTATTGTTTTCCTTGGCGTATGCGTGACCTTAGGCGCCTATCTGCTGTATAACATTGCCATTACCAAAATGGATTTAAGCAAGGCCACCATTTTCAGTAACCTCATCCCCGTTTATACCATCGGTTTTGCTTACTGGTTGCTGGACGAAACCCTCACGCAAACCCAACTAATGGCCTGTGGCCTTATTCTCAGTGGTGTGGTGCTGGGGCAATCTAAACGCAGAAAGAAAACGGTTATGCCGGCTGATCGGGCTTTTGAATCGTAAGTTTCTCCGGATTGTCATCATATCCGGTTTGTTCACGGGGGGCGATTCTGTGTTAAAATCACAGTCATCCGGCCCATGCGAAGGTTCTCCGTGAGAACCTGAGAGTTAGCAAAGGCCTTATTGATGGTTTGGAGTGCAGGACCGCTGAAAAACCAGTTCTATATTCGTTAAAAGATTACAGGTTTTTCTATGCTATCTACCCACCGCCGGTTTTCGATTGCACCTATGTTGGACTGGACTGATCAACATTGCCGCTACTTCCTGCGTCAGATCTCAAAACACAGCTTGCTGTACACCGAGATGGTCACTACCGGCGCGTTGATTTACGGTAAAGGCGATTATCTGGCTTTTAACGAAGAAGAACATCCGGTGGCGCTGCAGCTGGGCGGGTGTGATCCCACCGATATGGCACGGTGTTCTGAAATGGCACAGGAACGTGGCTATGATGAGGTCAATATTAACGTAGGCTGTCCGTCTGACCGGGTTAAGAACGGTGCGTTCGGCGCGTGCCTGATGGCGCAACCTGAAGTGGTGGCAGATTGCGTAAAAGCCATGCAGGCGGCAGTGGACATCCCGGTTACCGTAAAATGCCGTATTGGCATAGATGACATGGACGAGTACGAAGGCTTTGCCCGTTTTGTTGACATTGTGGCTGATGCTGGATGCGACACCTTTATTGTGCACGCTCGTAAGGCCTGGCTACAGGGGTTGAGCCCCAAGGAAAACCGTGAAATTCCCCCACTGAATTACCCGCGTGTTTATCAGTTGAAAGAAACACGCCCTGATTTGAACATCAGCATTAATGGCGGTGTAAAAACACTGGACGATACCCTCGAACATTTGAATAAAGTTGATGGTGTGATGATGGGGCGGGAAGCCTATTCAAATCCCTATTTGCTTTCGTCGGTCGATAAGCTGGTTTTTGGTGATGATGCACAAGTGAAATCCCGCAGAGAGATTGTTCACATCATGCAGCAGTACATTGAACGTCAAACCGATGAGTGGTTTAAACCCTGGCACGTTGCCCGCCATATGCTGGGTTTGTATCAGGGGCAAGCTGGCGGGCGTATCTGGCGTCGTTACTTAAGCCAGAATGGCACCGGTAAAGAGCGTGACCCTAATCTTCTGATGAATTCGCTGGAGCAGGTAGAGCAGGCGCAGGCCAACGCGAAAGCCTTTAACGATTCCCGTGTTACGGAATAGTAGTACTAAATGGTTTTAAAAAACGGCGCGTAAATGGTCGCGAAGGTATCCTTCGGTCGGGGCCTGAAATGACCTTTTACAATGCCGGCCCGTTTTATCCGGTCGATGCGGAATACACGGGTGGCATCCCTTAAATGATCCCAGGCGATGATGTACCAGATTGGCCAGTTCAGCAGAACGTAGTGGATTTCAATAACCCGCCTGGTCATGTCGCTGCTTTCAGCCTGATAGTCGATTTCCAGTAAGTGACGACCAAGGAACCCTTCTGCTATTTCTTCCGACATGTCAGGCGCCGGTGCGCCATAATGCGTCGCAATATTAGCTGCTGCGTTGTTTCCCACCATAATTCTTTTGCGGATATCACTGACTACATGGCGCTGCTTTTGCGGAAACGCCTGAAACAGCTTTTGTTTGATGTGTTTTAAATTTCCTGTGAGCAATGGCGACTGAAGGTTCTCCATAATGGCCAGCGCGAGGATAAGTTCAATGACTTCACGGTGAGTCAGATTCAGCCTGTCTATGCCCCAGCGGCCAGACAGCCGTATACCGCCGCCCCGTCCGCGGTCAGATTCCACCGGGTAACCGGCATCCCTGAGTTCAGACAGTTCCCGCATAAGCGTGCGCTGACTTATCCCCAACTGTTCCCGTAAGTCTGCGGTTTTCCAGTATTCCTCAGACTGCAATAAGCCAATTAAGCGGCTCCGCCTGTCTGTCCGGTTTGTGAAGCTTTTATTCGTCATATTTTTAATATGCCATTTAACGGCACAATTATCCATACACTTTCCGGTATGGCGAGTGCGGGGCCTTCAGGCCGCGTAATGAGGCCAGAGTTTGGTAGCCGTTTAATCACATTATAGGGAAGGTAAATCATGAAACATTTTTATAATTCAAGAAGCAGAAGTGCCATAACCGACTGGATGCTTGCAGAGCTGGGCGTTAAGCACGAGCGGGTTTGTATTGATTTTGGCATACAGAATTCGCAACTGGATGAGCTGCACCGTATCAATCCGATGAAGAAACTGCCTGTACTGGTTGATGGCGATACTGTTGTTACAGAAGCCGCTGCTATTTGCGCTTACCTGGCGGATAAATATCCGCAGAAGGATATGGCGCCGGTTGCCGGGTCTGCTGAACGCGGATTGTATTATCGGATCCTGTTTATTTCAGGCAGCGCTATTGAACCGGCGTTTACGCTGGCCGCTGCAAATATTGAGTATCCCGATGCTTCAATGGCCGGCTGGGGTGACATGCCGAGGATCATCGATACAATCGAAGCATTAACGCCAGATTCTGACTGGGCAACCGGTGAGCAATTTACTGCGGCTGATGTGATCTTTGGCGGTTTGCTGGACTTTGCATCTAAAGTGGGGTGGTTTACTCCGTCTCTTAAGGTACAAGCTTATATCTCCCGTTTGCGGCAGCGCCCGGCATATTTAAAAAGCCATCCTGACATGCTTCAGAATATGGCCGGTAAGCGAATCGCTTAACTCCGGTTTCCAGCAATAAGCCCTGGTGACAGAGATATTGAATCTCTGTCAGAACGGGTAGCGGAATAGACCAACGTAGGTGGTTTATTTCGCTAACTTGTAGTGTTGTTCGTTTTTTGAGCTTTCCGGTTTTTTCGATGATCAGTTTAATTCCATATAAATCAATAGCATAAAAAATTTTTAGAGGTTGGCACGTCTCTCGCTATCTCTCAGGTAACTTGTCGTCGCAGTGAGTACGGCTTTATTTAAAACATTACCAGAGGGAAACACCATGAAAGCGAAAACACTATTAACCAGCCTTGTATTAACTGCTGCGATGTTAAGTTCACAGGCGATGGCGCAGGAAAGTGCTGTTAAATCGTTCCTCGGCCGCATGATTGATCAGGCCGTGTCTATGGCGGGCGAAGAAATCAGTAACGGCGTACGCCAGTCTGTTGCAAACGCATCGTATAATTTCAGTTTGCCGGATGAAACAAAGACAGGTTCAGTGAGTGTGACTGATCTTGCTGCAAGCGGGACACAATCAAAATCTGAACACGCTGAATCTGAAGAAGAGTAAGCTTATGGCTTGCTGTAAGATGCGAATTCAGCATCAAACATTATCAGTGCGAAGTTGCAGGCAATCTTAAACGGTTGCCTGTTTTTTTATGTGCAATTGAAAATCGAAATTTGAAGATCGTCATTTTAACCAATCTGGCTGGTCAAAATGACTAAATATTTATATACGACCGTGCCGAGCACCTCTCCAATCCTTCGCGGAATAGTAAAATCTCATTTAAAACAACATCTTAAATATCTGGCACGGGCATTGTAATAACTATTGTGTAACCGAACAAACAAGACAGTTAAAGGAGAAACACAATGGGTATGTTTTCAAGAATGTCAGATATCGTACAGGCGAACATCAATGCCATGTTAGATAAGGCGGAAGATCCTGAGAAGGTCATTCGCCTGATCATTCAGGAAATGGAAGAAACGCTGGTGGAAATGCGCTCCGTGGCAGCGAAGTATCTGGCTGAAGAAAAGTATCTCGATCGTCAGGCTGAAAAGCTTCAGAAGGATGTTGACGGCTGGATGGCAAAAGCTGAGCTGGCGATGGATAAAGGCAAGGATGATCTGGCGCGGGCAGCGCTGGTACAGAAAAACGCTTTCAGCGACAAGCTGGCAGCCATTGAATCTCAAAAAGTGCAGTTAACTGAAATGTTAAGCGGTATTCAGGAAGACACCGGTCGTCTGCACGCAAAACTGGCTGAAGCCCGTCAGAAGCAAAAGAGTCTGGTGGCAAGAAAACAGAATGCCGGCGTGCGTCTGAAAGCCCGCAGTGTTACTCACAGCGAGCAAATTGAATCGGCAATGGCGCGTTTCGACAGCTACGAACAGCGTATTGAACACCTGGAAGCGCAGGTTGATGCCTATGATGTCACCGATGGCAGCGGGCAGTCTCTGGAAGCTCAGTTTAAAGCGCTGGAGACCAGCGATGCCATAGATGCTGAACTGGCGGCCATGAAGAAAAAACGCGCAGCCTGAAAGATAACTGAAATTGATACGGCTATGCGCCGGGTGGCGCGTACCGGCCATACAGGAGAATATGATGAAATTTCCGCAAACTGATAAACGAATCTACCGCGATACCGGCACCGGCGTGATAAGTGGCGTCTGTGCAGGCCTGGCAAAATACCTTGATGTGGATGCGACCTGGGTAAGAGTTGCCGCTGTTGCCGGATTGATCCTGTTTCATGTGCCGGTATTAATAGCTTATATCGCAGCAACATTTCTGTTACCAAGGTGGGCGTAATGAAAAATGCATTTATGGCTGTCATCATTGCACTGATCCTTGTTTACGCCTTTGGCAATCTGTTTAATGACTGGTGGGGTATTCATTTGATGATGGGTGACGATATGTTGTCGCCGTTAGAAAATTTTGCCGCAGCATCGGCGGTGGGTCTGGTGTTTGTTGCAATCGGGTTCATTGTCGCACTGAGTGTGTTCGGGACGCTGGCACTGGCTGTCTTTGCCTGTGTAGCAGCAATGCTGGTGACGGGGCTGAGTGCACTATGGCCGGTGTTACTGGTGGCAGCCGTCATCTGGCTGTTCCGCCGTCCCCGTCAATCCCGAACGGTGTATCCGAATCATTAAGTGATGGAAAAGCGAAGTAAATTAAGGCGAAAATTGGCCGTCATGATGCTAAAGTGCAGGTACATGGTAATAAATGGGCGTTTACAACGCCCATTTTGTCATTAGAAAAGGATATTAACGTTGAGCATTAAACAATACTTAAACACCAAAACGATCTCAGCAACCGTGCTGATCCTGTTTTTACTCTTTTGGTTAATTGGCGTGTATTGGAGTGTCGAGCCTGACACATTTGATGTAAGACAGTCTGTCGCTGCAACGGCAGAAAACCCCACTCAAACTGAAGTGCCCGGATACACTGTAACGACCACGTTGATTCTGGTAACTGAACATATGCTGGATAAGCCGGGCGGATATCTGTCAAATGATGTTATGCCCCCCGGCCTCTTTTTAGACAACATGCCTGCCTGGGAATACGGGGCGCTGGAAATGATCCGTGATTTGTCGTTGTCCATGCGTAAGGATTTTAGCCGTTCTCAGTCCCAGTCTATTGAAAGCCCGAATCTGACAAAAGCACAGCCGGAATTTAACGTAAACAGCCGGAGCTGGGCGTTACCGTCTGCAGAGTCATCTTACCGTAGCGGTATCAAGGCATTAAAAGCCTACAGAGCAGAACTGGTAGACCCGACCCGCGGCGACGGTCAGTTCTATACCCGCGCCGATAACCTGCGGGACTGGTTGAAACAAGTTGAAAAACGTCTGGGTTCTTACTCACAGCGTCTGAGCGCCAGTGTAGGTTCGTCGCGGATGAATACAGACCTTGCCGGTGATAAAAATGCCAGACAATCTACCCCGACAGTGAATGAAAAAGTGGTGAAAACCAGCTGGTGGAAGCTGGACGATAATTTCTATGAGGCCCGCGGTGCTACCTGGGCAATGCTACACTTCTTAAAAGCGGTAGAAATTGAGTTTGCGGATGTACTGGAAGACAAAAACGCGCTGGTCAGTTTGCGTCAAATTATCCGTGAACTGGAAGCTACACAACAAACAGTGTGGAGTCCGATGATTTTAAACGGGGATGGTTTCGGTATGATGGCGAACCATTCACTGGTAATGGCGAATTATATTTCCCGTGCTAATGCAGCACTAATCGAACTGACTGAACTTCTCAATCAAGGATAATTCATGAAAAAATGCATTATGGCAGTAGCAACCGCTGCAGCTTTATCTGCATCGCCTGTAATGGCAGACACACTGGCCGGTCTTTATCTCGGTGGTCAGGGATGGCACACAAGTACGTCAGGCGGCTTCGCTGATGACGGCACATTTTCCAATGATAGTACGATGGCTGACTTCAACTTTGACAGTCAGGCAAACTCTTCCTTATATATCGCTGTTGAACATCCGGTGCCGTTTTTGCCAAACGTGAAGGTGAACTACACTACGCTGGACTCAGATGGCACCACTGCGCTGCAAACCAGTTTCACCTTTGATGGCGACTTGTACACCACCGGCAGTGATATTTATACGCAGGTAGAAATGTCCACCACCGATCTGACACTGTATTACGAGCTGTTTGACAACGACCTGGTCAGTTTTGATTTGGGTCTGACAGGCAAATACATCGACGGTACATTGTTTGTCAATGATGCTGATACACAGACCAGCGGCGAGCTGCCTTTTTCCGGTGTTATCCCCATGGCTTATTCACGGGTTGCTGTAGGCCTGCCGTTTACCGGTCTGGGCGCTTATGCCGAAGGGAATTATCTGTCGGTTGGCGATCATACCTTCAGTGATTATCAGATTGCGCTGACGTATTCCTTTATTGAAAGCCTGGCAGTAGACATGACGATTCAGGCTGGTTACCGGAATGTGGAAGTGGATCTGGATGATCTTGACGGTGCCTATGCTGATATGAGCTGGGATGGTCCGTTTGCGGGTATTGAAATCCACTTCTAATCCCGCTGACCGGCTGGTCAGATAAAACCGCCGGACTAATCTGCGATTGTAAAACTGCCGTAAGCATTGCTTGCGGCAGTTGTCTTTTAGAGGGTGATCACATTTCAAGAGTGCTTTTTAAAAACTTTAGAGCATAAAAAAGTGTGATTTATTCTTTTCTCTTCTCAAAAAAAGTCGATACCTTTACGCTATCTCAATAAGGCTTATGAGTTATGTCAGCGAATTCGAATCAAAATCAGGCACCCGGTGCGGTGCTCAATGAGCAACAATGGAATGCGATTACGCAGGCCATTGCAGGCTTAAACCGTGATCAGCTTACCTGGGTAAGTGGTTACGCAGCAGGAATGGCAGCCGCGCAGGGTGGTGCTGTTGCACCTCAGTTAGCAGCGCCGGCAGCGGGCAATGCCCCGGTGCTCACCATTCTCTATGGCTCGCAAACGGGTAATGCAAAAGGTGTTGCCCAGCAGTTTCAGGCGCAGGCCGAAGCGGCAGGGTATACCAGTAAACTGATTAGCATGGCTGATTACAAGCCCCGTCAGATCAAAGCTGAAACCCACGTGGCTGTTTTTGTCAGCACACATGGTGAAGGTGATGCCCCTGATGATGCAGTGGAATTCCACGAATTTCTGGGTGGCAAAAAGGCACCTAAGCTGGATGGTCTGAAATATGCGGTATTGGGTCTGGGTGACAGCAGCTACGAGTTCTTCTGTCAGACAGGCAAAGACTTTGATGAGCGATTAGGCAAGCTTGGCGGTTCGGCTGTTGTTGCACGTCAGGACTGTGATGTTGATTACGAAGAGTCAGCAAAGAGCTGGGGTGAGCAATTAATTGCTGCGTTGAAAGACGACTTCGCCGGTGCACCGGCAGGCGCTGCGGTTGCTGTTCAGTCAGGTTCGGCAGTAGCTGGTAGTGCGGAGCAGACCTATACCAAGAAGGCACCGTTTGCGGCTACGCTTATCGAGTCGCAAAAAATTACCGGCCGCGATTCTGTTAAAGATATCCGTCATGTTGAAATCAGCCTGGAAGATTCCGGTATTCAGTACCGTGCTGGTGACGCGCTGGGCGTGTGGTTTAAAAACGCTCCGGCACTGGTTGAAGAGATGTTATCGCTCACCGGCTTAAGCGGCAGTGAAGAAGTGAAAGTGGCAGATGCTACAACGACTATCGCAGATGCCCTCGCCGGGAAGCTGGAACTGACGCTGAGTTATCCGACTTTCGTCAAGGCGTATCAGCAGGCTACCGGCTCTGATGCTCTGGCTGCGCTGATTGAAGATCCTGCTCAGTTACGGACCTATCTGGCTGAGCGTCAGATCATCGATATCGTACGGGAACACCCCGCAAAAATTGATGCGCAGGCACTGGCTGATGCATTACGTCCGCTGACGCCCCGTTTATATTCCATTGCTTCCAGTCAGGATGAAGTGGAAGACGAAGTGCATCTGACCATCGCTCATGTTGATTATGAAGCCTTTGGCAAACGCCATCAGGGCGGCGCATCCGGCTTCCTGTGTGAACGTCTGGAAGAAGGCGCAGAAGTGGAAGTGTACATTGAGAAAAATGACAACTTCCGTTTGCCAGAAAACCCGGATACGCCAGTTATTATGGTTGGGCCGGGCACCGGTATTGCGCCGTTCCGTGCCTTTATGCAAGAGCGTGACGCACAAGGTGCAGACGGTAAGAACTGGTTGTTCTTCGGTAATCCTAATTTTACTCAGGATTTCCTCTATCAGGTTGAGTGGCAGGGCTACGTGAAATCGGGTCTGGTTGACAAGATCACACTGGCATTCTCCCGCGACCAGAAAGAAAAGATTTATGTGCAACACCGTCTGATCGAAAACGGTAAAGACGTATTCGAATGGTTAGAAGCCGGCGCACATTTCTATGTGTGTGGTGATGCAACCCACATGGCAAAAGATGTTGAAGCTGCATTGTTATCAATTATTCAGCAGCACGGCGGCAAGTCTGAAGACGACGCCAAAGAGTATTTAGTTGCCATGCGCAAGGCGAAACGTTATCAGAAGGATGTTTATTAATGAGTAACGAAAAGTCTCTTTTTATTGTTGAAGGCAAACTGGCCGACAACGAACGTTTGAAGCGTGAAAGTAATAATTTACGTGGCACCATTGAGCAGGATCTGAAAGACGATCTCACCGGTGGCTTCACGGCTGATAACTTTCAGCTGATCCGCTTCCACGGTATGTACCAGCAGGATGACCGCGATATTCGTCCTGAGCGCGCAAAACAGAAGCTTGAGCCGCTGCATAACGTGATGCTGCGTGCCCGTTTACCTGGCGGTATTATTTCTCCTGAGCAGTGGCTGGTTATCGACAAGTTTGCTGAAGAGCACACCATGTACGGCAGTATTCGCCTTACTACCCGTCAGACGTTCCAGTTTCACGGTGTACTTAAGCCGCATATCAAGCTGATGCACCAGACGCTGAACAGTACCGGTATCGACTCTATTGCTACTGCCGGTGATGTGAACCGTAACGTACTGTGTACTTCCAATCCGGTAGAGTCTCAGCTTCACGTAGAAGCTTATGAGTGGGCGAAGAAGATTTCCGAGCACCTGTTGCCGAAAACCCGTGCTTATGCCGAGATCTGGCTGGATGGCGAGAAAGTTGAATCTACTGAGAAGCCGGTTGAGCCGATTTTAGGTGATAACTATCTGCCACGTAAGTTCAAAACTACCGTTGTGATTCCACCGCAAAACGATGTGGATGTTCACGCTAACGATCTGAATTTTGTCGCTATTGCTGAAAACGGCAAGCTGGTGGGCTTTAATGTGCTTGTTGGCGGTGGTCTGGCAATGACCCACGGTGACAAGTCTACGTATCCCCGTAAAGCGACTGATTTTGGTTTCATCCCGTTGGAAAATACGCTGGATGTAGCGGCAGCAGTGGTAACGACTCAGCGTGACTGGGGTAACCGTGTTAACCGTAAGAACGCGAAAACCAAATACACCCTTGAACGTGTGGGCGTTGAAAACTTCAAAGCGGAAGTGGAAAAACGTGCAGGTGTGAGCTTTGCTGACAGCCGCCCGTATGAATTTACTACCCGTGGTGACAGCTTTGGCTGGGTTGAAGGTATCGATGGTAAGTACCACCTGACTTTGTTCATCGAGAATGGCCGTATTCTTGACTTCCCGGGCCGTCCGCTAAAAACCGGTTGTAAGGAAATCGCGAAGATCCACAAAGGCGACTTCCGGATGACCGCAAATCAGAACCTGATTGTTGCAGGTGTACCAGCGGATCAGAAAGCTGTGATTGAAAAAATCGCCCGCGATCACAAGCTGATTGAAGACGATACATCTAACCAGAAGCTCGACTCCATGGCTTGTGTGTCGTTGCCAACCTGTCCGCTGGCGATGGCTGAAGCTGAGCGTTATCTGCCGGAAGCGGTTGACCGCATGGAAGGACTGTTATCACAACATGGCGTTGCAGATGACAGCATTATCTTCCGTATTACCGGATGTCCTAACGGGTGTGGCCGCGCCATGCTGGCCGAAATTGGCCTTGTGGGTAAAGGTCCGGGTAAATATAACCTGCACCTGGGCGGTAACCGTGAAGGTACGCGTATTCCGAAAATGTATCAGGAGAACATCAGTGAAGATGAGATCTTCTCGGAACTTGATACATTGATTGGTCGCTGGGCGAAAGAACGTGAAAGCGGTGAAGCGTTCGGTGACTACGTCGTCAGAGCAGGCATCATTGCGCCTGTTGTTGACTCAGCAAGAGATTTCTATGACTGATACCTTAATCGACACCACATCACCGCTGTCACTGGACACCAGTGCGGCGGAGATTGCAGCAATTAATACAGAGCTGGAAGGCATGGATGCGGCTGGCCGTATTGCCCGGGCACTGAAAATGCTGCCCGGCAACGCGATTTTGTCTTCCAGTTTTGGCGCACAGTCTGCGGTGATGCTGCATTTGCTGACTAAAGCAATGCCGGATATTCCCGTGGTTCTGACGGATACCGGTTATCTTTTTCCGGAAACCTATAAGTTTATTGATGAGCTTACTGAAAAGCTCAATCTGAACCTTAAGGTTTATCGTTCTGACATAACCTCCGCCTGGCAGGAAGCCCGATTTGGCCGTTTGTGGGAACAGGGTGTCGAAGGCATTGAGAAATACAACCGGATGAACAAAGTTGAACCGATGCAACGGGCGCTGAAAGAGCTCGGTGCGGGTACATGGTTTGCCGGTTTACGCAGAAGTCAGTCTGATACCCGGGAAAAGTTACCCGTACTGCAGAAAGTTGGCAATCAGTTCAAGGTTTATCCGATCATCGACTGGTCGAATAAAGATTTGCACTACTATCTGAAAGATAACGATTTGCCGTATCACCCGTTATGGGAAGAAGGCTATGTGTCCATTGGTGACTGGCATACTACTCAGTCTCTGCAAGAAGGTATGAGTGAGCAGGATACACGCTTCTTCGGATTGAAGCGGGAATGTGGCCTGCACGAATTCGGTGACGGTATCTGATTGTTGACAGATGATCAGGAAGGGCGGCTGCCAGCTGGTATGCCGCCCTTTTTTATTTTTTATTTACCCGGTTATTCAATAATGAAAGCCTGGCTGAGGCGTTGCTTAAGTGCATCCACATATGCCGATGCATTATGTCTGGTTATGAGTCTGGCAAGCTCTGCACCGGTACTGGTAAATTTATAGTATACAAAGGCAAGTCCCTGACCGGATGGGGTTACAGTAAACGTGTCGTTACCGCAACGCCATTTGATACTTTCAGACACCGGTAATTCACCACTTTCAATCTCACTGGCGAATATCAGTTTCATGTCGATAAGGGCAAGCAGATCCGGATAACTCAAGCCATAGGCAGCCAGGTTTACAGGTTCGGGCTGACGGTGACCAAATAAACGCCAGAAACCGGGCTTACGGTGATAGCCGGTAATCAGGCGGGGCACGGTATCTCCCTGACGTAAGCAGGACAAAGAGGCGGCTCTGGTAAACATTGCTGCATCCCGTTGGGTCAGCACTTTTAGTGTTTCCAGTGTACGCAGTGAAAACGCGCCGGGCTTACTGACTTCAACAGCAAAAATTTTTCCCCATAGTCCCTGCATCGCAGGGGAGTGAATATTCTCTGCCAGACGGGAAAATGCATAAAACCAGTCGGGATCAACCGGTTCATTGCTGGTCTCCGTTAAGCTGACACTCAATGCAACATCCATGATCGCTTGCAGGTTTTTTATGCGCGACAACGCCAGAATATCATTTCTGCGTTTTATCGCCTGCTGACGGGCAGCTTCATCCGGCAGAATCATGTTTTGACCTATGCCTGCACGGGCAAACAGCGACTGTATACGTTGCGCATTGTCACTGGCAGAGCGTGAAGCCGTGCTGCTTTTACGGGGTTCTGCCTGCGTTCTGGCGGGCTTTTCAGTTTTCACCGTGACAGCCGGCTGAACCGGGGGAGATTGACCGGAATCCGTTACTTTCATAGAGATAGCGTTCTTGTAAAGTCTGCTGGTACTGTACGCCCGCCGCAAAGGTTAAGCAACTTGTCGAATAACTTGCAAAAAGACAACCAGCGAGTACGATTAAATAAGGCGGTATATAAGGATAGATATTCGATGTCATCGGCTGGTTATGAAAATGATGAGCTTATTTTCTTAGATGAAGAAGCACATCCGGAGTTAGAGCCTCAGATCCACAAGGTTTGGAATGTACTTATTGTCGATGACGATGAGGAAATTCATACAGTTACAAGACTGGCGCTGGCAGATTTGATTGTCAGTGACAGGAAGCTGAATTTTATGCACGCCTATTCCGGTGAGCAGGCTAAAGCGTTACTTGAAGAACATGGCAGGGACGTGGCCATTATCCTGCTTGATGTGGTGATGGAAACCGACGATGCAGGTTTGCAGGTTGTGCAATATCTCCGCGAAAATCTTGATCTTCCCGAGCCCCGCATAATACTCCGCACCGGGCAGCCCGGGTACGCGCCGGAAGAACATGTGATCCGCACCTACGACATCAACGATTATAAAACGAAAACAGAGCTGACCCGCAGTAAGCTGCTGACCACCGTTTTGTCGTCAGTGCGCTCGTATCAGCAAATTCTGACCATCAACCAAAGCCGTCTGGGTCTGCAGAAAATCATCGCCTCTGCTTCAAACTTGCTGGAAGAACACTCAGTGAAGGGGTTCTGTGAGGGAATCGTAACCCAAATCAGTTCCTTGCTCGGGCTGGAAGCTGAAGGCGTGGTGTGCGCGAGGGCGGGCTCCGTACTCGACAGAGACGACAATGGTGTCTACATACTCGGTGCGGCGGGCAACTTTGCCAGCTTTATCAATGAGCCTGTAGAAACCATTGAAGACCCTGCCATTGTTGAGAATATCAATCGCAGTTTACGCCTTAAAAAACACATTCTTGAAAATCACAGCTCTATTTTGTATCTGAACAGTTCAGGTTTTGAAGCGGCTGTTTATTTGAATATGAGTAAAGAGCTGACTCAGGTCGACCGGCAACTGCTCGAGGTATTTCTTTCCAGTATCTCGGTGGGCTACGAGAACGTTAACCTTTTCCACGAATTAAGAAACGCAGCCTTCCGCGACTGGCTGACCCGGTTGCCCAACCGGAATGAATTTATCAATATGCTGGACCGGCCCTCTGTATCCGGTGCCGCCGATCTGTGCGTGGCACTGGTGGATGTGAATCACTTTTCAGATATCAACGACGGGTTGGGTCAGGAAGCGGGCAACATGCTGCTGAAGGCCATTGGTGAAAGACTGGAAGCGGGTTTTGACGAGCGGGTGATTAAAAGCCGGATCGGGGGAGATGTTTTCGGTTTAATTGGTTCTGAGTTGCAAGTCACACCGCAGGCGATAAACGCTGTATTCTCTGAAAGCTTCACAGCCGGCGATCATACTCTACCCGTCAATGTGACGATTGGTCTCTACCGGATTGGCTCTGACAAGAGCATTGGTATCGACACGCTTAAGAGAACCAATATTGCCCTCAACCGGGCGAAGAAAAAGCTGGCAGACAACTTTGAGTATTATCAGCCTGAGTTTGAACAGCGAACAACCCGCCAGTTAAATATGATCAGGCAATTACGCACCGATTTTCAGAATCGCGTGTTGCAATTGTGGTTTCAGCCTCAGGTGGACCTGGTCAGTGAAAAGGTCATCGGTGTTGAAGGCCTGCTACGCTGGCCTGACGGAAAGGGCGGATATATTTCGCCGGCCGAGTTCGTGCCAATGGCTGAGTATTCCGGTTTAATTGTCGATATCGGTCACTGGGTGGTAGAAGAGTCATGCCGGCGTATCAAAGAACTGACAGACAGTGGTTTCGATGATATCCGCGTAGCGGTCAATGTATCTATCCCGCAGTTCAGAGATCGTCTGTTTGTAGAGAAGGTGAAAAGTGCACTGACACGCTATGGCTGTTCACCTAAACGACTGGAGCTGGAGATCACTGAAAGCGTGGTGATGGATGAACCGCAAATTGTCATAGACGCACTGACCCTGCTTAAAGAGTTTGGCGTTGCCATTGCAATTGACGATTTCGGTACCGGTTTCTCCTCCATGAGTTATTTGCAAAAACTGCCGCTGGACCGGCTTAAAGTCGACCGCTCATTTGTGAAAGACATTAAGCCAGGCGAAAATGCAGTCATTGCAGAGACTATAGTGACACTGGGTAACAAGCTAGGTCTGGTGACTATTGCTGAGGGCGTGGAGAAGCGTGAGCAGGCCAGTTTTATGATTAAGCTTGGTTGCGACGAAGCTCAGGGCTTTTTGTTTGCCAAACCTATGCCCTTTGATGATCTGAAAGCATTTCTGATTGCTAAAAAAAATGAGAGTGACGATGAATAACATCGTCCCTGCAAGACCCTATAAATTATGTATATTTTCACTATTTTGGGTATTCGAATTAATACTAAATAACGAGGGGAGATGGTTGGTTGTCACTTCTGAAAAGATTGGGAAAGGCTAAGCTTCGTATACGCGGGTTTATCACATTGTGACTATAATGTTATCAGGTGCCTGATTTCACAGCTTTTCAGGCCTCTGAGGGGATAGCTGAACGCAGTACCACCGGGAGTTTCCCCTGCTACTTCCAATTAATTCCAGAAATATTTCACTGTGTCACATTACTGTCATATTGATGTGATCTGAATTTGACTGAACACCGTTTATACAGTATGCTTTGCCATAACAGTATCCACTGTATCACAGGAGTAATCACATGCGTATAACAATTATTGGCCTCGCGCTCTTAACGTCGTTTGGTGTTGCGCATGCGGAGTCTGGTGAAAGCCAGCTTTTCGATTGTATGGATGCGAAAACATTCGAAATGAATAACCAATGTATGACTGATCAAATCAGCAACAACATTCGTTACCGCGATGCACAACAACAAGTAACAGAGCAGGCGAGCGAAAACTTTGGCGACTACGCCATTGCTACAATGACTTTCGATGCTGAAAAAATGCAGATCGATATCGTAGCTCACAGAGACGCGCTTCAGGCTAAAAATAGCTTAGCAATGAACCGCTAATTTGTTCTGAACAGAAAAACCGGCTTTTTGAAGCCGGTTTTTTTGTGCCCGTAAAAGCGGGCTGATGTGTTAGGAAACCGGATTCAGAAAATCCGGTTGAGACCGTTTAATGCTGCCACCCGGTATGCTTCTGCCATGGTAGGGTAATTGAAGGTGGTATTTACAAAGTAATCAATCGTATTCCCGCCATCTTTTTGCTGCATGATTGCCTGGCCGATGTGCACGATTTCAGAAGCCCGCTCTCCGAAGCAGTGAATACCCAATACTTCTTTGGTTTCACGGTGGAAGAGTATTTTAAGGCTGCCCACAGTGGTGGATGCAATTTGCGCGCGGGCAAGGTGCTTAAACTGGGCTCGGCCTACTTCATAAGGCACTTTTAAAGCAGTCAGTTCCTGCTCATTTTTACCCACAGAGCTGATTTCAGGAATTGTATATATACCGGTAGGTATATCTTCAACCAGGCCAGAGTTTGCTTTACCGGAAATCATGGCTTCTGCGGCAGAGCGGCCCTGATTGTAGGCTGCCGAAGCCAGACTCGGGTAACCAATCACATCACCGACCGCGAAGATATTATCGATTTCGGTACGGTAATTCTCATCTACCCGCAGTTGTCCCCGTGAGTCGGCTTTGAGCCCAACCGCATCGAGATTGAGCATGTCAGTATTACCGGTACGGCCGTTAGCAAACAGCAGACAGTCTGCTTTCATGCGTTTGCCAGACTCCAGTTCCATAATCACACAGTCGTCATGGCCTTGTACGCTCTTATAGGTTTCAGTGTGACGGATAACCACACCGTTGTTCCACAAGTGATAGCTCAGGGCGTCAGAGATCTCTGCATCAAGGAATGACAGCAGACGATCCCGCATATTCACCAGATCTACTTTCACACCCATACCCCGGAAAATGCTGGCGTATTCAGAACCGATTACTCCGGCACCGTAAATAATGATGTTCTGCGGCTCATGCTTAAGCGACAAAATGGTGTCTGAGTTATAAATACGGGGGTGATTAAAATCTATATCCTTAGGTGAGTAAGGGCGTGAACCGGTTGCCAGGGCAACCTGACGTGCAGTGATGAGATCCTTTGAGCCGTCGGGACGCACAATTTGTATTGTATTTTTATCAACAAAGCTGGCTTCACCGTGGATGAGGCTTACCCGGTTTCTGTCATAAAACGATGTACGCAAACGGGATTGCTTTTTAATCACGCCGCTTGCATGACTCATGATGTCCTGAAAAGTAACGTGGCGGGCAACCTGATTTTCCGAGAACAGTGAAGTGGTATTGTATTCAATCAAACGGCTGACAGAGTGACGTAAAGCTTTTGATGGAATTGTGCCCCAGTGAGTACAACCACCGCCGACGGCTTCGTAGCGCTCAATAACGGCGACTTTCTGACCGGCTTTGGCCAGCTGCATGGCCACACCTTCACCACCGGGTCCGGTGCCGATCACAATGGCGTCAAACTGATAAGAAGGTTCTGCGACTTTCGCTGTTTTCTTTGTCATGGTCGAAAATACTCAATGGTTGCTGTACCGGCGGGAACCGGTAGATACGTTGCTGGACTGGAATAGTGTCATGCAAAGTCTAGCAACATTCTGATAAGAAAGACAAAGTTTCCGTTGCCCATTTCCGGTTTCATCATGCATTTTTAGCGTCAGGCAACGCCAGCGGAAAGGTCATGATAAATTCTGTGCCGTTGCCTTCTTTAGACGTAAACACAATCCTGCCGCCGAGCAAATTAGTGACCCACTGGTGGACGAGGTGCATACCAAGACCGGTATTGCCTTTGTTGCGGGCTGAAGTCACAAAAGGCTCGAAAATAGTGTGCTGAATTTCATCCAGAATGCCGCAGCCATCGTCTCTGACTTTGACTTCGAAACTGTTCCCCTTCTCACGGGCGGTGATGCATACTTCCCCAAGACGTTTATTCGCAAAAGCATGCTCAAAGGCATTGGTGATAAGGTTCTGTAATATTTGAGAGTAAAGGCCGGGGAAGCTCACAATTTCCAGCGTTTCCGGTATGTCTACTGTTAGTTTTACCCGTTTGGCGCTGGCCTGAGCTTCCAGCGTGCGGACCAGATCACCCACTACTCTGTGCAGAGAAAACTTCACCGGTGTCTCGCTTCCGCGGTCCACCGCCAGCCGTTTAAACCGCTTGATGAGCCCGGTTACACGTTCAAGGTTATGCTTCGACAGGGTCACACTTTCCCTGGTATATGCCACGTAAGCATCGAGATCTGAGCGGGTCAGTCCGGTACTGATTTTCTTTTCCAGTGCGTCGAGCTGGTTATCAATAGCCGATACGCACATGGTTGTGCCGCCAATGGGAGTGCTCAGCTCATGGGCAACACCGGCTACCAGCATCCCAAGAGACGCCATTTTCTCTGACTCGACCAGTTCGTCACGCAGACGGGTTTGTTTATCCAGAGCGGATTTCAAATCCTGTTTCTCCGTTAACAGCTGATCTGTCAGATGGGTAACATGGGATAACTGTTTCAGGTCCCTGGTAATCAGTAAGCCGGCAATAAAAAAGCAGCAAACGAAGGAGATTAATCCCGGCAACAGCGCGTCTTTTACCAGCAAACTGTGGTAATCGGCGGGTGTACGGGTGAGAATGAAGTACGGGTCAACCGTGTGCGTATGCTTCATTCTTAACTGCAAGGCTGCACCGCTGAACAACGCATCTTCTTCTCCGGAGACCAGGGAAACAGCTTTGTTGTTTTTTAGTTTCCCGAGAATATCAGGTTGAGCCAGCTTAATGTTCGCAGGCGTGACCCCGCGGCTGGCGGTCCATTCTTTTTCTGCATCAGGGTGCAGCATCCATTGAATGGCACCTTCGGAAATCAAAAGCTGCGTTTGCGTTTCTTCAAAGGTTTTCAGGTGGTCGAATAAAGACGTCAGGTCAAAATTAATCACCAGGAAACCTTCTCCAAGAGGATGAGAAGGAAATGTGTGCAGGATTGCCCGCACGGTCGGCTGAAAGGGCGTGACCAGCACACCATTTTCCATATTCAGATCGATGGAAGAAAGCGTCATGATCCCAGCCGGCTTTTGCTGTGCCTGCTTAAAGTAATATCGGGTGGACTTATCCTGGAGCTGTTCCGTCGGGACAATCTGAACGCCGTCGGCAAGAAAATTAACCCGTACCGTTTCAACCCCTTCGGGGTTCAGCCATCGCATTTGCGATACATTATTAAGCACACGGCCAATGCGCAGAAACAATTGAGCTTCCGTCTCTTCTTGCTGACCGTTTAATAAAACATCTACGAGGTGTTCGTTTGCGAGGCGTGCGACGTTAGTTAAATCGCCCAGTTCCTGACTTAAAGCTGTATTGACTGAAGAAATGACGGTTGCATGCTCTAATCTCAGTGTTTGCATGGACTTATCATAAAACCACTGATACACCAGTGAGCCTGTCAGCAAAGATAAAATGAAATTGCACAGATATAGCCAGCAGGCCCTTTGCCAGTGTTTTTTCTCACTCATCGCCTTTGTCCGTTAAGCCAGTCGATAAGGTCGGGTAATGCCATGGGGCGGGCAAACAGAAAACCTTGTCCGGTTTCATACCCTTTACTCAACAACGCTTCCCGTTGTCCTTCAGTTTCAATGCCCTCAGCAACAACCTGAAAATGACATTGTTCAGATAGCCTGTGAACCATATCCAGAATATGATCTGGAGAATTCGGGATGGCGGTATTTAGTGTATCGACAAAGCTCTTATCCACTTTCAGTGCTGAGGCCGATAATGTACTAAGGTGAGCCAGTGAAGAATAGCCGGTGCCGAAATCATCAATACTGACTTTGATCCCCATTTTCATCAACGTATTGAGTATCGGGTTGATATCCTCATAATCTTCCATGGCCTGAGTTTCAGTGATTTCTATCTCTACCTGCTCCGGCTGCACATTATGGGTAGCCAGCGCGTTTTCCAGTGCAGGAATGAAGTTTGGTGCTATCACATCGGCATGAGTCACATTAAACGCCACAGAGAAGTTATGCCCTGACTCTTTCAGCACTTTTGCAGCGTAGACAGCAAGCTCCATCACCAGGCTGTCCAGACGGGTGATTAACCCGGATGCTTCAGCAAGAGGGATGAACACATTCGGCGGAATGATTTCGTTACTACCGGTGCGCCAGCGGATAAGCGCTTCCAGTCCGGTTGTCACACCGGTTTTCAGATCTACTTTTGGCTGGAAAACCAGAAAGAACGGGTGAGAGTCGGCAATGGCATCAGACAAAGATTTCAGCAGCTTGTGGCGGGTGCCCATTTCGTCCAGCAATTGTCGTGAAATGGTCTGTACGGAATGGTCCCGCCGTTTCCGTGAGTTATGCACCAGTTGCGCCGTCTTCAACGACTTACGTAAATCATCCAGCTCTAAATCTTTCACTGCCAGATGGCTGATACGGTTCGTGATCCGTTGCTCAACATTATCGATATACACCGACAGTTCGGCTAACTGGCTTAATGATGGTTCCTGAGATACTTTTTCCGTTTTATAAAGCAGCGCAAAAAAGCCATCACCCAGATAACAAATCGTCATCGCTTTCTGACAGCGCTTATTTATTTCGCTCAGGCAGCCGGCAAGCAGGGCATGGCTGAAATCTGTCCCCAGCGTGATTTCACTTGTTGAGAAATCCGTCATGTTCACCAGCACCAGCGAGGTTGACTGTAAGTCAGACAGCGACATATTCACGATTTCGCGGTGCAGCCAGTTTTTGTTCGGAATCTGGAGCGTTTCGTCAAAATAGGCCAGCATGGACAGTTTATTGAGCAATGCCAGGTTAACGAAACCATTGCCGATGTTTTCGCTGTACACCATCAGCAATGTAATATGGCTTTGCTCCAGAGGCTTGGGAGATTGCACGATGACAAGATAGTGGTTGTTGTCTACATCTGCCGTATTAAAGTAGAGAATTGACCAGGTTTCATAGAACTGATGCTCATGGGTGTGCAGAGCGGTGTCGATGGCGTTCAGCAATCCGGAACTCGCGTGAGCCTGATATTCACCTAATAAGTCTGACAGCATAGTGGCATCAGAACGACTGAAGTCACCACTTGATGCTACCACTTCGCATTGTTCCATAGACGCCATGGTCGGGCGGTAAGCGCACACCACACCACCAGTTTCAGGAATGCCAATGACACGGGATACTTCATTGAGCACGGTGTACGTAAACTCGCCCACATCCTGCTTTGACGTCAGGGCTCTGGAGGCATCCACAATCATCTGTAGTCCGCGCTTGGCCACGTACAATTCATTCAGATTAGACCAGGTTTTAATGTTACTGGAAACAATGCCTCTCAGCTTTTCTTCTGTCAGCTCAACTTTGTTCCAGTACTCATCAATATCGTATTCTTTAAATGTGTCCTGACGGGGAGCCATACCGGGCTGGCCGGTGAGCAGGATAATCCGCACGCGGGAATTACCTAACACGGTTCTGATGGTATTTACCAGAAACAGGCCTGCGTTATCCTGCTCCATCACAACATCCAGCAGGATCACCGCAATATCGTCGGTTTCTGCCAGAATGGTTGAGGCCTGAGCTGCAGAATTAGCGGTCAGAAACTTAAGCGGTTTGCCCTGGACCTTAAGGCCGCTTAAGCCCAGTTTGAGGGATTGCTGATAGCCCAAATCGTCTTCAACACTAAGAACTAACCATTCTCCTGACTGAGTATTACTGTCGTCCGGTTCAGGTTCCGGGGAAAAGGTAAAAAGCTGTTCATCACTCATGCATCCGTCCGTACTGATAAAGGAAAAGCGAGGACTCTTATTTCAAAAAATACAGAGAAAACAGCAAGAGCAATCCATCACCTAAGTGTTGCCTATATTATTGATTTTGCAAGAAGGAGAAACAGAAACGCCGCTAAATAGCGGCGTTTCGGGCTGAGTTCAGGCCAGCTGTGGTGAAAGTGTCTGTAACTGGAGCCACTTTTCTTTCTGAAGGGCCAGTGCGTGTTTGAGTTCCTTATAATGAAAGTCAATTTCCAGTCGCTCAACCGAGCGCTTCAGGCACCGTTTACGTACATTCATAAGACGTTTTTTCGCGGCATAATAGGCAGACATCTTCTGCACTAACAACTCGTACTCGGCCTGCACTTTTTGTAATAACTCATCGGCATCCGGCAGAGCGGCAAGTCTGGCATTGGCTTGCTGAAGCTGCATGGCTGCACGGGCCTTTTCAATCCGTTCTTCCGGTACACGGCGCAGATTTGTAGTCAGTCCCATATAAGACAGGCCACGGATCAGCCACTTGGTCGGATCGAACTGCCACCAGTAAATACCGTTGCGGTAATCGTATTCAAAAATATGATGGTAGTTATGATACCCCTCTCCGAAGGTAAAAAATGCCAGGATACCGTTATCACGGGCTGTGTTTTTATCGGTATAAGGCTGACTGCCCCAGAAATGAGCCAGCGAGTTAATAAAGAAAGTGACATGGTGGACCATGAATAAACGGAATACACCGGCAAAAAGAATCATACTCAGTACATCGCCGTTCAACCAGCCCAGCAAACCTGTGATCCCGAAGTTTGCGATAAGCACGATAGGCAGGTAATACTTATGTTGCCACATAACCACCGGATCTTTCTGTAAATCCCGGCAGTTGCTGTAATCGTCATAGCGATGAGACTGATATTCTCTCAGCATCCAGCCAATATGGGCGAACCAAAGGCCCTTTTTGGCTGAGTACGGGTCTTTGTCGTTTTGATCCACATGACGGTGATGGATACGGTGATCGGAAGACCAGTGCAGGATACTGTTTTGCAATGCCATTGCACCGCCGATGGCGAGAATGACCCGTACAACAATATTGGCGTCATAGGTTTTATGAGACCACAGACGGTGATAGCCGGCAGTAATAGACATACCGGTGAAATAAAATAATACGACAGCCGTCACCACTTCCGTGGTGTCGAATCCCATGGTGACCGCCCAAAGGGGCACTGCCAGTAACGCAATTGCACCGGTAATAATAAATACCAGAACATTGGTCAGGATAATTGGTGGTTTTTTCATGATAACAACTCGGCTTACAACTGTACGCTAATTTATCGTTTTCACCGGGCGCAGGCAAGGGAAAAGCGACATTTTCAGCTTTAAGTATAGTGCAGATTTTGTGAAACTGATGTGCCGTCATCGCCGGGGTAAGGTACAATCGTTACCGTTTTACAGGTATCCGGAATGAAAAGAAGGAGTTGGCGGTGAGTCGTCAGGAGCAAAAATTAAAAACCCGCCAGAATATTATCAATGCTGCTTTTGGTTTGCTTGATGAGCAGCGCAGTTTGTCTGCTATCAGTTTACGTGAAGTCTCCCGTGCAGCCGGTATTGCGCCGACTTCTTTTTACCGTCACTTCAAAGATATGGACGAACTCGGTCTGACGCTGGTGGACGAGGCTGGTCTTGCACTCCGTCAACTGATGCGTCAGGCAAGACGCCGTATCGCCAGTGGCGGCGGGGTTATCGATACGTCGGTTGATACCTTCATGGAATTTATTACCGCCAATACTAACGTGTTCAGATTACTGCTCCGTGAACACACCGGCACCTCAACTGCTTACCGGATGGCAGTACTGAGGGAAATTCAGCATTTTATTGAAGAACTGGCTGATTATATTGTTGAAAGTCAGGGGGCAGAGCATCAACTGGCAAGTCTTCAGGCAGAAGCCATGGTCCGGCTTGTATTCAGTGCCGGAGCTGAAGCATTAGAAGTGGATGTGCCGTTGAGGCAGGAAATTGGTCACAGGGTAAAAGCGCAATTGCGTTTTGTACAGTTGGGGGCAAAAGTCTATCGCCCCCGGAAAGTCAAAAGTGAGTAATTAACGGTTTCTCTTAACCAGTTTTACGCCGGCTTCAATGTGGTGCGTAAAAGGGAATTGATCGAACAAGGCAGACGCCACCAGATCGTGGGTTTGCGACAATGTCGCCAGATTCGCTGCCAGCGTATCGGGATTACAGGAAATATAAATAATTTCCGGATAGTCCTGAATCATCTTCAGTGATTCTTCATCAAGACCGGCTCTTGGCGGGTCAACCAGTACAGTCGTAAAGTTGTAGCCTGATAAATCAATGCCGTTAAGGCGGGAAAACTGACGTCCGGTTCTTAATGCTTCTGTAAACTCTTCTGCAGACAGACGAACAATCTCCACATTGTCTATATTGTTCACTTCAATGTTAAATTGCGCAGCGTTAACCGAAGGTTTGGCGATTTCAGTACCGATGACTTTGCGAAACTGGCTGGCCATAGGCAGTGAGAAATTACCGGCTCCGCAGTACATTTCAAGCAGATCGCCGCTGGTGTTTTCACACACAGACAATGCCCATTCGATCATGCGGCAGTTCACTTTCGCATTGGGCTGGGTAAAGCTGTTTTCAATATGCCTGAATTGATAGTGTTGTCCGTTTACTGGCAGCGATTCGATGATAAAGTCATTGCCCAGAATTTTCTTCTGCTTACGTGCACGGCCGATAACATTCACTGTGCCGAAGGTGTCTGACAACGAATCTTGCAGTGCCCTGGCAGCCGTTTCCCATTCATCATCCAGCTGACGGTGATACAGAAGGCTTATAACCAGTTCACCCGACAGTCCGCTCAGATAATCAATCTGAAATAACTTCTTTCTCAGTACCGGGCTTGAACGAAGTTCTGTCATTAAAATTTGCATAGCGGCATTGATGGTATCGCTTGCCGGCGGGAAGGTGTCAACGCGATACTTTTCTTTCGTCTCGCTGTTGAACATGATGTGATACAAGTCATCGCCATCATGCCATACCCGAAATTCTGCCCGCATGCGGTAGCCGGTTTCTTCTGAGGCAAACACAGACATCTCAGTTTGACCATATTGATCAAGTAGTTGTGACAGTCGCGAGATCTTTTCGTCTAACTGCGCGGTATATTGCTGACTGTGTGTCTGAGTTGTCATGGTAATAACTTCATCTTGATTGCCGGGCTGCGCATTGTAGTGTCTTAAATTATTTGTGCAAACACTGTTCTGAGATTGCATTAAAATTAAACAATTCGTTAAGTCTGCCGATAACTAATGTGAGGTTAGTGAGGACAACATTATGAACGTGGGTGAAATTAAGGCATTTGTTAGTGAGCAGAAGCCGGCTGTTTCAGAACAGAAGGCACCTGAAGACCCTAACAAAGCAATCAAAAAGCAGTTACAGCAGGATGGGCTTCGTCAGGCTGCTGAATTTCAACAGCGGCAAACCGCAATGGTAAGCGTCAGTAGTTCGCAGACGACCATTGGCCTGAAAGTCTACAGTTCGTCAATGGAGCAACAGGTTACCGTTGACGGACAGCGTGGTAAGTTTGCAAAAGATGATACGTCAGATAAAGAGAAGGAAACCTCTTTATTTGATTTTGAGGAAGTAGCAAAAAACGTTATGCGTTTTGTCGGTGGTGTCATCCAGGGCGCTGCAAGAGGTGGTGCGGATGAAGAGAAACTCGGTAATCTTTTTTCGCAGGCGCGAGAAGGGGTTTCCCGGGGAATTGCCATGGCAGAAAGAGATCTGGGAGGCCTGATGAATGATGATATATCAACAGGCATCGACAGGAGCCGCAGTCTCATCGAAAACCGCATTAATGCACTGGAGGCTGATCTGCTTGGTATTCAGAATGAAGATCAACTTGCTGCTGGCGGTGTTGCGTCAGCTTTGAACGTTAACAGCAGCAACTCAGAATCTGCCAGTCTGACAATTCGTACCAGAGATGGTGATGAAGTGCAGTTGAGCTTTGAGAGTCTGAGGGCTTATCAATATGCCAGCCAGCAAACCGTCGCTTATACGACTGAACAGGGACAGGGTGGTGAAGGTAATGGTTATCAGAATGTCGTCGCTACAGACAGCATCTCTTACTCGTACTTTGATCGTCAGGGGATCAGTTTCTCTCTGAAAGGTGAGCTGGATGAAGGTGAATTAACGGCCATTGCAGATTTAGTAGAATCCGTTAACGATCTGGCTGATACGTTCTTCGGTGGCGATCTGGATAAGGCGTTTGAGAAAGCGCTGGAACTGGGTTTTGATGATCAGGAACTTACGGGTTACGCATTGCAACTGAACAGAACGCAGCAAACGGAAGTTGTGAAAACTTACGGTGCTATTCAGCATTATCGTGACGGCAGCGAGTCCGGTTCCCACGGCGATGAAGCGAAGCCTGTTGCACAATATCTGAATAAGATGCTTAACGTCTTTGAATCGGCGAGACAACAACTGGCTTCAGGTGAAGACTTCAACACTCTGATAAATGGCCTGATCAACGAAATGAAGGATGTACAGGTACCGGATTTAGTCACAGCTATAAATCGTTTCCATAGTTTCAATCAGCGTTTACTTGACGCAATGCCGGGCGAGCAGCAGAAAACTCAGCCTGTAGAGCCTCCGGCAAGCGAAAGCTGAAAGATACGGGCGGACTAATAAAGTAGTGATGCCCAATTCAATATTCAGATAAAAAAGAACCCCGGCATGCCGGGGTTCTTTTATGTTTGTGTAGTACGACTACTCGGTTTCTCCTTTCTCCCTTGCAGCACGTACTTTCAATGTTCTTTCCAGAAATACTTTATCGTTTAGTTCCGTAATAGCTGAATCTACGTCGCGGGTAATGACTTCGATAAATCCATACCCTTTACGCTTTCCAGTACGACGGTCCTTCATAAGACGAACACTCTGAACTTCGATGTAATCCTTGAAATATTCTTTCACTGCATCTTCGTTCGCTTTATATGGAAGATTACCTACATATAAAGTGGCTGTTTCTCCGGAAGTATCAGAAGTCACATCAGCATTCACTGAAGAGGACGTTGAAGACGAACTCAGCAGAGATGCAAGCCAGGGTGTAACGATACCGCTAATAAGCAAAGACACTGCAACGGTGACAGGAAGACTCGCTTCCAGACTAGCGGAAGAAACGATGAGATAACCTGCGATTGCGAATACCGCGCTAATTACTGCGCATTGAATAAAGCCTACTTTCATAAACCTACCTTTAATTATTTTAGTGAAACGTTGGAGGCTGTTCATAGTTTACTCATTTGTAACAAATTGAACAATGGTCTGATGAAATAGTAGACGAAAGACCAATAAAAAATAGACTTTTGTTGGAAAACCAGGCGTTTGAGTTCGAATTCGAAGAAAAAGGTCAAAAAGGATAAAAAAGGGGTTGACGAAAAATCTCTGATGCGTAGAATGCGCACCACTTCGACGGGGAACGTCAGACGGTCCACGAAGAAGTCGTTATAAGAACTTAATAATGGTTATTTATAACGGTTTTCACTGAAAACACTTGAGAAATTAAATTTCAAAAAGATGTTGACACTGAAAACGAAATGCGTAGAATGCGCGTCCCGCTTCAGGGAGAAACGCTGAAGCAGCTAGCCGAGGTTAGCAATTGTTCTTTAAAAATTTATAACAAGACAATCTGTGTGGGCACTCGTTAAGAGTGTCAACCGACGATTCATAAAAGTTTTTCGATATATTTAATTGAAGAGTTTGATCATGGCTCAGATTGAACGCTGGCGGCAGGCCTAACACATGCAAGTCGAACGGTAACAGGAATAGCTTGCTATTTGCTGACGAGTGGCGGACGGGTGAGTAATGCTTGGGAACTTGCCTTTGGGAGGGGGATAACAGTTGGAAACGACTGCTAATACCGCATAACGTCTACGGACCAAAGGGGGCTTAGGCTCCTACCTGAAGAGAGGCCCAAGTGAGATTAGCTTGTTGGTGAGGTAAAGGCTCACCAAGGCGACGATCTCTAGCTGTTCTGAGAGGAAGATCAGCCACACTGGGACTGAGACACGGCCCAGACTCCTACGGGAGGCAGCAGTGGGGAATATTGCACAATGGGGGAAACCCTGATGCAGCCATGCCGCGTGTGTGAAGAAGGCCTTCGGGTTGTAAAGCACTTTCAGTTGTGAGGAAAGGTTGGTAGTTAATACCTGCCAGCTGTGACGTTAACAACAGAAGAAGCACCGGCTAACTCCGTGCCAGCAGCCGCGGTAATACGGAGGGTGCGAGCGTTAATCGGAATTACTGGGCGTAAAGCGGACGCAGGCGGTTTGTTAAGCTAGATGTGAAAGCCCCGGGCTCAACCTGGGATGGTCATTTAGAACTGGCAGACTAGAGTCTTGGAGAGGGGAGTGGAATTCCAGGTGTAGCGGTGAAATGCGTAGATATCTGGAGGAACATCAGTGGCGAAGGCGACTCCCTGGCCAAAGACTGACGCTCATGTCCGAAAGTGTGGGTAGCGAACAGGATTAGATACCCTGGTAGTCCACACCGTAAACGCTGTCTACTAGCTGTGTGTGAATTTAATTCGTGCGTAGCGAAGCTAACGCGCTAAGTAGACCGCCTGGGGAGTACGGCCGCAAGGTTAAAACTCAAATGAATTGACGGGGGCCCGCACAAGCGGTGGAGCATGTGGTTTAATTCGAAGCAACGCGAAGAACCTTACCTACACTTGACATGCAGAGAATTTTCCAGAGATGGATTAGTGCCTTCGGGAACTCTGACACAGGTGCTGCATGGCTGTCGTCAGCTCGTGTCGTGAGATGTTGGGTTAAGTCCCGCAACGAGCGCAACCCTTGTCCTTAGTTGCCAGCATTTGGTTGGGCACTCTAAGGAGACTGCCGGTGACAAACCGGAGGAAGGTGGGGACGACGTCAAGTCATCATGGCCCTTACGTGTAGGGCTACACACGTGCTACAATGGCAAGTACAGAGGGAAGC